>NZ_CP099567.1:0-304767 GCF_022530855.2 Candidatus Vondammii sp. HM_W22 | reverse complement strand
CATTGACCACGATGCCGGAGAGTGAGGCAAAGCCGATAACGCCCGGCATGGTGAGACTGAGCCCCATCAGAAGATGGCCCCAGATCACGCCAATCAATGCCAGGGGTATGACCATCATGATGACCAATGGCTCCACATAGCTGCGGAATTGGAAGCTGAGCAGGATGAAGATGCCAACCAGGCCGATGCTGAAACCGCGTAACATGGATGCAGCCGTCTTGTTGGTCTCTTTCGACTGACCCTCAATACTGGTGCTAACATCCGGATAGCGCTTGAGAAGGTCGGGCAGGAATGCCTGTTTGGTGTGCTCGATCACCTCACGGGCATTGGCCAGCCGTGTATCCATGTCACCGGTGATGGTCACTGTGCGCGCCCCATTTACACGTTTGATTCGTGCATAGCCCCTATCCTGTTCGATGATGGCCACTGCACTCAGGGGAATCTGATCCCCCTTCGCAGTGGTGATTCTGAAACTCTCGACATCGTTCAGTGTTGTCTGGTCTCTGTCTGCCAGCCGTACGTCCAGTTCATAGGCTTCCGGGCCCACTTGTATTTCACTGGCGGTGGTACCGTAGAATGCGGCACGCAGCTGATTGGCGATGGTGGAGGCATCCAGACCCAGAGCCAGGGCGCCATCACGCAGGCGTAAACGCAATTCCGGTTTTCCGGGGCGGAGGTCATCGGAGAGGTCGAACACGCCTTTGTAGCGCGAAAGCCACTCCTGAAGTTCCAGGGAAGCCTGTTTCAGTTGGTCCAGTTTTATCCCTTTCAGTCGGATCTCCAGAGGGATGCCGCCAGGTCCAATGGTCGGCTCTTTGAAATTGAGTGCGATCAGATCCGGTATCTCACCCACCTCTTTGCGCCAGCGGTTGATGATGTCATCCAAATGGCCGCTACGCTTTTCCGCCGTGAGCAGATCAACCGTGACTGTGGCCACATGGGCTCCTGTTTCATTGGCGTCGAGGTTCTTGTTGAAGCGCACCTGGATATTCCTTACCAGCTGCTGTTTATCCGGTTGCAGGGGAGTGAATGCTTTATCGACGCTTTTCATGCCGTCAGTGATCCGCATTGCCACCTCTTCTGTACGCCACAGGGGGGTGCCCTGTGGAAGCAGAATGCGGGCTTCAATAATGTCACCCTCAATGTCTGGGAATGCCTGAAATTTCAGCTTTCCACCCACCAGCATACCGATGCTGAGCAGGAACAGGGCAATAATGGCACCGATAAACCAATAGCGCTGGTGGACGGCAAAATCCGCCATCTGGCCGAGCGTGTGGTCGCGAAAATTTGCCAGCTTATTGTCGAAAGCCTGGCGGAATTTGGAGGTATCCTTCTCATGGTGTTTGAGGGAGTGTGCCAGATGGTGCGGCAGAATCAGAAAAGCCTCTATCAGGCTGACAGCAATGACCAGGATCAGCACCATCGGTACGAACTGCAGTACCTTGCCCATATTTCCCGCGAGAAAGGCGAGGGGGCCAAAAACCGCTATGGTGGTGAGAAATGAGGCGATGACACCCGGGGCAACCTGCCGGGTGCCGGCGATCGCAGCCTCCAGGGAGTTTTTTCCTTTACGCAGATGGGTGGCGATGTTCTCTGAGATAACAATGGCGTCATCCATCAACAGACCAATGGTAATCAGTAGTGCCACCATGGTGATCATGTTGATACTCAGCCCCAGAATGCTCATGAAATAGAGTGCGCCAAGAAATGAGATTGGCAGGCCCATGGCGACCCAGAAGGCGAAGCGCCCCTGGAAAAAGAGCCACATGGTGAGAAACACCAGCACCAATCCCTGAGCGCCGTTTTTCAGCAACAAGCTCAGACGATCGCGGACGATGGACGATTTATCCTGGGTAACAAAATATTCCACGCCGGCGGGTGCCATGGAGCGCTGCTTTTCCAGAAAGCGGCTTACCGTATCCATTACCACCAGGGTATCCTCTTGTTTGTTTTTGATCACCTGAAGTACAGCGGCGCGCTTGTCATTGAAGAAAATTTTATCCTCATTCCGCTCAAACCGGTCGATGATTGTGGCGATATTTTCCAGTCGTATTTCGGCACCAGAGTCAGCGCTTACTATTATCAGGTCGGCTAGCTCTTCAGGCGTTCTGCGCAGGTCTGTGAAGCGTATCAGCAGATCCTGGTCGTTGGTCTCCAGTGAGCCGGAAGGGAGGTCGATTCCCTGGCGGGCTATGCTGTTGGCGATATCGGACATGCTGAGTCCGTATTGACGCAGAGCGAGGGTGGGTACCTCGATGCGAAGCTGGTGATCCGAGAAGCCGGTGATATCGATCTGAGATACATTCGGCAGCTGCTGCATCTGCACTTTGACCTGTTCAGCATAGGCCTTCAGGTCCCTGACGGACATAGGCCCGGTGATGGCAATTGAGACGACCTGATCAGTACGGCCGAGCTCCTTGATCACAGGCAGTTCAGCCTGTTCGGGAAAACTGTCAATGGCGTCTACTTCTGTTTTCACGTCATCCATGAAGCGGGTGATATCTCCCCCCTCTTCCATCTCAACCACGGAGATGCTCACCCCTTCCCGGGCTTCGCATGTCATCTCTACGACATCGCTGATGCCATCGATGGCATCTTCCAGGCGCTGGCAGATTGCCTCCTCCACATCTTCTGCGCTGGCACCAGGGTAGGCAATGGTTACTTGCAGTTTCTGGGCGGCAAAGTCAGGAAAGGTTTCCCGTTGCAGGGTTGGCAGGGCGGAGAGGCCGAGTACCGCCAGAAACAGCATCAGCAGGTTTCCAGCCGTTGGGTGTTTGGCGAAGAAGGTGATCATCAACGGCTGCCTTCTTGGGTGATCTGTATCAGCCGCTGGAGAGCGCGATCATCATTGCTGGGCTTGAGCAGCATGCCTTCAATGGCAGGAATCAGGTCGGATACCACCACGTGCTCGCCTGGATTAAGGCCGGAATCTATAACGACAAACTCAGGTTGTGTCAGCTCAACGGTGATATCACGGATCTCCAGCCGGTTCTCTTTGCTGGCAATATGGATCTTTCCGCCATGCAGGGCAGAGCGTGGGATGATCAGGCTGTCAGGACGCGGTTTGCCTGCCAGTTCCACTGTCACGAAGAGGCCTTTGAAAAGAGGAGGGCGAATGCCCGGTGTTACCTCTGCATAAGGTTTTTCTACTTCTACGATAACGCCGATGGTGCGAGTTTTGGGGTCCAGGGTGTCACTGAAACGGGCGACACGGGCTTGCCAAGTGGCGGATAGCTCCCCCTCTTCAAGCTTGACTGTCGCGGACAGGCCGAGGGAGTTGAGTGCAGACCCTGAGGCGGCATTGAGCGGGTTGCCGCTTTGCGTTGAATGTATCAGATTGCTCATCTGGTTCATGGGGATCTGTATCTCCACCTCAGCCAGTTGCAGGTCATCGGCCGTAGCCAGTACCTCGCCCTCACGTATGTACTGATCCTGTTCAGCCTTTACATCGGCAATACGGCCAGTGAAGGGTATGCGTATTTCGGTGTTGGCCAGATCCCGGCGGGCAGTGGCCAGCGTTGCCTGATGCCTGGCCAGCTGAGCCTCCAGCAGTGCCTTCTGGCTGGGGATAAGATTCAACGTATTGCTCTGGGATTGGACACTTTGCTGCTGACCCAGCAGTGAGCGCTCCTGGTTTTCCAGGTCCGAGCGGCTGACACTCCCTTTTCCGATCAGTTTACGTTTGCGTGCCAGCTCTTTCTCACTCAGAATCAGGGCGGCTTGTTCGATTTTCAGGGATGCCCGGGTATTGGCCGCCTTGGCATTGAGCTCTTGCTGTTGTGCCTTGGTGGCCTGGATATCGGCTTGGGTGCGGGCGATAGCCAGTTCGTAATCCGTCGGATCGATCCGCAGAATCACGGTATCTGCCTGCACAAATCCACCCTTTAGCAGCTTTGGATGCTTCTCTAGGATTTTTCCTTTTACCTGGGATACCGCCTCCCAGCTGCGCGCTGGTTTTACCGTGCCATGTCCGATGGCACGGGGCATGATGGTGATGCTTGGTGCCTCAATCACCCTGACCAGTTTTGCCTGCTCTTTTATCGGCTCCTGGACTGGTTTCATCTTGTTCTGCTTGAGGAAAGCAATGGCTGCGATACCCGCCAGGACCGGGACGATAATGACCCATTTTCTTGTCATAGGGAGAGAGCTCCGGACAGTTCTGATTATTGGTTGAATTAACTTATTACGACGGCATGATTGTGGAATTGTCCCATAAAGCACCGTGCAATATAGAGGAAACTGGATGGGAGTGCGTTGAGCATTCCCAATTGCCGGATGCTGTTTGATCTAAAATAGCAGCCTGGGACAGAGAGCTTTTAAATAAAAAGCAAATGTATGCTTGTTGAAATCTATTTTCACGCCCTGCAAAACATCGGTAGGAAGCTACTCTTTCGTACCCATTTTCTGAGTAGAGATACATACCCGGCTTCTAATAATGTGCTCTATCGGTCTGTTACGCGGAGCATGGAGCCTAGCTCTCTTCACAGGGCTCAGCAAACGAGCAATCTTTTTGCGGACAGACTTTTTCGGTGCCTTTGCGCTTGGTTGTCTTTATACTCAATACCGGCCAGCCGCACTGTGGGCAGGGTTCGGCCACGGGCTCATTCCAGATGGCGTATTCGCAGTCCGGATAGGTTGAGCAGGAGTAGAAGGTCTTCTCGCGGCGTGATTTACGCCGCATCAGCGAGCCTTTGTTGCATTTTGGGCAGCTGACGCCGGTGTCCACCGGTTTTTCCAGGGGTTCGATATGGCGGCAGTCAGGATAGCTGGTGCAGCCGATAAACTTGCCGTATTTACCGCGCTTGATCACCAGATCCGAGCCACAATCTGGACATTTTCGGCCCGCTACAATTTCCGGCTCCTCCTGATCTTTCTTGTTGCCATTCAGGTCGCGCGTGTAGTCGCACTCAGGGTAGTTGGTGCAGCCGATAAACCGGCCGTGTCTGCCGAGACGGATGGAGAGTGGCTTGCCGCACTGAGGACAGGCCTCTTCCAATGACTCATGGGTGACGTCGCTTCGTTTGACGTTCTCTTGAGTGTGGTCGATGCGCTCCTTGAATGGACCCCAGAACTGTCTGAGCAGCGGAATCCACTCCTCCTCGCCCCGAGAGATGGCGTCCAATTCATCTTCTAGTCTGGCGGTAAAGTCATAATCCACATATTGGGTGAAGTACTTGGTCAGGAACTTTTTGACCACCCGGCCCACGTCAGTGGGGTGGAAACGCTTTTTCTCCAGCTGTACGTACTCCCTGCTCTGCAGGGTGGAGATGATGGAGGCGTAGGTGGAAGGACGGCCGATACCATGCTCCTCCAGGGCCTTCACCAAGCTGGCCTCACTGTACCTTGGCGGTGGCTCGGTGAAATGCTGTTCCGGCCGGATCGCCTTGAGGGGAATCTCCTCACCTTCTTTCAGCGGCGGCAGCATCTTCTCATCGCCATCGCCTTTTCTTGCATCATCCACGCTCTCCATATAAACCGCCATGAAACCGGGATTCGCAATCGTCGAACCGTTGGAGCGGAAAGTGTTGTCTTTGCTGCAGGAGAGATCTGCCGTTACTGTATTGATGGTGGCGTGGATCATCTGGCAGGCGATGGTGCGCTTCCAAATCAGTTGATAGAGGCGAAACTGGTCCTTGGTCAGGTGCTTCTCCAGCACTTCCGGGGTGCGCAATATCGATGTTGTGCGTATCGCTTCGTGGGCTTCCTGGGCATTCTTCGATTTGGTTTTGAATTGCCTGGGTTGTGGGGGAAGCTGGTCGCTGCCATAGCGTTTGATGATAAAGTCACGCAATTCCGCCACGGCCTCCTCGGCAAGATTGACCGAGTCGGTACGCATGTAGGTGATCAGGCCCGTTGCACCGTCACCTGTATCCATGCCTTCGTAGAGTTGCTGAGCAGTGCGCATGGTGCGCTGGGTGGTAAAGCCGAGTTTACGAGCCGCCTCCTGCTGCAGGGTGGAGGTGGTGAAAGGCGCGGCGGGGTTACGCCGGCGCTGTTTTTTCTGGACCTTTTCGACCCGGAGTTTGCCATCTGCCGCTGCCAGCAGGCGTTTTTCCGCCTCGGCGGCACTCTCTGCGTCGGTAATGCTGAACTGCTCCAACTTCTCTTCCTGGTAGCGGGTCAGCTTGGCACTGAATCCCTGTTTCTCTTTCAGAAGGTCCGCTTCAATAGTCCAGTACTCTCTGACCTTGAACGCCTCAATCTCCTCTTCCCGCTCCACGATCATGCGCAGCGCCGGACTCTGTACCCGGCCCGCGGAGAGACCGCGGCGGATTTTTTTCCACAACAGGGGGGAGAGGTTGAAACCCACTAGGTAGTCAAGAGCGCGCCGCGTCTGCTGGGCGTTGACCAGATCCATGGAGAGGTCTCTGGGGTTTGCCACGGCATTCTGGACCGCTTCTTTTGTGATCTGGTTGAAAACAACTCGGTGTACTGCCTTATTTTTTAATAGGTTGCGTTTTTTCAGCAGCTCATACAGGTGCCAGGAGATGGCTTCTCCTTCGCGATCCGGGTCCGTTGCGAGCAACAGGGCATTGGATTTTTTCAACGCCTTGACGATAGCCTGAACATGGCGTTCATTCTTCTCGATGACTTGGTATTTCATCTGGAAATCGTTGTAAGGGTCTACCGCTCCCTCTTTAGGTATCAAGTCGCGGACATGGCCATAGGAGGCAAGGACTTCATAATCCTTTCCCAGATACTTCTTGATCGTTTTGCATTTAGCAGGGGATTCAACAATAACTAGATTCATCTAGGGCCAGTCAATTCAGTGGTCGTTACGGTAAAAAAACAGCAGTCTGCTGTTTTCGTTAAATTAGCCAATTCCGATTCCCATCGGATTCAAGGTGCCAGCAATCAGTGCAGGTGGACCGGAACGTCGTTGTACACCAAGTCTTCCATTTGGGCAAAAGCTGACTCCTGCCCAGGCTGATTGATGAGGACCAGTAGCACTACCCATTTCAGATCATCCACAACCACTGTATGAGTGTCCAGCGCTAAAGCGCGATCAATGACGAGTTCGCGTCCAGCCTGATCGAGAATGCCATTCTGCTCCAAGAACGGCAACAGGCCGCGGCACTCTGTGTCCAGGCGCTCCAACTCTTCACCTGTGTAGATACGGATGGAGTGCTCTGTGTGTGGTCGAAAATACTGCGAACTCTGGCGCAGTGCAAGCTCATCCATCCAGAGGAAGGCCTTGGCGATCTCCTTGGAGGTAAAGCCGGCCCGCACCAACTCTTCGTGGAGTTGATCCTGATCTGACAGCGCGTTTTGCTCACTATCCATGTAGTTCTCATAGAGATAGATCAAAATTTCGACGACATTTTCGTTCATGTTATTCGTTGTACCATATTGCATTCCGTCATTATCATCTTGACGGAGTACTATGGAGCCCTTTTTTGAGCAGGCCCCTAGATGCCAGTTTTCCCGGTGCGGGAGTATAGGCCACCTGATGCAGATAATACATAACCTTCAAGCTCCAGTACCAGCAGCATGGATGAAATCGCCTCTGCGGTCAATTCGCAACGCTGAATCAGCTGGTCAACGGAAATAGGATCAAAGCCGAGAGCCTCCAGAAGCTGATGATAGTCAGCATCCCATCTCCTGCTGGTCCCGGCGAGATGCTCCGTAGGGGCGGGGGCGACTTCGAGCGTGCCCAGAAGCGCCCCAAGCTCCTCAACGATATCGGCAGCGGTCTCCACCAATTTGGCACCCTGACGAATCAGGCTGTGGCAGCCGCGGGCCAGCAGGTTATGGATGGAGCCGGGAATGGCAAAAACCTCATGCCCCTGCTCTGCGGCCAGCCTGGCGGTAATCAAAGAGCCGCTCTGAACCGCGGCCTCTACCACCAGCGTCCCAAGGCTGAGGCCACTCATGATGCGGTTGCGGCGTGGGAAATACCTGGCAGTGGCTTTGTCTCAAGAGGGAATTCAGATACCAGTGCTCCCTGTTCGCTAATCTGATGGGCAAGATCACGGTGCTGTGCGGGGTAAACCCGATTGAGGCCGGTGCCTGTTACCGCAAGGGTTGTGCCACCGGCCGCCAGTGCTCCCTGGTGGGCGGCAGCATCGATTCCAGTGGCCATGCCACTGGTTATAACGATGCCTGATGCAGCCAGAAAACGGGCAAATTCCCCTGCCGTCTGACGGCCGGATGCGGTTGGGTTGCGGGAGCCGACAATGGCCAGTTGCGGTTTCGCCAGTACTTCCAGGTCGCCGTGGACAAAGAGCACTATCGGGGGTTGCCGGTTTCAATGACCAGCCGGGGATAATGGGAATCGTTCTGAGCCAGGATATGGTGCCCCTCCTGAGAGGCCCACTCCAGATCCCGGTCGACGCTGCGCCAATCAGGTGAGCGAAGGTAGGTGCGGATTTTATCCGACAGCTGTTTTTGGCCGATATACTCTTTGCTGAATAGCGCCTGGGGTGTTTTTGCCACCTCCAGCAGTTTGCTTATACCCACGCTCCCCAATCCGGGGGTGTACAGCAGGGCAAGCCAATACTTCAGCTCATTGTTATCAGGGGAGTGAGTGTCATCCATGACTCATGGTACCACCCCTTCCTGTCGTTGATGGTTTACTCAGGATTATGGACCCGATCCAGAACATGTATAGCTCGGGTAGCGTGCATTACTAGTCCGAAGCTGACCCGCGGAAAGGTACGGAATACCATCAGCAGGCCGGCCGATTCGTCCGGCAGCGTTACGGTATCTTTCGGGTCCTTCGATACATTGTCTTTAACGGTTTCGCCGCGGTGATCGATAGCCAGTACGTTGCCGGGCTCCAGGCCGTCACCGGCCCCTTTGTCCAGGACTACAACATGATACTGGCCGATCTGGGTGACGCCGCCAAGTACATCGATAATGCTTCCAAATATCTGTTGTCCTGGTGCTTTCGGGTAAAATGTCTCCAGTGGCTCTTCCTCTGCGATTGGCATCACCCGGTCGCCCTTGGTGGTTTCAATCTCTATATTATTGAGTGTTACCGTGGCAGGGTCGCCAAGACGTATCAGAGCGCCGCTGCCGACGAAGAGCGCCTCGTAGCCGAGAATCTCTCCGCTGTCAGCGTCCTTATAAGGGCCGCCAGGACGAATAATGTCGAACTGAGTATTGTCTTCGCTGTCGATAGACCTTACATAGGCTTTGACGCCATTGCTACCGATGATGTGCTCATCATCAAAAGCGATAACATAGGGCGCACTCTCCATGGCCTCCCTATCCATGACGAAGGGTCTGGTCAGGAACTGGTGAATGGCGTCTATGGGGATTGCGGGTATAGCGCCATCGAGGAGTGTTGAGCGGACCCTTGGGGAAAGTTTGACCAGAGATCCCCGCTCCAGGGTGAGCCTGGGTTGCCCATTGACATAGGTCAGAACAATGACGTCACCTGGATAAATCAGATGTGGGTTGGCGATCTGGGAATTGACGTGCCAGACATCAGGCCAGCGCCAGGGATCACGGAGAAAATGGCCGGATATATCCCAGAGGGTGTCGCCCTTGACTACCACGTAGCGCTCTGGATGGGAAGGATTGACGGCAACCGGATCAGCAGCCAATGCACCCATGGAAACGAGCAGACCAAGGATAAAACTGGCGAGCGTGTATCTAAATTTAGGCATGGCGATCCCTTTAGCGTTAGCTTGAATTGTTTCCTGATTCTTGAAACTAAAAAATTTTGTCCCTAAAAAGGGGCACAGAATCCTGTATCATCATAACCTTAGCCGGCCATTTTATCATCATGCTATAGATTTACAGTGAGCCAATGGCAATTTTGAATATACTCCACTTTCCCGATCCCCTATTGCGCAATCAGGCGAGGCCGGTTAAAAAGGTCGACGATTCTCTGCGTGAACTGCTCGACGACATGCTTGAGACCATGTATCAGGCCCCCGGTATCGGGCTTGCCGCGATCCAGGTCAACGACTTGCGGCGGGTGGTGGTGATCGATATCTCCGACGAGCACGACCAGCCTATCTGCCTGATTAATCCGGAAATTCTGCAGAAAGAGGGTGAAGAGAAGATGGATGAAGGGTGTCTCTCTGTTCCCGGCATCTACGAGAAAGTGACCAGGGCAAAGCACATTTTGGTTCGCGCATTGAACAGAGAGGGCGATACGATCGAAATGGAAGCCGATGGTCTTTTGGCCGTCTGTATCCAGCATGAGATAGATCACCTCGATGGAAAACTGTTCATTGATTACCTATCCAACCTGAAACATCAGCGAATCCGTAAAAAGCTTGAAAAAGAGAGTCGTCAAAAGCAGTCTGATCCGGAGACGGTGAAACGCGCTATTTAGCGCATAATGTTGATCTTCCCATCCGGAAAATGCTGCGACATGGTTCCCAAACTGGCCGATTCAGGCGATTTCACCAAGGTTGATTAGAGATGAGTGACACACTGAATATTATTTTTGCCGGGACACCGGATTTCTCAGTTCCGCCACTACAGGGATTATTGGACTCACCACATCGGGTGGTGGCGGTCTATACCCAACCCGATCGGCCTGCCGGCAGGGGAAGAAAGCTTACTGCCAGCCCGGTGAAGCAGTTGGCGCTGGCCCATGATGTGCCGGTTTTTCAACCAAAGAATTTTAAGGCCGAAGAGGATTGTGCTGCCCTGGAGTCTCTTGGCGCCGATCTCATGGTCGTGGTGGCCTACGGGCTAATTCTGCCCCAGCGTATTCTGGACGCTCCACGGCTGGGTTGTATCAATATTCACGCATCCCTGTTACCCCGCTGGCGGGGAGCTGCACCAATCCACCGGGCTGTGCTGGCCGGTGATGCTGAAACCGGCGTTACCATAATGGAGATGGAAGCGGGGCTGGATACCGGTCCCATGCTGCTGAAGCGCACCTCACCTATTCGCCAGAGTGACACGACGAGTGAATTGCACAACCGGCTCTCTATTTTGGGCGGAGAGGCCTTGATGGAGGCGCTGCCGGGAATTGCTGCGGGTAGCCTGCAGGCAGAGCCACAGGATGATGCACTGGCCAATTACGCCAGCAAACTGGATAAGGCGGAGTCGAAAATCGACTGGAAGCTGAGTGCGGCCGAACTTGATCGCCAGGTGCGGGCTTTCAATCCATGGCCAGTGGCCCAGGCTGACTACCAGGGAAAACCTTTGCGGATCTGGGAATCTTTACTTATAGACCAGGCCAGTGAAGCTGGGCCGGGCAGGGTCGTAGCCTGCAATAGAGATGGAATTGATGTTGCAACGTCTGATGGCCTGCTGCGCATCGTCAAGTTGCAGATGCCGGGCAAGCGGGCGATGAGCGCGGCAGATTTTCTCAACGCCCACGATCTTGAAGGCGCGTTGCTTGGTTGAGTCGGATGCAGATTAAATCCGCTGCACAGAAAAACCCCCGGGTTGCTGCTGCCATCCTGTTAAGGCAATTGGCGGATGGGCGCTCTATCTCCGATCTACTGGCTGGCGGCTTGGAGCAGGTTAACCCCAGGGATCGTGCGTTGGTCAAGGAGTTCTGTTTTGGTGTCGCTCGCTGGCAAGTTCGCCTGGAGGCGATAGCTGGCAAGCTGCTTTCGCGGCCAATCAAAGCGAAAGAGGGTGAGGTGAAGGCGCTGATCCTGGTTGGGCTTTATCAGCTGATTTACATGCGCGTGGCGCCGCACGCTGCTGTTGGCGAGACGGCTGAGGCTGCCCGGTTGTTGAATAAAAAATGGGCTGTGAGCTTGATTAACGCGGTGCTGCGCAGATTCCAGCGGGAGCAGGAAGCACTGCTTATTGCCGTGGATACCAGGCCCGAAGCGCGTTACGCAACACCTTCCTGGCTGCTGAAAAAATTGCAGCGGTGCTGGCCTGAACAGTGGCCTGAGATATTGGCAGCATCGAATACCCATCCGCCGATGAGTTTGCGAGTCAATCTTGCAAGGGTAAACCGGATAGCATATCTTGACCGGTTGAAACAGGCCTCAATTGCAGCCAAACCCATTCCCCACACGCTAACGGGCCTAGTGCTGGATAGCCCGATTGATGTAGAGAAATTGCCTGGCTTTGCCGAGGGTCTCGTGTCGGTACAGGATGGCGGTGCCCAGTTGGCGGCGCCTCTGCTTGATTTGCAGCCCGGTCAATTGGTACTGGATGCCTGTGCCGCACCGGGGGGCAAGAGTTGCCATATCCTGGAATCTATTCCTGACAGCGTCACTTTGACCGCAGTTGACCTGGACCGGCAGCGGCTGATGCGCATCGATCAGAATCTTCAGCGATTAGGGCTGGATGGGGAGGTTGTTCAAGGTGATGCCGACAATCCGGAGGGTGATTGGGCGGCCCGGCGTTATGACCGTATTTTACTGGATGTACCTTGTTCCGCGACCGGCGTAATCCGGCGCCACCCCGATATAAAATTACTAAGACGTAGTGATGATATCCCCTCTTTGGTTGAGACGCAGCAGCGGATATTGACCGCTATCTGGCCCTTGCTTAAACCTGGCGGTATGCTTCTGTATGCCACCTGTTCCTTGATTGCACAAGAGAATGAGAGTCAGGTGGCACACTTCCTGGAAACACAGGAAGATGCTAGGGAGAAGCCGATTGAAAAGGCTTGGGGCCACCAGCGCCGGGTTGGCCGACAGACACTTCCCGGTGAAGCGACCATGGATGGTTTTTACTATGCCTGCCTTGAAAAGGTTTGACCTTTGAGACTATTTCGCCGGATATTTTTGACCCTTAACAAAAGCTGTCTCTGGTTGCTGTTACTCGCCTCCTTTTCGCCCGTATCAGCCGACGAGTTCCTGATCAGTGGTCTGCAGGCTCGCTTGGACGAAGGAAATTATCTGGCAAGCGCTGAAATTGAATACCGCTTCTCCCGTAAAGCTTTTGAGGCGCTGCATAATGGCGTGCCCCTGACTCTCGAAATCCATCTTCAGCTGCGTAGAAGCAGTGCCTGGATCTGGGAGGCGGATCTGGCAGGAGTGAAGCTGCGTTATCAAATTCGCTACCACGCCCTGGCGGGTCTCTACCAGGTCATCGATCTTCAGTCAGGGGATCAGCAGAATTTTGTTACCCGAGCGGCTGCCCTGACCGCGCTTGGGCGGCTATCCGATGTGAAGGTGATTGAACAGGGTAAGCTGCAGGCCGGGGAAGACTACACCCTGGCGCTGCGTTCGACGCTGGATATAGAGGCCTTGCCCATGCCGCTCAGGCCATTGGCCTATCTTAGTCCTGACTGGAGTCTTTCCAGTGGTTGGAGTCTATGGCACTTAAGATACTGAAACACCTTACTGCCGGTCGGCTGCCAGTCGTTGCGCTACTGGTGTTGGTGCTCGTATCCCTGCATTTGATGAGCAGTGCGCTGCAAAATACAGAAGAGCTGAGTCGGCTGTTTATCCCACTTTTGGTCTCCAGCATCGTCGGGCTGGTTGCCCTGATCATTGTAGTTGGTGTCAATGTTGCTCAATTGATCACCCGTTATCGAAGGCATGCTTCCGGCTCCAGGCTCACCCTAAGAATGGTGGTAATGTTTGTGGTGATCTCTCTGCTACCCGTCTCCGTAGTTTACTATTACTCTCAGCAATTCCTGATGCAGGGGGTCGACAGTTGGTTCGATGTCCAGATTGACCAGGCAATGGAGGACGCACTGGAGCTGAGTAAGGCCTCTCTAGATCTGCATAAACGCGAACGGCTGAAAACAACACAATTACTCATGTCTAAGCTTTCCGCTACCTCCTCCAGGGCGGGCCTCAGTCTTAGCCTGGAAGACCTGCGGGGACAGTTTGGTGCTTCCGAACTGGTGCTGCTGGAACCATCTGGCCGGGTGGTGGCAGGCGTCAATGTTGATCCGAGTAATCTTGTCCCCAGTAAGCTCGATAGCGTAACGCTGCAGCAAGTCCGCTCAGGGAGTAATTTTGTCAGTCTGGTGCCGAGCAGTGAGGCGGATTATCTGCTGGAGGTATTGGTGGTTGTGAGTGATCAGACCCGGGGGCGTATTCTGCGTGCATCCTATCCAACTTCGATCAATGTTGCTGAGCTGACGGAGAAGGTACAGGATGCCTATAGCCGTTATAAGGAGTTGGCGTTTCTCCGCAACAGTTTAAAAGAGACCTTTACCCTGGCGTTGGCCCTGGTGCTGGTGTTCAGCCTGTTATCCGCTATCTGGGCCGCTTTTTTCTCGTCACACCGGTTGGTGGCCCCGGTGGCGGATATTGCCGAAGCGACCAAGGCCGTTGCCGAGGGCGATTACGATATGCAGTTACCCCTGCCAAAAGCGCGGGACGAACTGGGCTTCCTGGTGTCGTCTTTTAATGCCATGACCCGGCGCATTGCCCACTCACGTGATGAAGCGTCCCGCAGCCAGCATCAGGTTGAGGCTCAGCGGGCCTATCTGGAGACTGTGCTGGGGCGGCTCTCATCCGGAGTGATGGCGCTGGATGCCGGGGGGCGGGTACGTACCGCCAATCAGGCAGCCTGTGATATTTTGCGGATTGATCTTGCCCGCCTGACCGGCCAGCCTCTGGACTCGCTGGCCATCCTCTCTCCCCAACTGCAGCAGTTTGTCGATGCTATCCGAACGCCGATTGAGCAGGATATCAGGGACTGGCGGGAGCAGGTGACGCTGTTTGGCGGCGAAGGCAGGCAGGTGCTGCTCTGCCGCGGGACACCGCTTGCCCAGCCTGATGATGAGTCGGAAGGTTATGGTTTGGTATTTGATGATATTACCGCGCTGATCAGAGCCCAGCGGGATGCGGCATGGGGTGAAGTGGCCCGCCGCCTGGCCCACGAGATCAAGAACCCACTGACGCCGATCCAGCTCTCGGCGGAGAGGCTGCGGCATAAATATCTGAAAACGATGGCGGGCAAGGACGCCGAGATTATGGATCGGGCAACCCGCACGATTGTACAGCAGGTGGATGCGATGAAAGAGATGGTCAATGCTTTCTCGGACTATGCCCGTCCACCGGCAATGAATCCCGAGCCGGTGGTATTCGATCAGCTGATTTCAGAAGTGCTGGATCTGTATCGGAGTGCCGGTTTTGAGTCAGAACTTGAAGTGAAATTTGAGGCCGAAAACGTGCGCATCGAAGCCGACCCTGGGCGATTGCGGCAAGTGCTGCATAATTTGGTAAAAAATGCCCGGGAGGCGGTGGTCGATTGCGCTACTCCGCGCATAGAAGTACATAGTCGGGAGTTGCTGGATACAGTCGGCCGGTATATTGAATTGTCGGTGGCTGACAATGGCCACGGGTTTGATGATGAAACCCTGGCCCATCTGTTTGAGCCTTATGTGACAACCAAGACCAAAGGTACCGGGTTGGGACTGGCTGTGGTAAAGAAAATAGTGGAAGAGCATGGCGGTATTGTGTGGGCGGAAAATCGTTCCGGCGGCGGTGCCAGCGTTATTCTTCGATTACCTATCATTAATACATTCGACAGGAGTACGCGAGCATGAGCGCACCGTTTATTCTGGTGGTGGACGATGAGCCGGATATTCGGACCCTGGTCCAGGAGATTCTGCAGGATGAGGGGTACCAAGTTGGTATTGCGGAAGATGGAAACAGTGCACGCCATGCGCTTAGAGAGCGCCGGCCGGATCTGGTTCTGCTGGATATCTGGATGCCTGATGTGGATGGTATTACTCTGTTGAAAGAGTGGTCGGAGGGCGATGGGGTTCCCTGTCCGGTGATTATGATGTCCGGGCATGGCACGGTAGAGACAGCGGTTGAAGCGACGCGTCTGGGGGCTTACGACTTTCTGGAGAAGCCGCTCTCTCTTGCCAAGCTACTGCTCACCGTGGAGCGTGCATTGGAGGTGGACAAACTCCAGCAGGAGAATATCGGGCTGCGCCGTCACAGTGAGCATGTGATGGAACCGACCGGCAAGAGTGCGGTAATTCAGCGTCTGCGGGAGCAGGTCAAGCGAATTGCCCAGCATGACACTTGGGTGTTGATTACCGGTGAGCCGGGTAGCGGCCGCGAGACCTTTGCCCGCTATCTGCATGGGCAGAGTGTACGTAAAGACCGGCCTTTTGTTGAGGTGAGTGTCTCAGCCATAGCCAGGGATAACTCTGCCAGGGAGTTGTTGGGCAGTGAGGAGGATGGGCGTATTCACTATGGCGTTCTTGAGCAGGCGAGGGGTGGCACCCTGTTTCTGGACGAAATGGCAGATATGGGTATGGAAGCGCAGGTTCAGCTGTTGGGGGCGCTCGATACCGGCTCGTTTCTCCGGGTTGGCGGGAAAGATCCAGTTCAGATTGATGTACGTATTATCGCCGCCACTCAGCGTAATCTGGAAGATGAGGTGCAGGCGGGGCATTTCCGTGAAGACCTCTTTTATCACTTGAATGTGGTGCCATTGCACATTCCTCCGTTAAGGGAGCGAAGGGAAGATGTGCCTGAACTTCTCAACTATTACGTCGAGAGTTACGTCGCCAATGAGAAACTCCCTTACCGCCGTTTTGCGGTAGATGCGCAGAATTTTTTACGTAATTACAGCTGGCATGGGAACATCCGGGAACTAAAGAATCTTGTTCAACGGTTACTTATTCTTGGGGCAGGTGAAGATATCAGCCAGGATGAGGTGGAGGCGGCCCTAGGTGGGGCTAGTTTCGATATGCAGGCCGGGTCAGAGTTTCCGGTCTCGTTCGATCTGCCACTGCGCCAAGCCAGGGATCAGTTTGAAAAGGCCTATTTTGAGTATCAACTAAAGAAGTATGCCGGTAATGTCAGCAAGGCAGCCGCAGCTGCCGGGATGGAGCGTACCCACCTCTACCGGAAATTGCGGGCGGTGGGTGTTGAGATTAAGGATCGACGTTGATCCTCTGCGTTATGCACTATATCTGTCATAAATAGCTTATTAATTCATGTCTGTCATGTGGTTATAAATAATTCACGGCGACCATCTTAGCCTCAATGGTACCAACCAAAGGGCTTGTGCCAAGGCTAAGTTGGCATTTTCAAGCACTGAAGCACCTGACTGAAAAGACGCAATAACGGAGCTGGAGATGCTATCAAAAACACCCCAGATTTTTTCGTGAATCAATGTTCAAAAATAGGGCAAGTTAGAGCTGATCCCTGCTCCTCAACTCGTAAAGATGGCGCTCCGCATCCACTAGGTGCTGTCCCCAATGCACCTTATAACCGCTTGTCCAATCATCAATAGCACGGCCAGGTTCATGATCCATCAACAGCAAGCCGTGCTTCAATTCGCAATAGATATCCGTCAAGTCATCCGCTAGGCTGCCGGTCATCGTCTGGCCATCCTGAGCCACGTCAAACTCCATCCAATAGCCATCGCGATGCCCCAATAGCCGTCGCAACTCTACAAACAGCTCAAAACGTGCATCAAGATCCGGGGCAAGAGAGAACTCCTTTGCACTATCCGGGTCTCCCAGTGCGGAAATAGCAGCATGCAGCTTGGGCAGTAGACGCTCCATCCGCTCGAGCCAGCTGAAATCGGCATCCTGAACCGATTCGATCATATTGCAGTAATTAGTCGCAATTTTTGACATTTCTGTGAATTGAGGGCTCATGACTTCTCCCCGCCAGAGTTAAACACGGGATCTTAAAAAACGCTCCCAATATGTAGAGTGACTTGATAAATACTGGTCTAATTGTAGACGACATTCCGCAAACAGTGCGGAAAATACTTTATATCCTACGCCCGGACCAGCTAAATATATTATGCCACCCAAACATTTACCCATAGTTTTGTCTATTGCCGGCCAGGACCCCAGTGGGGGTGCCGGTATTCAGGCTGATATCGAAACAATTTCGGCACTCGGATGTCACCCAACGACAGCTGTCACCTGCCTCACTGTTCAGGACAGCCAAAGAGTCCATGAACTGATTGAGATAAACCCGGAACTGACTCAAAAACAGGCAGAAACAGTATTGGCGGACTACCCAGTAAAAGCGATCAAAATAGGCCTGATCGGCAGCGCCACCATGGCAACGATGCTGGGTGAACTACTCAAAGATCACCCTGGAATTCCAGTAGTGCTTGATCCTGTTCTTGCGGCGGGCGATGGTACCGAATTGGCTGGCGAGAAACTAATAAAAGAGATGATTTCACAGGTCATTCCCCGAGCCACGCTGATCACACCCAACTCCATTGAAGCCCGAAGACTGACAGGAGAAAGCGAACTGAACAGCTGTGCCAAGGCGCTGCAGGCAACGAATTGCATTTCCGTGCTTATCACCGGGACACATGAGGAGAGCGATCAGGTCACCAATACACTATTCCGCACCGACCATGCCCCGGATTCAATCAAGTGGCCACGCCTGCCTGAGAGCTACCATGGCTCAGGCTGCACAATTGCTTCAGCCGCCGCCGCCTATCTGGCCCTCGGCAATCCACTGCAGGAAGCCGTATCCCTGGCTCAGGAATACACCTGGAAAGCACTCGCTACCGGCTGGCACCCAGGCAGAGGACAACATTTGCCCAACCGATTCCATGGATATAGAACCTGAGTGATGACTGACTTGAATAAAAGAGAAACATTGAGAGGGCTATATGCCATTACCGACAGCAGACTGGCTTCAGACAGCATCCTCAGTCAGCTGGTCGAGCTAGCGCTGGCGGGAGGCGCTAAAATAATTCAGTACCGCGACAAAACGGATAACCTGAAAAGACGCTGCCAAGAGGCACAATCACTCCTGAGCCTCTGTCGTGCCATGCAAGTGCCATTAATCATTAACGATGATGTTGAGTTAGCATTCACTATCGGGGCCGATGGCGTTCACTTGGGTAAGGAAGATGACGATATTGCATCAGCACGGCGCAAGCTCGGACCTGAAGCGATCATAGGCATCTCGTGCTATAACCAATTCAACAAGGCCATAAGCGCTAGAGCCGCCGGAGCCGATTATATCGCTTTTGGCCGATTCCACTCATCAACCACAAAACCCGCTGCAGTCGCTGCCAATCCTGGCCTATTGATACGAGCCCGCAAGGAGCTGAACATCCCGGTAGTTGCCATCGGCGGAATAACGCCGGACAATGGCGGCCCATTAATAGCGGCGGGAGCCGACATGTTGGCCGTAGTCCATGCCGTTTTCGGTCAGCCGGATATCCGCACCGTCTGCGAGAATTTTAGACAGCTGTTCGAAAAACCGGAGAAAATGCCGTCATGACCACAACCAATAATCGCTTTACCCAAGCCCAGCAACACATTCCAGGCGGAGTAAACTCTCCGGTGCGGGCATTCAAAGGCGTTGGCGGCGACCCGGTCTTTATCGATCATGCCAACGGCCCTTACATCTTCGACCCTGACGGCAACCGTTACATCGACTATGTGGGCTCCTGGGGGCCGATGATTCTCGGCCACTCGCATCCACAAGTGATCGATGCCGTAAGTAAAGTCATCCATAAGGGACTCTCGTTCGGTGCACCGACAGAGCTTGAAACACGCATGGCCGACAAGGTTTGCGAACTGGTGCCATCAATGGATCTGGTACGGATGGTCAGCTCGGGCACCGAAGCGACCATGAGCGCCATCCGCCTGGCCCGAAGCTACACCGGCCGTGACAAGATCGTGAAATTTGAAGGCTGCTACCATGGCCACTCCGACTCCCTTCTGGTCAAAGCAGGTTCGGGAGCACTGACACTAGGCGAGCCCAGCTCACCCGGCGTCCCCGCCTCATTGGCAGAACACACCATTACCCTGGACTACAACAATATTGAACAGGTCAGGGAAACGTTCGCCGAAATAGGTAAAGAGATTGCATGCATCATTGTCGAGCCTGTCGCTGGCAACATGAACTGCATTCCCCCAGTGGCCGGATTCCTTGAAGGATTGCGGGAAATCTGCGACCAATACGCTACCGTATTGGTTTTTGATGAGGTGATGACCGGTTTCCGTGTCGCTCTCGACAGCGCCCAGGGGCTCTACAAGGTAACACCTGACCTCACCACACTGGGCAAGGTCATAGGCGGCGGCATGCCGGTCGGCGCTTTTGGCGGTAAACGCAAGATCATGGAGAAAATCTCCCCCCTTGGGCCGGTCTATCAGGCAGGCACCCTCTCAGGCAATCCGGTGGCGATGACGGCAGGACTGATAACCCTGGAGCTGATATCCAAACCCGGCTTCTTCGAACAGCTGACTGAAAAAACAGGACGACTAGTGGCAGGCATATTGGCACGCGCCAAAAACGCCGGTGTACCCATGACCAGTAATCAGGTCGGCGGTATATTTGGCCTCTTTTTCACCAGCGAAGAGAGTGTAAACAACTTTGCCCAATCCACCGCCTGCAATCAGGAGCAGTTCAAAAAATTCTTCCACGCCATGCTTAAACGTGGCGTTTATCTGGCTCCTTCAACTTTTGAGGCGGGTTTCATCTCCTCCGCCCATTCAGACGAGGATATCGAAGCGACATTAGGCGCTGCTGCCGAAGCATTTAAAGAGATAGCCTGAGCCACTTTGTCAGACCAGAGGCCAGCAACAAAAAGGGACGCAGGGGACAGTCGTAACTCTGTATCCCTTTATTCTGACTCAGCTGAAACTATTTACACAACATCCAGGTCGTCACACCCTAACAAGTCGCCCCTGAAGTATCAGACCGAGAATCTAGTTCCTTGAACCTTTCAGATCTGATTCTCCGCCCATTATCCGGAATAATCACACGATTTCCCGCTAACCTTATCCAAGCACAATAAAACCAAGCTAACAACTTGGCTAAATTATATCCCGCTGCTGCCAAAACCACATCAGCTTCATTACCATATTCAGCTTTAAGGTAGTTTCGATGTTAGCCTATTGTCTGATTTAAGGTGCCCAATAACCGGCTCGATAGCGGTTCGGCGCTTCATCCATTTTCGGGTTGACCGAGTCGCCATCTTAGGGAGCATGCCACAGAGCTTAACGCAATTTCATCGCCTACGCGGTGCCCAGAGTAGCCCTGATGCACAATATACATTCTTGAGTTTTCGGCTGCTCAAACTCTCCGCTTGTTTAAGTGGCCGCCAAGAGTGTATGCCCATCATAAGGATTACCCGTCAAACGCCATGCGCCATGCGCCAACTAACCAGCTGACTTTGGATCCGATCACAAATGAGGGCTTATTGCCAAACACGTAACACCTGTGCGCTTTTTACCTTTGGCAATGCATTCCTCTTCTGCTGCATGCACGCTGTAAAGCTTGTTTTTGTCTTGTCGTTGTGGTGCCAAGTAAATGGTTAGCGCGTGCAAGTAACGCCGTGAGTTCACCATCTCTATACAGTGTCTTACGCCCGATGTCTCTCATCACTCGGCCCAAGTACGTTTTGAGTTTTCCAGTCTGCCTCGCTGAACGCTTCATCTGCTGAGCGTGAGAATATCGCCCTTGCATGATCAAGGCGTTCTTTCCTACCTTGATATGGCTCTGGCGTCATTTGGTGCCGCAGACACCAATAGATCACGCATTTTATGGTAGAGCTTTGCATCTGTTGGGAAGGTGATGGCCTCCTGGGGAAACTCATTAGTATTCCTGCTTCAGCTCACTATGATCCCATTCGCGAAACACCTCAAGCGCAGCATCGCACATTGATTGCTTCATCGGCAGCCGCCGTTCTACAGCGGGAAGCCTGAGCTCCTCCTGGATAAAGCGGTCATCAAAGCCAAATTCAGCCGCATCCGCGGCTGAGGCTGCATAAATAATCCGCTCGACACGCGCCCAATAAGCTGCACCGAGACACATTGGACAGGGTTCACAGCTGGTGTAGATCTGGCATCCCGTGAGCCTAAAACTGTGTATCCGATGTGCCGCATCACGTATCGCCAGCACCTCGGCATGTGCTGTGGGATCACTATCGCTAACTACCCGATTCCAGCCCCCGCCGATCACTTCGTCACCCTTGACCACAACGGCACCAAAAGGACCACCATCACCGCGGGCAACACCTTCGCGGGCCAGAGCGATAGCTTGATCCATGAATTTATTCATCAAACCGCTCTTGCTGATCTACACAGCAACGTCGGTAAACTGAAAGCTACACCCATCGAACAGCTCCTCATCGTTCAACTTCAACTCCGAGATCATCAGCATGGCCATAAACGAAAGCATCATGAAGGGTGCTGACAATGTCGTGCCACGTAGTTTTGCACGACAGTCCAGGTCAGTATAAGTGGATGCTACCCGGGTCACCACCGTCTACACTCATAATCTCAGCCATCGGCAGTGGCAGTAGTGATATTGAGTCGCCGTCAACAACAGCCACATCACCCTGACAGTCGATCAGTGCGTTGACTGCTGCAGAGAGACTCTTCCTGTCACCCCCCACGGCAACAATATTATGGGAGCCGTATGCGACGCTTGATGCAAGAGCATCCCGCTTCAAACCAAACCCATTGATAAAGTCCACGGCAAGTGTAGAGGACTGATCGCAAATCATCGGCAAATCCTGTTCAGGATCGGGCTCAACTTAGCCCTTAACGGATTTTGCTTCAACTAACTGCTCAGAAGTGAATAGATCACCATCTCTGGCCCCGGTCATCAGGATCATACCGCCTTCTGAAGCCACCGGCAGATCGACCGGTATAATCCTCCTGGCGTTGAAACAGTTGATTGGCTCTCCACATTGACAGGTTCGACCAGGGAGTTGCCCTGCTCTGCCAACAACTCGCCATCCACCCAGACATTCAACGCATTGAATACCTTCAGATCAGCAGCCTTCACCATCAACACACAACCGTCACATCGGCAGCTAGTAAGACTGATGGGGGTTTGAAACACATCGAACCATGAATGTCCCTTGGCCACTGCCCAGGCAACCAGCTGGTTGATATGCCTAGTTACCAACTCATCCGGACGTTTACCATCACTACAGAGCATGACACTCTCCGGGCATTCGTTTATCAGTGGATGCAGCGCTTCGAAATCCCTGGCAGCCGCCCCCTCACGAATCAGAATTTTCATCCTCGCCGCTATATTGTCTCTCGCCTCGGCCGGGGAACGGCACTCGTGGTCGGTGGTAATTCCAGGGCTGATGACAGCCGCCTTCAAGACGTTTTTAAGTACCCTCTGGAGGCCGTATAAATGGCATTTAACCGTCCCACATTGCCGGCGCTGATCGAGCGCATCCAGCAGGACGTCGAGAATCGGCTGCCAGGTACCCACGCTTGCGCCGGGCCGTGCGGTGGCATCGAGTACGCCACGGATGCAGAGGCAACCATTAGGAGTTCGCCCGTGTGAATGACCGCGCCGAATCGTTACTTAACGAGGCCAATCCGTGCGCCATCTATGAATTGTTGGCAAATTATAACTGAAAGTGGTGTTTGAAGGGAATTGAAAAAAAGCGGGGTATCTGTGTTGCGAGACATCAAAACAACCATTGGAGATACGCCACCACGAGTAAGAATAACGTTGTTAAGCTGGCAGGTCGAGATACGATTATCGATCCGCTGACACAGTTGCTGAGAAGTGGTGCAGAGCAGTTGATCTACCAGGCGGTGGAGGCCGAGCTGCTGGAGCTGTTGGCGGAGCACGTCGAGCGACGGACAGAGGATGGCAAGGTGGGTGTGGTGCGTAATGGTCACCTGCCAGCTCGTAAACTGCAGACAGGATTGGGGCCGGTCACGGTCAAGATCCCCAAAATACGAGCGAAGACCGGCGAGCCGGTGACGTTCCGATCAGCTCTGGTGCCGCCGTATATACGCAAGACGAAGTCACTGGAAGCGGCGCTGCCGTGGCTCTACCTGAAGGGGATTTCCAGTGGAGAGATGGGTGAAGCCCTGAAAGTGCTGGTGGGTCCGGATGCAACAGGCTTGTCGGCCGGCACGGTGTCGCGTCTGAAGCAGGTCTGGGCAGAAGAATATCGGGGCTGGTGCGAAGAGCGTCTGGATAAGCGCCATTGGGTGTATGTGTGGGCAGGCGGTGTCTACAGCGGATTGAGAGCAGAGCAGACGAAGCTGTGTGCCCTGGTGGTGATCGGCGTGAATGAGCGTGGTGAGAAGCATTTTCTGGCAATTGAGGATGGTGTACGGGAGTCCACACAGAGCTGGCGGGAGGTACTGTTGAAACTGAAGTCACGCGGACTGACCCCGCCAAAATTGGCGATCGGTGACGGTGCCATGGGGTTCCGGGCTGCGCTGGAGGAAGTGTATCCGGAGACGCGCCAACAGCGCTGCTGGATGCACAAGACCATGAACGTGCTGAACTGCCTGCCAAGGTCAGCTCAGCCGAAAGCGAAGCAGGCACTGCACAACATCTGGCAGGCGGAGACCCGGGCCGATGCGGAAAAGGCCTTTGATCTGTTTATCAAAACGTATGAGCCAAAGTATCCGAAGGCTGCCATCTGTCTGCACAAAGATCGAGAGGAACTGATGGCTTTCTATCAATTTCCTGCGCAGCATTGGCAGAGCATTCGGACCAGCAATCCGATTGAATCCACCTTCGGGACAATCCGCCATCGAACCAGGCGTTCCAAGGGCTGCCTATCGCGTGACGGCATGCTACACATGATGTTCAAACTCGGCCGGTGTGCCGAGAAGAAGTGGAGACGATTACGGGGCTTCGATTATCTGGCGAAGGTGATAACCGGAATCAAATTTAAAGAGGGTGTTGAGGTAGCAGGAGTCGATCAGGTCGCCGCTTGATTCAACTGGCTAAACACCAGATTTGACTATAACTCATTGTTGGCCGAGTGGGAGGCGTTCGCCAGCCTGCCGGACACCTGCATCGGCAGCACCCTGACACTCCAGGAGCGCCGGGGCGTGCTGGTGCAACATCTGACCGCCACGGGTGTGAAATGCCCCCATTCTATGGCCACTTGGCTTGTTAGGTTCTCCGCATTTCACGTAATCCAAAATACGCCATCTCTGGCGTGACGTGACGTAGTGTTGTGAACTGTGGGGTCGCCGCTCATTATATCGGCAACGCCACTGTTCAATAACAACTCTGGCTTCGGTCAGGCTACCAAATATCTCTGCATTTAAACACTCCTTGCGGAAAATGCCGTTGAAGCTTTCATTGCTGCCATTTTGCCAGGGTTTTCCCGGTTCAATATTGGCTAGCTTAATATCATCCTTTTCCAGTTCCTTGCGCAGTACGAGGGCCAACAGCTCAGCTCCGTTGTCGCTGCGAATGGCTCGGGGAATTCCGTAGCGAATGATTAATTCACGTAGCACCGCTTTCACGTGTTGACTCTGTAGGTATCGACCAGTTTTGATTGCCAGACAATAACCGGTTGCTTCGTCCTTGACCGTCAAGCACCGCAGAGGCTCTGCGTCATGATAGCGGTCATGTACGAAATCCCATGCCCACACATCATTCCGTCGTAGCGCCAATCCCTCCAGTTTTACCCCAGTGCGAATCTTCCGTCGAGGGCGATAAGGCGGCAAACACAGGCCATTAAGCCGCCAGAGTCGATATACGCGTTTGTTGTTTACCTTCCAACCTCTGAGCCGCAGATAGGCGCCTGATAAACGATAGCCCCAACTGGGATCCTCCCGCACCACTACACGCAACGCGGCCGACAGATGCCGGTCACGACGTTCTCGTTTTGAACTATAATGAAGCCCCGACCGCGGTGTCGTACAAAGCCAGCTTGCTCGCCTTTGGCTAAGGCCCCGTTCAATAGCAAACAATGCCATGGCGCGCTTCGCGCGGGGGCTCACCACTTTTTTGCTTGTATCTCCTTCATGACCTCTACTTCCAGGTCACGTTCTGCTAGCAGCTTTTTGAGCCGCATGTTCTCATCCTTGACTCGCTTTAGCTCCCGCACATCTGAAACTTCCATCCCGGCATACTTGTTGCGCCAACGGTAGATCGACTGCTCCGATACGCCGTGTTTGCGTGCTGCCGCTACGGCCGTTGTTGCCTCTGCATCGCGCAGTACAGCCACGATCTGCTCATCTGAAAAATGTCCCTTCTTCATCCTGGTTCTCCTCAGGTAGAGGAAAACCTAACATACCACTGGTCTAGTGTTCAGGAGGCAATCCAGGTGGACAGCCGGAGGCCTATTTCAAGTTGGTGTGCAGGCGCTGAACCCGTCCGAGACGCGTTTTGCCTGGCGGGTACGCCTGACGGACCCACGGGTTACCTATTTCTGCTGCGGCGAGTTACAGGTGGGAACAGATCCCCTCGAAGACCAACCGCGCAGAAGATCTTGAATGCGTGTTGAACCGGCTCAAGCCGGCTCACACAACCCTGTTTGTGTCCTACGAAGGAGCCTGGATCATGGACTGTATCCCACCCGTTGGAGACGCCGCCGATGACCCCTACATCGATGGTAACCTCGACATCGGCACCGGGGGCAGCATCCCGCCAGAAGCAGCCATCGAACACCTCGTGCGAGAGATCGTCAGCGCCATCACTGCCTTGGGCGGCACGGCGGATAGCGTGCGCTGGGATCGTTGCAGTCCGATCAGTTGATAAGTCATGATCACGCCATCTATCAGTGTACTAGCGCAGATACGGTGCAAGCCGGTTCCAACACTACACAGAACTCTGTGATGGCGACTAACGATAAACTAACCTCAGCTACGAGCGGGGCCGGTTACCGCCTCACTCGACCCGCTGGGAACCAAACTGGCTGGGCAGACGATCTATATGCGCCCACCTGCTCACGCCACGGCTGATGTCCCTATCGGGGCTCGGCTGAGTGCGAGGTGGATGCCTACATTAACGGCACATAGACTCTCGTGCCCGATCATCGGGGTACCGTCTACTGGCTACCCGATGGCTCGCATCATGAGATCACTGATCTGGCCAGATTAGAAAGGCACCCCTCCTGATGGATTGGAAGGGGCGCTGGCATCCTTGCGGCGCAGAGTGATAGAGGTTTAATAAACGCCAAGGATCAGAATTATCTGACACTGAAGTAAGAATACGATTATCAAGCTGACCTTTCCCCCAGAAATAGAGCCATGACAAGGATGAGATTTCCAATTAGTCTGTGTATTAGGAGATCTCAAGATGAAGAAGAAGCGTTACAGAGAAGAGCAAATTATTGGTGCCATCAAGCAGCATGAGTCAGGGGTAAAAGTTGATGACATTTGTCGTCAGTTCGGCATTTCAACCGGGTGCTTTTATAACTGGCGAAGCAAATACGCCGGGATGGATGTCTCAGAAGCCAAACGGCTCAAAGAGCTTGAAAGCGAAAATAACAAGCTTAAGAAGTTACTTGCCGAGAAAATGCTTGAAGCTGAGGCGATGAAGGATGTGCTCTCAAAAAAGTGGTAAAGCCTGCTGATAGAAAACAAATCGTGAGCTACCTTAAGTCGCGGTTCAAATTAAGTGAGCGTAGAGCTTGCCTATTAGTAGGCTTAAGTAGAACCGCTTTTCGGTACGTTACTCAATGGGGAAAAGATGAGCCTCTACGCAAACGGTTACTTGAGCTGGCAAAAAAGCATCCGAGTTATGGTTATTTGTTTTTACATGGCCTCCTGAGAGGAGAGGGGCTTGTGAAAAACAAGAAGCGGACCTACCGAGTCTATAACGAAGAAGGTCTTCAAGTGAGGACTAAAAAACGCAAGAAGATAATACGACCAAGAATGCCAACGATTATGCCCATTGGTAAAAATATACGCTGGTCAATGGATTTTGTCAGTGATCAGTTGGCTAATGGTCGCCGCTTTCGAGTATTTAATGTGATTGATGATTACTCAAGAGAAGTTATTGGCCAGCTCTCTGACTTCTCGATCAATGGTCACCAGGTCGCTCGTTTTTTAACTCAGGTGATTGAGCTAAGGAGCGCTCCGGATCAAATAATCTGCGACAACGGTCGCTGAGTTTACTAGCAAGGCGATGTTCTACTGGCAAAAAGAAAGTGGCGTTAAGCTAGGTTTTATTCAGCCAGGTAAGCCTACTCAGAATGCGTTTGTAGAAAGCTTAAACGGTAAATTCAGAAATGAATGCTTAAATCAGCATTGGTTCAGGTCCATTGATGACGCTAGACATGAAATTGATCAATGGCGAGAGCACTACAATCACGTGCGGCCTCATAGCGCATTAAATTATTTGTCACCTGTGGCCTTTGTGAATAGGGCCGCTTAGAATGAATTATCTCATCCAAGTCTTGGTATTAAGATGGGGGGAAGGTCAGCTGGGGCTCTGGGATGGAGGTTTCTTCTAATTCAGTTGGAGGAATAAGGTGATGCCACCGCTTTTAAGCGTGCTTTAAGGGTTATTTTGGCATGATCGGCGTTCGCAAGTTAAATGTCCAACGTTCGCAATTCATGCGGCGCGTTACAGCTCTGCGTTGGAAATCCTGGGAATAGCCCGCTATTACCGGCAATTTCCGCCTTGAGCCGGAAGATTTTAACTCGTCATCCATCCGATCCAGAATGAATAAGAGGCTCCTTGGTAAGTAAAGCCAAAATCCTCTGGTTGAAGACTCGAGTTTTCTCTCGACATTTTTTCTGAACGATTTTCAGACGCGGCACTTCATCCAATCTATTATCGAGAATTTCGCACACCATACGATCTAACAAATTCACGAAGTTTGGATCTGCCATATCGATTACGCGATCGGATAAACCAACCATGTTCATAAACCCTTTTACTTTACTATGGCTCGAAAGAGCAATCGTAGGTGTATTCAAACCAACACCACAAATTACCGAATGGCCTCTCATGCCAATTACGACTGATGCCTTTTTGTAAGCATCAAAAAAGTAAGTGAGCTGCATTAGCACCTCTTTGAATACCCATAGAGTTAAATCTAAAACGACTGAAACCTTTATTGATAACATCTGAAAATTTTCCAATAGCCGTAAAATCCCTCACTAAGTGTGGACATAATATATAGTTTACATTCCTCTTCTTTGCTATATTCTGCAGTGCCTTGCCCAAATTTTGAAATTATTTTATCTGACGTCGTTCAAGTATCTTCTTGCCGAAAACCGGCACGTGTAGCCAAAATCCTGCTGAGACTCTGGAAAATTGGTTATCACCTGCAATCTGGATAAGAATGTTGTCGTACCCCTGCAGCATTTCGGGATGCTCCCTATCTGTTGTCGGCACGTACATGCCCGGATCAGGTACTTCAACAATACCATCAGCATCATGTCCCAGCGCCTCTTGTAAGCGGGCTAGAGAACCATCATTGCGAACTGAGAAAATCATATTGGGTTGCCGGATCACATATTTGATATGACGACGCAGCTTATTAATATTCCAGTAAATCTGCTTGTCGAATAAATTATATCCCACAGCATAAAATACTGTTGATACACATACTTTTCTCAATAAATTATAAGGCAAATCAAAACCCATACCCGCATTTCTATCACCTCGTCCGCCATCAAGCATACCCCCTCCACCGACAAGCAAAAGATCACAGCTAGCATTGATCTTGTCGATAAGAGCCTGATCATACCTCTTGCTACCCCAGTAATTCTGGTACCATTAGGCAGTCGGAGATAAATTCAACTGAAACACCCCAATCCTCGCGAATCGTTTTATGTATTCCTGATATTAGTTGTATGAGTTGCTATATGCCAAATTCGAATCATAAGCCTCTCTTAGGGCCTGTTAACACTCATCAATGCGCCGGTGATGAGTGCAAAAAATTAAAGAACTGGTAGATTTAACTCCAAAATGCACCACTTGGATGACTAAAAAGAGATGATTTGAATACTTGGTAAAATGAGGTTGTAAAATCTTCACTTTACACAGGAGTGAGCACAAGCCATGCTTACCGTCATTTTAGTGCAAAAGAACGCTAGATGCTCATACATCTCTTACATTGGCGTTTAAGGAACCCTTTAAAAACCGGACAAAGTCCGATAGTCCCTAGCAAATCCGGAGAGCCCGGTATCTTCACGCTCATTTTTTTAGTTATAACTGAAAGTGTTGTTTGAAGGGAATTGAAAAAAAGCGGGGTATCTGGTTAATTTGTTGTTGCGAGACATCAAAACAACCATTGGAGATAGGCCACCATGAGTAGGAATAACGTTGTTAAGCTGGCAGGTCGAGATGCGATTATCGATCCGCTGACACAGTTGCTGAGAAGTGGTGCAGAGCAGTTGATCTACCAGGCGGTGGAGGCCGAGCTGCTGGAGCTGTTGGCGGAGCACGTCGAGCGACGGACAGAGGATGGCAAGGTGGGTGTGGTGCGTAATGGTCACCTGCCAGCTCGTAAACTGCAGACAGGATTGGGGCCGGTCACGGTCAAGATCCCCAAAATACGAGCGAAGACCGGCGAGCCGGTGACGTTCCGATCAGCTCTGGTGCCGCCGTATATACGCAAGACGAAGTCACTGGAAGCGGCGCTGCCGTGGCTCTACCTGAAGGGGATTTCCAGTGGAGAGATGGGTGAAGCCCTGAAAGTGCTGGTGGGTCCGGGTGCAACAGGCTTGTCGGCCGGCACGGTGTCGCGTCTGAAGCAGGTCTGGGCAGAAGAATATCGGGGCTGGGGCGAAGAGCGTCTGGATAAGGGCCATTGGGTGTATGTGTGGGCAGACGGTGTCTATAGCGGATTGAGAGCAGAGCAGACGAAGCTGTGTGCCCTGGTGGTGATCGGCGTGAATGAGCGTGGTGAGAAGCATTTTCTGGCAATTGAGGATGGTGTACGGGAGTCCACACAGAGCTGGTGGGAGGTACTATTGAAACTGAAGCCACGCGGACTGACCCCGCCAAAATTGGCGATCGGTGACGGTGCCATGGGGTTCCGGGCTGCGCTGGAGGAAGTGTATCCGGAGACGCGCCAGCAGCGCTGCTGGATGCACAAGACCATGAACGTGCTGAACTGCCTGCCAAGGTCAGCTCAGCCGAAAGCGAAACAGGCACTGCATAACATCTGGCAGTCGGAGACCCAGGCCGATGCGGAAAAGGCCTTTGATCTGTTTATCAAAACGTATGAGCCAAAGTATCCGAAGACTGCCATCTGTCTGCACAAAGACCGAGAGGAACTGATGGCTTTCTATCAAAATCCTGCGCAGCACTGGCAGAGCATTCGGACCAGCAATCCGATTGAATCCACCTTCGGGTGCAATCCGCCATCGAACCAGGCATTCCAAGGGCTGCCTATCGCGTGACGGCATGCTACACATGATGTTCAAACTCTGCCTGTGTGCCGAGAAGACGTGGAGACGATTACCTGGCGAAGGTGATAACCGGAATCAAATTTAACGAGGGTGTTGAGGTAGCAAGAGTCGATCAGGTCGCCGCTTGATTCAACTGGCTAAACACCAGATTTGACGATAACTCTCATTTTTCTGGCAACATCCAGATCCATGCTTCGCTTCATCCGGCTAGCCACACCAATCGACGCATGTTGTATCAAATTCATCATACCAATGTTCACGCCGACCTTGCCTTGCCCGATGCTACGCACCAGTCGATTGGCCTGCTGGGCAAACACGTGCTCAACTCGAGCCCGAACTCTTGATCGTTTTCGGTCTGCCTCTTGCTCCCGTTCATTCAAGGAGCGTTTCCATGTCGACTTGCGATGAATATGACTGAGGTAATTTGCATCTGCTAAAGCAGGCTCCCGCTCTTCACTGTGGTAAGCAGAATCGGCCCAGACACCTCCATTACTGTTATTCTCACTCCAGCAGTTCTTCGAAGACCTAGCTATCGTGAACTTTAGCTGATGTGATGGCGTACTTGCGAATGACTTTGTGCTTCCGGTCTATGCTGATGTGGTTTTTGTACCCATAGTGGGTTTTGCCATGCTTCATGGTTCCAGTGAGCTTCAACATTCTTCATGATGGCGTTTGTTATCACCCCATGCCTCAGGGCTGTCCCCGGCTTTGATCTGCCTATTTTCCTCTCGCGTATTACGTTGCCTGGGTATTGGAACGATAGCGGCATCTACAATCTGCCCCTTGCGAGCACTGAAGCCTGCTGCATCAATCTGGATCAACGGCTCTGAAAAGGGTTTATCAACAAGGCCCCGTTCTTTCAGGCGCTCACGATATACCCAAACTGTTTTAGCATCGGGTACCTTACCCTCAGGGCTCAGCCCAAGAAAACAACAAAAGCTATAGCGATCCCGTATTTGGAGCTCTATTTTATCATCGGACAGATTGAATAAATGCTGTAGGGCCAACACCTGAACATCAGTACCGCATCGTAAGGTGGGCGCCCACCTTTACTGGGATCAGTGTTTTTGTAGACTGAGCCCAGCAACGCCCGAAAAGCTTCCCAGTCTACGGTCCTTCCCAGCTCTGGCAGTTGCTCAAGGAGTTCAAGTCGGTCTTGATCAAACAACTCGGTTGCATGGCTTTTATCAATGGTTGCTCGAGTTGGTTACTATATATCTCTGATTTTGGAGAGCTTTTAGAGGCTCTCTCAAGCAATGAGCTTGCGTGAATTAGAGGACGTCAATGTGGACACCACCGTTCAAGAGAAGGCCATCACCTTTCCAACAGGTGCAAAACTCTACCATAAAATGCGTGACCTACTGGTGTCTGCGACACCAAATGACGCCAGAGCACTGCTGTCCCACTTAATTTTCAGCGAAAATAATAACCCCAATTGAGGAGAGTCTATCTACAGATCAGGGGTCAGGGGAGTGCAGGAGCCCAAACAATTGTATCAAATCTCGCTTAGCAAATAAATTCAGATGGATCAGTCGACTCATCTGCTGAAGACTTTAGCTAATTCTTGCCTGGAATTTTAAGTACGCCAGTTTCAGGTAAATACATAGCGCCACCCAAACCTGCGTCATGGCAGCATTATCCGTGTTACCCATAAAGGCTTTGATCTTGAGATTCTGCTTAATCCATTTAAAGAACAACTCAACCTGCCAGCGTTGCTTGTAAATATCGGCAATAGTCTTTGCTGACCAGTCAAGGTGGTTGGTAATGAAGACATAATGCTTATTGGTCCCGGTATCATAAAAATCAACTCGTCTGACCGCCATCAGGTTGTTTTTTCTAGACCGATTGGCGCATGGCGTTTGACGGGTAATCCTTATGATGGGCATACACTCTTTGGCGGCAGCAGGATATAATTTAGCCAAGTTGCTAGCTTGGTTTTATTGTGCTTGGATAAGGTTAGCGGGAAATCGTATGATTATTCCAGACTAATGGGCGGAGAATCAGATCTGAAAGGTTCAAGGAACCAGATCCTCAACTTGATAATTCAGGGACGACTATTTAGAGCCTGCTCATAAACCATAACTTCCTAATATTATTGCTGTAAAGACGCCATATCAGGTATGACAGTGCATGAAAAATGAGCCATATCCACCAAAAGCCATGCACCTATGATCCGATATCATAGCCATAGACAAATCTCTCTCGCCGAATTTGATTGGCCCTTTCAAACAGCACCGGATTAAAGCAACCGCTGGGTTAAAATGAGCAAGTTTATTTCTTGGGACGAATTGGCAGAAAATTACTATCAGGGACTTCGACACACAGGATCGTTCGACAAAAGATGCCCGACTGATCATTGGCCGGTAATCATTAAACACAAGCTCTGCCTTTCCGACAGAGAGATTGTCCTGCTGATCCTGTTAAGGATCTTTTTTGCACTTTGTAAGAAGCGCGTTACAATCGTTCTATTGTCGTTATTGTGAATTGAGAAGGTACTGCTCTGTCATCAACTGACACATCCGGTCGGTAGAGGTGTTTTATGTCAAGCAGTGGCAGTCTGACTTACTGAGCAGACCCTATCTATTTTCTTTTTGTAATGTTTTGGTCAGATCATCTTGTTACAACTCGCCGTCTGTGCAGTATAGTCTGTATTAATAGTTATCAGGATTAAGGTAATGATAAAACATATCGGAATTCTGACCGCTGGAGGCGACAGTCCCGGACTCAACGCAGCAATAAGGGGGATCAGCAAGGCCGCACTGTGCGTCTATGACATGCAAATAATCGGCTTTCGGGATGGATTTCGCGGCTTGGCAGAGAATCGAACCTCACGCCTGGACAGTGATGTCCTCTCCGGCATTCTCACTCAGGGTGGCACTATCCTGGGCACCAGCAGGGACAAACCCCACAATATGGTATTTGGTGGGATCAAGCAGGATATGACTGACGTAATCACGGAAAACTATCATGCCAACCACTTGGACGCCTTGGTCTGCCTGGGTGGAGGGGGTACTCAGAAAAATGCCTTACAGCTGATGGAGAAAGGGCTTAACATTATTACATTACCTAAGACCATCGATAACGATGTCGCACTGACAGACACCACCTTCGGTTTTGATACAGCACTGGGTATAGCAACTGATGCCATTGATCGCTTGCACAGTACCGCCCATAGCCACCACCGAATCATCGTGGTTGAGATCATGGGACATAGCGCAGGCTGGCTGGCGCTGGGCTCCGGCATTGCAGGTGGAGCGGACGTCATTCTGCTGCCAGAGATCCCTTATGAAATCAGCAGTGTCGCAGATGCGATCCGTTCGCGGGCCCGTAGTGGAAAAAACTTCAGTATTGTCGCCGTCGCCGAGGGTGCACTACCGAGGGATCAAGCCGCCCTGGTAAAAGCCGCCAAACAGCACAAGGTGGCGGCTGAAACAAAAAAGGAGCGCAAAAGCGCCAAACTGAAACTGGCTGCTCTGATGGCTGCCAATTCCAATCACACCGCAACACTGTCCAAACAGCTGGAAGAACTGACCGGCCTGGAGTCACGGGTAACCATTCTGGGGTACCTGCAACGTGGCGGCACTCCTTCCGCCGCCGACCGGCTACTGGCCACCCGCCTGGGAACAGCCTGTGCTACGCTGATTGCACAAGAGACCTTTGGCGTGATGGTTGCAGCCCGGGATGAAACGGCTGTCCCGGTTCCGCTGGTAGAGGTCGCTGGTACTAAAAAACTGGTCCCGGCTGATCACTCCTGGGTTAAAGCTGCCCGGCATGTGGGTACCAGTTTCGGCGATTGATCAGATTGGATTACTGGCCTGTTCTGCTGGAAGCAGAAATCACTGTACAAGCTCTGCCCCACCTCATTCCTTGTCGCCCTACCCGCCAGGGCTTCGATCAGTTCCAGGGCAAAATCCATCGCTGTCCCGGAACCATGGGAAGTAATCACCCTATCGTCCCGGATCACCGGTTGCATATTCACATCCACCTGGGGTAAATCCGTCTTATCCAACACCCTTGGGTAGCTGGTGGCTTGATGTCCACCGAGCAAGCCGGCACTCACCAGTACTTTGGGAGCTGCGCCAGATGGCAGTGGTATAGTTCCCTTCTGCTGCTGCACGCTCCAGTAACTGATGTATCCGCGGATCATTATCGAGATGGTCGTGCCCCTGGCAAGCCGCCGTAAAGGATGACCATGTCGAATGGGCATCCTTTACGGCATCCAGCGTGGTATCAGGGTGACACCTCGGCTGGCAATGACCAATGCACTATCCAGACCCCCCGTCACCACTTCAGTGCCTGCACGACGACGCAAGTCTAAATGGTTACTGCTTCGAGCTCTTCGCAACCTTGAGCGAGGGGAATGAGGTGCGTGCCCCATTGCTTGTACCTCCCTTGGTAGGCAATCATCTCTGAGGCCGGTACCAGACTGATACTCAGTGACTCGATATCAGCAAGCATCTCCTGGAGTATCTGTGACGTTTCAGGGTAGGGATGACCTATACCTATCGCGTGTCCATTTTGCTGCGCCCGAACAATCAGCCGATGAGACTGCTGCCGAATCGATTCAGAGCTTCGGTCATTATAGAGGGTGGATTCAAATTATAAATGCACCGCCTGTGCTCTTCAAGAAAGACTTCGCCAATTGATTTCTTTATGAAAACAATGATGTAGCAGTCCATTGGTATTTTCATTGGTGCCCCGTTGCCAGGGGGAATGTTAGGAATTTTGTGTCAATTCTTTAATTTGCAGCATAATGCCGTAGGTAGAATTGATTATGACAGAATCATTTGATTTTGATAGATTTCTAAAGGCCGTTCGTCAGGGCAGACCATTAGCGGGAAAGAGGGTGTTTTGGCCCCATTACTAAAACAGCTCACCGAGGCTGCTCTTGAAGCTGAGCCAGAGAATCATGTTGTTGATGATGTGGTGCCTAACCGCAAGAACGGCAAATCCCGCAAGACACTTAAAACAAGCGAAGGCCGTATTGACCTGAATACGCCCCGTGACCGGGCCGGTACATTTGAGCCCCAAATTATTAAGAAGCATCAAACCAGTATCAGCGATGGGATTGAAACCAGGATCTTGTCGATGTATGGCCGGGGCTTGATGAGTTATACCGATATCAGTGAACATGTCCATGATCTCTATGGTATCTCGGTCTCTACCGCAGCAATCAGCGCGATAACCGACAAAATAATCGATACTGTAAAAGCCTGGCAACAGCGCCCACTGGATTCGCATTATCCTTTCTTGTTTGGCTGGACGCAATTCACTACAAAGTAAAGGGCTCAAGGCCGCTACCAAAATCGCGCTGTTTATACCGTTCTTGGGCTGAATATTGAAGGCAAAAAAGAAGTGCTGGGGTTATACCTGTCCGAAAGTGAGAGCGCTGATTTCTGGCTGGGCGTACTGAGTGATTTATAAAATCGGGGTATGAACGATATCCTGATTGCTTCCGTGGATGGTCTGACAGGCTTTCCAGAAGCGATACAAACAATATTTCCAGAGACTGAGATTGTTCACCAAATACGCAACTCGCTACGCTACGTTGGCTCCAAGCACCAGAAGGTGTTTCTGGTTGACCTTAAGTGTGTTTACAAGGCGCTGAACAAGGAGGCAGCTGAATCAGCCATCGACGATCTTGAGAAAGCCTGGGGCGATAAATACCCCATCGTGATTCAATCATGGCGCAAGAAGTGGGATAACTTATCCGTCTGTTTTCGTTACCCCGAGGACATTCGTCGAGTTATTTATACGACTAACTCTATTGAAGCAGTAGCATCGATAATTCCGGAAACTGACAAAAACCAAGGGCGGTTTTCCGAATGACAACAGCCGGCGAAGGTGTAACGATTTCCGTGTAACTGCCCGGGTTAAATGTACTCCGCCAAGCGTTCTCCGAACTCAATCATAAATCTATTCAGTGCTGGTTTCCAATTGCGAATCGGCATGGTCCATTTTTTTGATGCTTGCTGCACCGCCAGATACACCACTTTCATTGCCGAGTCGTCGGTCGGAAATAGCTTCCGTTTTTTAATTGCCTTGCGAACCACGCTGTTCATTGACTCGATGGCATTGGTTGTATAGATTGCCCTGCGGATGTCCTCAGGGTAGCCAAACAGGGTATTAAGATTGTGCCAGTGGCTACGCCACGAACGGCTGAGCTGAGGATATTTGTCATCCCATCGGTTAGAGAAATTATCAAGTTCCAGTAGCGCTTCATCTTCGGTGACAGGCTTATATATTTTCTTCAGGTCTGCCGTCACTGCCTTGTAGTCTTTCCAGGGCACATACTTCATCGAGTTGCGCACCATGTGAACAATACAGAGCTGGATCTGAGTCTCGGGAAACGCTGTATTGATTGCGTCTGGAAAGCCCTTCACGCCGCGATTCTGGAGCTCTGTGAGTGCATTGAGACAGAACTTGGCACCCTCATTCTCTGACAGCCAGAGCCCCAACAATTCCTTGTGGCCCTCCATGTTCACGCCCAGTGCCAGATAAATTGCCTTATTGATCACTTTCTTGTCTTGCCGGATTTTTACGACAATACAATCCAGGTAAATAATGGGATAGACCGCATCCAGTGGCCTAGATGGCCATTCAATCACTTGTTCAATAACAGCGTCAGTCACTTTGGGAATCAAGGTGGCGGAGACATCAGCACCGTACATTTCTTTAACGGTCGTGACGATTTCTCGTGTTGTCATGCCCTGGGCATACAAGGAAATAATCTTGTCGTCCATGGAAGTAAATCGACGCTGGTGTTTTTTTAACGGGCTTGGGCTCGAAACTCCCAGCTCTGTCGCGTGGTGTATCGAGCTCGAACTGGCCAGCTTCCGTTCGGTTAGTCTTACTGGCATAGCCGTTGCGGTTATTGTCAGCTTCGGACTGCTCGTGCCTTTCAAAGCCAAGATGATCATCTAACTCAGCGTTCAGTGCCGCTTCGACCGTAATCTTGGTTAGCATCTGCTGGAAGTCTTTGTGGTCGTCTTCCGTCTTGATATTTTTAGCGGCCGCATGAGCGATCGCCTGTAGTTCTTTCTTGTTCATAGTGCATATCCTCAACTACGCTTGGGTTTAATGATAGACAGTTACACAGAGTTCAGGACACCCTCCAGCCTGCTCAAATTGTTATACCTTGGCATTCAGAACGCCAGTAAGAAATGGGCGATGCCCATTCACAACTGGAACCTGATCTTGTCTCAACTGGCTATCTTCTTCGAAGGTAGGCTTGATCGCGCACTTGATCTGTGATGATATGGACTGAGTGCTTTTACGTTGACACAATATTTTGAACAGTCTCTATCCATCGATAAATACCTTCCGGGCTAATCCGTAGACATGCACTTCTTAGGGTAATCCAGCCTGAGGCGTCCAGCCATTGTTTCCGGTGTCCAATCCTCCTGTAACCGCTCGATGACATAATGCAGGCATTTTTTATGTGATCACCTGCGAGTGTGCCTCGGTTTCTTGCATCGAACCATCGCACGTTTCTGTGCAAACTCGTCCCGGTAACAGGCTATGAATCGACCATTGTGTTTCACTTCACGTGAGATGGTGGTGTGATGACGACCCAAACGACGACCAATGTTTCTATAACTTAAACGCCAATGTAAAAGATACGGCTCTTCCCCTAATCGAGTAGGTAAATATCACCCAACCGCTCCCTCAGGATAAAAATTCAGCCCTCCAAGGTGGAAGTAGATTGCATTAGCAAACCGCTCCTTGTTGCGGAAGCCTCTGCTACGCACCTTGATCATCTTGATTCGGCTGTTGAGGCCTTCTGCCGGACCATTACTTACTTCCAAAACAACAGCGTTCAATATTTCCCACAGATAATCCTTGATTGTTCCCGCCACTTTCTTGATTGGCTCCAGGCCACTGCGCACTGCCCATGACAACCACCGCTCCCAGCTTTTCCTTCCCCAATGTCTTGCTGGCATAGTAGTAAACTCTTGATCGCCTAGGCACGGGCAGTCTGCCACGTAGCGCCTTGAACCGTAATTCCTGTCTGCGCATCATACTCTCCGGGTTGCAGAGCCAGTCATACTGGCTGCCTTTAAGGTCCTCATAGCCATCAGCGCTTTGTGCTCTTGGCGGCCTACCTTGTCCACTGCCTCACCGAGGTATTTGGCGACATGGCATTTACTAAAGACAATCTTCTCTTCAGCCCTAGGCAGGCTTTCCAGTATGGCATTGATAAAGGCTGGCCACATATCCATGAAGACATTCTCTATCGCTTCTCGTTGCTCCTCTGCTAGACTTTCGTATCATGCTTTGAGCATCACCTTTTTGCCGTCACTGCCCCGTGTAGTACTCTACCTGCATCCTGGTCTGATAAGACTGTTACATAATCATGGCGTTTCTTGAAGGCCGTATCATCAATACCTATACGTGTTGAGCTGATCTCTGTTCTACGTGCCAGTCCTCGCTTGACCGCTCGCTGCATAATTCCATCAATGGCATTCCAACTCAGCCCCATCAATCGTGAGACTGCCGAGATGGACGCCTCTTTCAACCAATCGATCACCAGCACTTCAAACATTGCAGTAAATCCAGAGCCCGGTTTCGCCCAGGAAACTGACACGGTGACCACCCCATATTCTTCATACTTCACTCTGGGCGCATCTGCTACCAGAATAGTTTTGTATTGGCGGGTATCCAGGTGCCGCCAGCGGCGCTTGCGTGAGTCATAGCCCGGTGAGATCTACCCAGAGATTAAACAACACTGCTTGGCACCTGCCTCTTGTTCAACCTGTACTGTTACCTCTCCCTCTGACAGAGCCAGCTCTACACTGCTAACCTACCAAGGGCTTTTGGACACCCAGGATTTGGGCGTATAGATCTTTATCTTTCATAGGGGGTACGTTAGTCTACCCAGTCAATTAGAGGAAGAGCCAAAAGGATTTTTCAGCTGATGATCCAGATGCAACGCGTAAAAAAAATACTAAACGAGACCTTCGGCTACAGCGAATTTCGCCATAATCAGGCGGAGATCATTGAGACTGTCATTAACGGGCAGGATGCCTTGGCCCTGATGCCCACAGGCGGTGGTAAATCGCTCTGTTACCAGATCCCCGCACTGGTTGGTGAAGGCGTCGGTATTGTTATCTCTCCCCTGATTGCATTGATGCAGGATCAGGTGAGCGCCTTGAAGCAACTTGGCATTCAAGCCGCTTTTCTCAACTCCACTCTGGATGCCGCGACCCGGCGAAATACTGAACAAGCCCTCCTGAATGGTGAGCTGAAACTGCTCTATATCGCCCCGGAGCGTCTACTCACAGAACAGACACTGCGGCTTCTTGACCGCATCCAGATTACCCTCTTCGCCATTGATGAAGCTCACTGCGTCTCTCAATGGGGCCATGATTTCCGAAAAGAGTATCAACGCCTCTCACTACTCACAGAACGCTATCCGGAAATACCACGGATTGCGCTCACCGCCACTGCCGATCAGCGCACCCAGCAGGAGATTATCGAGCAGCTCGGACTACAGAGCGCAAAAGTTTTCACCAACAGTTTTGACCGCCCCAATATTCGCTACACCATTACAGAGGGACAGAATGGAAGAGACCAGCTCTGGCGTTTCCTGGAGCAGGAACATCCGGAAGATGCCGGCATCGTCTACTGCTTATCACGGAAAAAAGTCGAGGATATTGCCCAATGGCTGGCCTCTCGCGGTCGTAAGGCACTGCCCTATCATGCAGGACTGACGAGTGAAACAAGGCATAAAAATCAGGAACAATTTCTCCGTGAAGAGGGGGTGATCATCTGCGCCACCATCGCCTTTGGCATGGGTATAGATAAACCTGACGTGCGCTTCGTCGCCCACCTCAACCTGCCCAAAAGCATAGAGGCCTACTACCAGGAAACCGGCCGCGCCGGTCGCGACGGAGAACCCGCCGATGCCTGGATGGCTTTTGGTCTGCAAGATGTCATCACCTTGCGGCAGTTTGTCCAGAATACCGATGCAGAAGAGCAATTCAAGCGTATCGCCCACCACAAACTGGAAGCAATGCTTGGTCTCTGTGACCTCACCGGCTGCCGGCGCCAGGCCCTGTTGGGCTATTTTGGTGAGACCCTGGAGCAACCCTGCGGCAACTGCGACAACTGCCTCAATCCGCCGGAGACCTGGGATGCCACCGAATCGGCCCGCAAGGCACTCTCCTGCGTCTTCCACACCGGTCAACGCTTTGGCGTCAACTACCTGATCGATGTATTGAAAGGTAAGGAGGATGAGCGTATCGAGCGTTTCCAGCATCACCAGATCACGACTTTTGGCATTGGCGACGAACTAAACGGCGTGGAGTGGCGCGGCCTGTTCCGCCAATTGATCTCCCTGGGTTATCTCGATATCGATGCCGACGGCCATGGCGCCCTGCGTCTCACTGAAAAATGCCGTCCGCTGCTCAAGAGTGAATGCCTGCTTCATCTCAGACATCAGAAACGAGCCGAGAAAAAAGAGAAGAAAAAGCGCTCGCAGACCAAGCTGCAGTCCTGGAACCTGCCTCTGCTCGACGCGATGCGGGCACGGCGGCTGGAGATCGCCCAGGAGCAGGGTGTACCGCCTTATATCGTTTTTCATGACAGCACCCTGGAAGAGATGGCCGAGCTGAGGCCGGAAAACCTTGAGCGGATGCGTTATATCAGCGGTGTTGGCGAGACCAAGCTGACGCGATACGGCCAGCAGTTTCTCGATCTCATCGGGGAGCACCCCATTAACTGAAATACTCAACAACAGCCTGAGCGAAACCATCAACGAGACGCTCAACCTCCATCAGAAGGGCCTTGATGCCGATGAGATAGCACGTCAGCGGGAACTCAAACTCACCTCAATCTACAGCCACTTTGCCGAGGCAGTGGAAGCGGGAATGGTCGATGTACGGGAGATACTGCCACTCAACCCGGTCCAGTACAGTGAAATCATCGCCACCCTGGAGATGGAGAGAAGCTGCGAAGAGGGAAAGCTGAAACCACTTTATGAGGCCCTTGATGGACGTTACGACTACGGCATTCTGAAATGCATTATGGCTGCGGAATGTATCTAGTATCCGTCCAGAAACGACAACTCTCGCAAAGATCGCAAAGTTATAAGTTATTGTTATAAAAGCGCATTAAATTTTGTTCTTTGCGTCTCTGCGCCTTTGCGAGAGAAATAGGGCCGTTTATGGACGGACACTATCTAGTCGACCCTGAAATACTCATAATGCAATGATTTATATAAAATAAGCGTCTAAATTTGATAAAATAAACGTCCGGGAAAGGGGTAAAAGCAGAGAAAAACTGGACGAAATAGAGGTGGATAATTGAGCAAACCCAAGACAGCCAATCCCAACCAGCAAAGTTTCCTGCACCAGAACTTACTGGATCAGCTGAACCCCAAGCATCCACTTTTGCTACTGGCCAGACAGATAGACTGGTCATATTTTGATGCTGAATTTGCCCCGCTTTATTCTCATCTTGGAAAGCCCTCAAAACCCATCCGCCTAATGGTGGGCCTCTCGATACTCAAGCATCTGGAAGACCTCAGTGACGAGGTTCTGATTCAACGCTGGATACAAAATCCCTACTACCAGAGTTTTACGGGTGAGATCGAATTCCAATGGCAACTTCCTTGTGACCCCTCCGACCTGACTTACTTCAGAAAGCGTATTGGCAACGAAGGTTTTGAAAAGGTCCTGGCTACCTCTATCGCCTTACATCAAGAAAAGGCGATCGAAGATGAAATGTGTATCGACACTACCGTACAAGAGAAAAACATTACCTTTCCAACTGATGCAAAGCAGTACCGAAAGATACACGGGCAGTTACTCAAGATGGCCCGAGCAGAAGGTATCGTGCTCAGTCGAAGCCATGAGAAGGAAGTAAAAATTCTCAAGCTCCCCACCCGATTTGCCACACATCCGAGGAATCGTAAAAAGGCACGTAAGGCCGTCAAGCGATTAAAGACCATCAGCGGCCGATTACTGCGTGGAATACAGCGTAAGATGACCGCAGAACAACAGAAATTCTATGCAGAAAAGTTCGCCCTGTACCAGCGCATGCTGAATCAGAAGCGTGCTGATAAAAACAAGTTGTACAGCCTACATGAATCTCATGTTTACTGTATGAGCAAAGGCAAGGCCCACCAGCGTTATGAGTTTGGCACCAAGGCATCAATCACCACCACAAGGGACGCGGGCATTGTGATTGGTGCCCTGGCTTTTGAGAAGAATGTATTTGATGGTCACACCGTACCTGAGGTCTTGGCACAGGTGAAACGTCTCATCAATCGAGTACCCAAAGTGGGTATTGCTGATCGAGGTTATCGGGGCAAATCAAAGGTTAATGACACCCAGATAGTAACACCAAAGCCTGCTAGGAAGAATACCTCAGAAGAAGCCATGGCATTAGCCAGAAAACGTTTCAGAAGACGAGCTGGCATCGAGCCTGTGGTCACTTAAAGAGTGACCACAGGCTAAAAAGGAACTTTCTTAAAGGCTTTGCCGAGGATCAGATTAACTTGCTTATGGCGGCGGGCTGCCTTCAACTTCAGAAAATGGATGAGGGAGGTTCTTTTTGTGCTGAAAAATATCATGTCCATACTGTTGTTCCTGTTTGCAAAACAGAAACAACAGTATTATTAAGTGCCTGGAATGAATATTTCAGGGTCGACTATCTAGCCCGCATCTCTCACCAAGCAGCGAGAAATGCGAACTAGCAGTTGAGTTCCTGTATTAATACCACCAATAAAATATAATTAAGACGCATCTACAAGACACATTCAAACAGAGTGTGGCAGATACCAAGATGATCACGGATTTCTCGCACCCGCAAACCAGCTTCGTCTATATATTTCATCAACTCTTTTGAGTGATACATTTTTGAGTTTCCGCTGGCCATGCAGGTGAAATAAGGGGATGTGTTGATCAATGAATAAGCTGCGGCTTCGTGCTGCTATCTGTCCCAGCAGGTTTCCATAATATAGAGCGTAGAATCCGGTAGCATGGTGGCAGCTACCCGCTTTAGAATGCTCACTATTTCTTTACCCCCAAAGCAAGACAGGAACTGGCTGAGCCAGAACACGTCTACACCTGAAGGAATCCTCGCTTCAGGATTCAGCAGGTCGATGGCCACACTATTCACTCGGTCACTGAACCCCACCTTTTCTACGTTTTCGATGGCATTTTTAAGTTAATCAGGCAGGTCCAGCATAGTGATTTTCAGATCAGGATTATAGGTCGCCGCCAGGATGGAGAACTTGCCTACATTGGCGCCTATATCCATCAAGGTCTTTGGTTTATCTCGGAGGATGATGGGCAGTACAAGTGGATAGGTGCCATCCGAATAGTAGTGGTCAAAAGTGTACCAGCTTTCCTTGATGTGTGATGGGAGGTGAGGTAATGCCTGGTATAGAGTTTCCCATTGATTGCCAAATACCTTCAGGCCAACCGGCTTGCCAGTCTGTATCGACTTGTCCAGATCATACAATCCCTTGTAACAGATGTAATGATTGTAATCCATATTGATGCGGGTCATTTCATCCTGCAACAGGAACCAACCCGTCTTACTTAACTGAAACAATCCCTCTGTATTCTTTTCAACCATATGGCATGAAAGGCCGCTTTCTATCAGGGTTTCAACGCCATAAAGGGTGAGTCCAGTGTTATCCGCAATGGTCTGTACATCAATACCATTTTTGCCTGCCTTATCCAACTGTCCTAGAATACCGAGATTGCGCATGGTGCGCACTACTTGAAAGATGATGGGCGCAAAGGCAATTTTCTGTGCCTCATATTTGGCTTCCAGGGCAGAAAGCTTTGAGGGTTTAAAAAAGGGTTTCATCAAATAGCCTGACAGTGGAAATTTCGACAGCTTCCTATTCTCCCACATACCCACCTGTATATCCCAACTTGATGTAGAATGGCCCGAAGTATTTGGCGGAAGGCCTAGTTTATGAAGTCTTATGCAGTGGTAATACCAGCCTATAATGAGGCTGGTACAATTCGAAATTTGGTTGAACGCACCTTGAGCCATGACTTACCCGTAATTGTGGTAGATGACGGTTCGATCGACGGTACCAGTGAGCAGCTTGCGGACCTGCCAATTATGTTGCTGCGAAACGAACCCAACGCTGGCAAAGCAGCTGCTCTGTGGCGAGGCATGCAGGCATCGATGGATCTGTCAGTAGATGGCGTGATCACCCTGGATGGGGATGGCCAACATCGCCCCGAGGATATTCCGCGTCTCATTAAAGCGGCACAAGGGCATACAAAAAATATTATTATTGGTTCGCGCCTGCATGATCGAGAGGTTATCCCGCGACGGCGCTACTATGCCAATCGATTCGCCAATTTTTGGATTGCCTGGGCGTCGGGCATGCCGATGGAGGATTCTCAATCCGGCTTCCGGTTATATCCAATTGAACTTCTAGCCGATTTGTCTATTGGTACCAGTCGGGATAGGGGGTTCGTGTTCGAAAGCGAGATTATTATTGAAGCAGGTTGGCGAGGAATAGCCGTATACAATATAAAAATCCCGGCGATTTATGGTGCCGATCTCCGGCCAATTCATTTTCAGTCAGTCACTGATATATTACGGATCACCCGAATGGTGGGAGGCAGACTCATTTCCAGGAGGATGTATTTACCGGGCTTGTACCGTTCCATCGTGAAACCTAAACTTGATTAAGTTTCGCAACCGAGACTTCGATGCTGATGGCGTTTTTACCTTAATGCTGTCTTTGGTGGTTGGTCTGGTAACGTTAGGGATCACTCATTTTTGGCTGCTGTTTCAGGTGATTCGAACAGGTATGAAAGCACCGACAAAGCCAGATTTCAGGGACGCTGTGGCTGTGCTCGGCAAACAATTGCAGCAAGGAGAAATTTCTGCTGATTTTCGGCTGAGGCTAGATCGGGCACTGACACTGTATCAGGTTTGGGATAGGCCTGAGGTCCTGGTGATAGGGGGTGGTGCATCCGGTGAAATCAGCGAAGCCAATGCAGGAGCCAACTATCTCATTCAGGCAGGAGTGGAATCAGCCGCTATTGCCCTGGAGGAGCTATCTGTAAATACACTAGAGAATTTTCGCCATGCGCATCCCTGGTTCGAAGATCATTCCCAAGTAGTGGTCATCAGTAATCGCTATCACCTGTTTCGCGTTCTGACCATGGCACAGGGGTTGGGGTTAGAGATCACTCCCTGTGCTGCGGAAGATAAATGCAGGCCTTGGCATCGAGTCTCCAATCTCTTATTAGAGGCTGTTTTCCTACACTGGTACTGGAGCGGACGTATTTTTGTTTTTCTAATAAAAAACAAGCGCATGCTGAAAAAGATCAGTTAAATAGGACGAAATACGATTTTTCAGCCTTTCTCGAAACCACTCTCTGCAAAACGCTTTTGGCCCGTGATTTTTCCGCTGTGTGATCGAACGATGCTGTGTTATCTCTGACAGGGCAAATTTCCAGAAGACTCTCCAGATGCTCGGGAGGGTGGATTTTTTCCGTAGGATTTATATTCACCTCTGACTCACCTTGTGCAATAATGCCCGGCTTTGATTAATCGATAAATGAAGGAAGATTGGATGGGCGGATTCGTCAGAGAAATTGCGGCTATGATAATTGATACTCTGAACCTGGAAGAGGTATCTATAGATGACATAGACCCAGCCGCCCCCTTGTTTGGTGATGGTTTAGGGCTGGATTCCATTGATGCACTGGAGTTAGTGCTGGCGATATCTCAGAATTATGGGATACAGGTCAAATCTGATGATCAGCAAAACCAGCAGATATTCAGTTCGCTTGCTACACTGGCAAGTTTTGTGGAAATACGTAAAGCATAAGAGAATTTAGTGGCAGCATTATTTACCTTAATGGTATTGATCTATGCGCTAATGGCGCACTGGTCTATTCACCAGGGAAAAGCGGAATATGCCGTGTATCTGCTTGGGGTTCTGTGGACATTCCGTCCTAAAGTGACACTTATCTCTACAGCCCATACCCCACAAGGCCTACAGAGGTGGCTTAATTTTCATTTTGCACGATTGATTGCATAATTTCATCCAAATCTAGTAGGTTTTGTTCAAAGCTAAAGCTGTAAGTTCCGTTCAAATTGATGTTATGCCAAGCCACTGGCGAAACTTGCTTAATAATTTCCAACTTCTTATCGTCACTTTCCCCCTCAAAATGCTCAAGTAATCGCGTCAGTATCAGCGAATTAAAATAGATAATGGCGTTGGTTAATAGCCTCGCGCATTCATTCCACAAGACAATCTCATCGTCTGATTTTCCCTGGAAACGATTGCCATTCACATGTGCAATAGCACGCCGTAATTGATGATAAGCTTCCCCACGATTCAAGGCTCGCTGTACATAAGTTCTTAAACTGGCATCATCAATATAGTCCAGTAAGTACATGGCCTTGAGCATACGATTATATTCAGTTAAAGCTTTCAGCAAGGGGTGGTTTTGACTATAGCCAGAAAGCTTTCTAACAAGGGTCGCCTGCGTTATCGTCTTCTGCTGTAGTGATATAATAATGCGCTGTATCGTATCCCACTCATCGATAATTAATTCTGTATTAATAGGCTTTTTTAATGAGAGCGTTGCCTTATTGTCTTCTCCCTCATTTACATCAAAAAGATCTGATATCACGGTTCCAAACTGAGCATAGCGCGGCGCAAAGATATAGCCAAACAGGTCCAGCAAAGCAAAGTTAACATGATTAACGCCGTGCGTATCCGTTGACAAAATATCCGGCTTAATCTCCGAGGTATTGTTATGAAGCAGATCCAAAATAAAATGAGATTCATGTTCATTGGAACCAATAATCTGGGCATTCAAGGCTACATGATTGGCAATCAAGTTCATCGATGTTAGTCCTTTATTCGTGCCAAAATATTTAGATGAATAGCGAGTTTTAAAAGTCTCTAACCGTGATTCGAATTTTTGCCCGTCAGCACTGGCATGAATGAGTCCTTTTTGGATATTGTAATGCTTGAAGATTGATAATTTCTCTGTCGCATCGTTAATTGCATCATTGCCGAAGTTTAGCGTTTCAGGTCGCAAATAATTGGCCTGTACTGTGCGTAGATGATCATATGATCTATCAGAGATGCTGGCCATGCCGTGTAGGCCATAATAGGTTCCATTGCCAATGAGAGCCGCCAGTAAATCATTCAAATGATCACTCTGTCCGGACTGTACCTGGCGAACATGCTCAAAGTGCTTTAAAAATCCTGTTTCCTGATGAACGAAGCGTAATACATCGGCAATGTTAATCGGTTTCATACGATCGAAAAAGGGATTGTTTAAAGCCGATTTTGTGCCTGAATACGGCAACCTCCATTGAATTTTTCCTGAGCGATTACGCAATACCACATTTCGATTGTCGCCCTCATCAATGCGCTGGCCAACCCGTTGCAGCTTATCGTTCATCTTTTTCTCCATCGATTTAACCCGCTGGGCAGGCTCTGTATTCATGCTATCTAGCATGGAACCTTTAAGTAGCTTGTCTTTCTGTGCCCAGGGGATATCTCCAACGAGGTCATCGTGTAATGCACGATATTTGATAGCCGTTGGTATAAAGAGTTTCCCACCAAGATTATTTTTAGCTGACAAATACAGCATCAACTCGTAACGCTCAGAGAGTACGTTGTTATCAATATTGATAACATACAATTGGTGTTTGGCTGGAATCAATCGTCGATCTGACGATGCTAATTCACCAGCACCTAACAACTCTTTTTTCATTCTATTTAATTGTGCAGATAAAGCCTGTGTATTGTCTGATCCTTCAAAGATCAGGCATAAAAAAATGGGGCGTATTAAGTGCTGAATCAGTTCACGCTGCTTATCATAAAATTCCCAGATGTAATCATTTTTCGTGCGTTTTTGTTTCTTCAGATACAAGCACAGTGATTCTATTTACCGTGCTCCAAGCAAGCCTTGTACCCGTTGTTTTATTTGTCTAAATGACACATGGTCATTAATGGTGTCGTCAATAAAAAAGTATAATAATTCAGCGGCTTTGCTAATATTTACTACCGCGCCATCCCAATCTTTATAGGCCATTTCCTTGGCATACGCTTTAGCTTTTTCACGTAACTTTCGGACATGATAAATAAACCCATAAGCCAAACGTTCAATATTGATTTGTACCCGCTCCTGAAGATAACAAAGTAAATAAAGCTGCTGCGTGACACGGTCGAAGCGTTTAAGCTTGGTTATAGAGTAGTAATCAACCATCGCCGCATAGTGCAGTCGGTTTTGTTGCGATAGTGATAGAGCAGAGGCCACTTGATTAACTTCATCCATCCAGGGCTGAATCAACTTGTTGACGTTCAACTCTTTCTCCAATTCTGGAGCATTAAAACTTTTCGCCGCCTGCTTAAGTTCTTTAACGGTTAGCATACCTTTTCCATCAACTAACTCAGCCAAGTTAGTAGCTAATTCATCTGATATGGTTGTCTTTAATAGATCAGAAAGTCGCTTACGTTCCTGTTTGATTACCTGACTGATAATTCGCTGAAGCACGGTATATTTAGGGATTCCTGTATGATTTCGAGCTAAGTATTCGGTGCAGGCATCAAATAAAAAGCGCGGCTCAATCCAGGATTTAGCAACCTATTGCAAATAGGTAATGAGAGGTTCCTGATGTTGTTCCACACACCATGTTTTGAATCCCTGAAGGTTTATAATCTTGTCGTAGATACGTGTTTTCTGCTTATTGCTAACACTGAAGCGAGGGACTTTAAATTTAGGGAAATATTCTTCAGCAATAAAGGTGAGATCTGCTTTCAATTCCTTGTAGGCCGGATTGAGCTGAATGGGCTTGATCTTAAAGTAACCCAGCAGAGCAATAGCATAGCATTTATGATTGCGATCCCTGATGGATTTAATAACGTCCTGCTCCAGATCATTCAGAGTAAAACTGATACGTTTTTCTTCCAGTGACAGGCTGGGAACGCCATATAAATCGTTAATTTCTGCTTCGTGGAGTACGGTCAGGCGTTCTTTATAAGGCATAGGCTTCTCGTAAAAGCCGGAATATTACTATAATTGGGATATTGCAGTGATTTTGAAAATTAAGGCACCTCTAGAAGCCTTATGAGGCGTGGGCTGTAGCGATAAGTGTCACTTTAGGACGGAATGTCCCCAGAACCCCTTTTGGAAGTAAGTAATGGTCCGGCAGAGGGTCTCAACAGCCGAATCAAGATAATCAAAGTGCGTGGCAGAGGTTTCCGCAACAAGGAGCCTATAAAGTTTTCTGTGCAACAACCAAAGTTAGATATATTCCGCCAAGCATTCTTCGAACTCAATCATAAATCTATTCAGTGCTGGTTTCCAATGACGGATCGGCATTGTCCACTTTTTCGATGCGGCCTGGATTCCCAGGTGGATTACCTTCTTCGCCGAATCATCGGTTGGAAACAACTTCCGCTTCTTGATCGCTTTGCGAATGACGCTGTTCAGCGACTCAATGGCGTTGGTCGTGTAGATCACTTTTCGTCTGTCATCCGGGTAGTTGAACGGCGTGTTCAGGTTCTGCCAATGAGCACGCCAGGAGCGGCTGATCCTGGAGTATTTGTTGTCCCATCGATCAGAGAATTTATCCTGCGCCGGTAAGGCTTCTTCCCCGGTGATGGACTGATAAATATTTTTCAAATCAGCCGTGACAGGCTTGTAGTCTTTCCAGGGCACATACTTCATCGAGTTCCGTAGCATATGCGCAATACAGAGCTGGATCTGGGCATTTGGAAAAGCCGTGTTGATGGCATCAGGAAAGCCCTTTAAGCCATCGACACAGGCAATCAAAATATCCTTCACACCGCGATTCTGAAGCTCTGTCAGCACGTTCAGCCAGAACTTGGCACCCTCATTCTCCGACAGCCACATCCCCAATAATTTCTTGTGGCCTTCCAGGTTGACGCCCAGAGCGAGATAAATCACTTTCTTATCTTGCCTGATTTTAACGACAATGCTGCCCAGATAAACAATAGGCTGAATCGCATCCAGGGGGCGAAATTACCATTCAACAACCTGCTCGATAACCGCATCGGTAACTTTGGATATGAGTGTGGCGGAGACATCGACTCCGTACATTTCCTTTTCGCGGATCGTCATACATTGAGGTAAATCGACGCTGGTGCTTTTTAACTGGCCGGTGTTTAAAGCTGCCCGCTCTTTCTCGTGGAGTATCCTGTTCAAACTGGCCATCCTCCGTTTGCAAGGTCTTGCCAGTAGTGCCGTTGCGGCTATTACTCGCTTCGGATTGTTCATGTTTGGCAAAGCCAAGATGATCAGCTAGTTCAACGTTGAGTGCTGCATCGACCGTGATTCTGGGCAGCATTGGCCGAAACTCGTTGAGATCTTCTTCAGTTTTGATGTGATTAGCGGCCGCCTAGGGTTCTTTCTTGTCGATCGTCTGCCTATCCTCACCCTGTTTGGGTTTAATGACAGGTAGTTACACAGCATTCAGGACTGTCTCTGCAAATCAGGGAAGCCCGGTATCTTCACACTCGTTTTTTGGCAACATCCATATCCATACCTCGCTTTAACCGGCCAGAGCCACACCAATTGACGCATGTCATACACCAAATTCATCATACCCATCTTCACACCGACCCTGCCTTGGCCGATGCTACGCACTAGTTGATTGGCCTGCTGGGCAAACACGTGCTCAACTCAAGCCCGAACTCTTGATCGTTTTCGGTTTGCCTCTTGCTCCCGTTCATTCTAGGGGCGTTTACATGTCGACTTGCGATGAATCTGACTGCGGTAATGCGCACCCCGGTAAAGCGGCTTCCCGTTCTACTGCGGCAAGCAGAATCGACCCAGACACTGCCATTATTGTTCTCATCCAGCCGTTCCTCGAAGACCTGGCTATCGTGGACTTCTGCTGATGTGATGGCGTACTTGCGAATGACTTCATGGTTCCAGTGGGCTTCAACATTCTTCTGGCGGCGTTTGTTATCACTCCATACTCAGTGCTATCCCCGGCTTTGATCTGCCTATTTTCCTCTCGCGTATTATGTTGCCTGGGTGCTGGAACGATAGCGGCATCTACAATCTGTCCCTTGCGAACACTGAAGCCTGCTGCATCAATCTGGATCAACAGCTCTGAAAAGAGTTTGTCAACAAGGCCCGGTTCTTTCAGGCGCTCACGATATACCCAAACTGTTTTAGCATCGGGTACCTTACCCTCCGGGCTCAGCCCAGGAAAACAATAAAAGCTATAGCGAGCCCGTATTTGGAGCTTTGTTTGATCATCCGACAAATTGAACATCAGTACCGCATCGTAAGGTGGACGCCCACCTTTACTGGGACCACTGTTTTTATAAATTGAGCCCAGCAACGTCCGAAAAGCCGCCCAGTCTACGGTCCTTTCCAGCTTTGGCAGCAGGTCTCCTTGTTGCTCAAGGAGTTCAAGTCGGTCTTGATGATCAAAAAAACTCGGTTGCATGATTTTTATCAACAGTTAGTTGAATTGTTGACTAATTATCGCTAATTTTGGAAGGTTTTTAGAAGCTCGCCTATACATCTTTTGCATTGGCGTTTAAGTTATAGAGGCATTGTTCGTCGTTTAGGTCGTCATCACACCACCATCTCACGTGAAGTGATCAATGGTCGACTCATAGCCTGTTACCAGGATGGGCTTGCACAGAAACGTGCGATGGTTCGATGCAAGAAGCCGAGGCACACTCGCAGGTGATCACATAAAAAAACACCTGCATTATGTCATCGAGCGGTTACAGGAAGATTGGTCACCGGAAACAATGGCTGGACGCCTCAAGCTAGATCACCCTAGAAGTGCATGTCTGCGGATTAGCCCGGAAGGTATCTATCGATGGATATACGAGGATGCTGCACAAGACGGTTTTTTGTACCAACATCTACTGAGGCGGCACAAAAAGCGTCTAAGACAGCAGCAATACGGGACTGGGCGTGGTTTGATTACCACATCGTGTGAGCATTCATGATCGCCCTGTGAGTATTGGCAACCATCGCCGCCTTGGCCACTGGGAGGGTGATAACGTTGAGGGAGCCAAGAGCTCAGGTGGCATTGCCACCCATGTGGAAAAAAAGAGCCGCGTACTGGTTGCTGCTAAACTGAGCGACAAATCAGCAGATACTTTATTATCTGGTGACAACAACTACCTTAAGGTCATACCTGAGAAATGGTGTAAAACCTGACGGTTGATAACGGTAAAGAATGTGCTCAGTTCAGGAAAATTGAAGAAGCCACAGGCATGAATGTTTACTTTGCTGATCCTTATTCCTCCTGGCAACGGGGCACCAATGAAAATACCAATGGACTGCTACATCATTGTTTTTATAAAGGAATCAATTGGCGAAAGGTCACTGGTCTAATGTTCGCAACTGTAGCGAAAAAACTCAACAATCGGCTTCAGAAATGCCTCAATTATTAGACGCCAAACGAAGTCTTTCTGAAAAGTGCAGGTGGTAAACTTACAACTTGGATCCACCGATCTAAAAGGTTCAAGGAACCAGATCCTCTGGCCTAATACTTCAAGGACGACTAAATATTGCACAAGGCAAGTGGCTGTGATTACTTTGTACTGCTATGATGCCCCGCATTGTCGAACAATTTTTGGAGTACCTCGCATGAGCGAAGCTACCGCAACCGTTTTGAATGATGATGAGCTCAGCCTAACCAGCCCGGCACAAGGCAAGATGATGGAATTGATCGGCCAAGTTGAAGAAGAGATCAAGGGCGTTCGCGTCTATGCCACCCCAGGTGGATGCAGTGGCATCAGCTTCGGCATGACCTTCACTGACCAACTCAATGATAATGATTCCACGCTGGAATGTGATAACTTCAATGTCATTGTGGATGCAGATACCATGCAGTACCTGCGCGGTGTAGAGATCGATTATGTTGACCGTGGCGATGGCAATGCCAGCTTTGTATTCAACAACCTGCAGCCTGTTGGTAGTAGCGGTTGTGGTACCTGCGGCTCATCCCAGGGTGGTGGGTGCAGTTAGTGCTCGCCGGGAAGCGATGAAAAAAGGGCGCAGAGGCAATGCCAGTAAGTTAAGCCGTAACTCATTAATTCTGCTATAATAATTACCCCCATGAGTGCCGACATTTACCACGATATTAAGGTCGCAATATGAAGCTTACCAAGGTCATTTGAATCTATTTATACCTACATAAATACAACTATCTCTGATAATCATTTTAAGATCAAACACCGCCTCTCAAAAAACAGTTTCACGCGTATATCGTAAACTCAGTTTCCCCTCCTTGATTCTGTATTTTCTAAACCTCAGAAAAATGCTGCGCAGGTGGAGCTTGATCGATTTTATAAAGCACTCAAGAATCGAAAACAGGCCGCTCAGGAAATCACCAAATCTGCTTTTTTTCAAGCTAGAAAACAGCTCTCTCATGCGGCATTTATTGAGCTGAATCAGATCATCACACAAGATTTCCATGATCGTTTCAACGGCTATCAAAAATGGAATGGATTTCGACTCTGTGCGATTGATGGCTCACAAATTCGTTTACCCAATGAAGAGGATGTGGTGCATCATTATTGGCGCTCAGAAAGGCAAGCACAACCAAGCTGATTGCCCTATGGGTTTGGCATCAGTCTACTTCGATGTGCTTAACCATACTGCCATTGATTCCAGCCTCTACTCATGCTTCTGAGAGGCAATGTGCCGCCTACACCTTGAGAGGGCCCGTAAAGATGACCTTGTGATCTATGATAGAGGTTATAATGCATTTCTCATGGATACGATGTTGTATAATGCCAATCAGTTTAAGGCGTTGTACCACCTCCGGTGGTGTGTCGAGGAAAACTACAAACGCCTCAAACAGTGGGTTGAAATAGAAAACTTCTCCGGTAAATCAGCACTGTCTGTGAGGCAGGATTTTCATGCCAAAATTGTATCTGCAAATCTAACGGCATTAATGGCGTTGGCCGCACAGAAACAGGTACAGAGTCGAACCAAAATGCACCACTATGTTTATCGGGTCAACTTTGCCCAGGCCCTGTCAAAAATGAAACATACCTTGATCGCTCTGATACAGCAGGCAGCTGTGGGTGTGAAAGCATTGATTGAACAAACAACTCACTACATTGCCATGACATTTGAGGCTGTTCGAGGGGGCAGACATTATGCGCGAAAATTCTCACATAAGCTAAAGAATAACGGGCATTGTAATCAATGGGTTACGGCTTAACTTACTGGCATTGGGCGCAGAGGCGTTCTTTCTCTTCCTGAATATCTGTTCAATACCCCCCCTGGAACAGCTCAGCTCTAGTTTTTTTAAAATGGGCAAAAAAACGGCTAAAAGGGTTTTAAAATGGTCAGTAAAACAACTGCTACTAGAATCAGCAGCGGGAACTCGTTGAACCACCGAAACCATACATGGCTATGGGGATTGGCATCTGTGTTGCGGAACTGGATCATCAGTTTGCCGCACCAAATGTAGTAGCCCGCAAGTATAGTGACCAGAATAATTTTTAGATGCAGCCAACTCATGGTTTTGAATGCTTCCCAGCCATAGAGCCCCGCCAATGTAAAGCCCAGCGCGAGAGTCAGCATTGCCCAGGGGGTGACGAACCAGAACAGCTTTCGCTCCATGATCTCGAGCCGTTCTCTGGTGGCACGGTCTTCTGACATGGCGTGGTGAACGAATAGGCGGGGAAGGTAGAACAGGCCCACGTACCAGGATATCAGGAAGATGAGATGACCCGCTTTTATCCAGAGCATGTCAGGCTTCTCCTCTCAGCATGACTTTGGCTTTTTGACTGCTTCGACTCATTTTTGTTTTCCACCTGATGGTCCGGAGTCTGCTACTGTTGCTTTTTTTCCACCGAAAATTCACCGATAGCCCGGAATATGCTCTCAGGGTGCGCCAGATTTTCGGCAGTAACCAAATGACCAGCAGTGTGAAAGCGATCAGGCCTGCAACAAACAGCCAGGGATAGTGGAGTGATGCCCAGAGGCCGCCAATCACCACAAGGTCCTCGGTGATGGATGCCGTCCAGTTGCTGAAAGGTTCTGGAGATGTGTTGATCAGCACCCGGCTGCTCGCCTTGGTGAAATGGCTTGTTGCAGCCAGACCGCCACCTACAAGTAGCGCGGCAAATTCTGCCGCCTGACTTGCATCCAGCCCTTCTGCCATACCGGCAGCCAGAACAGCCCCGGCCGGTATTCGGATAAAGGTGTGCAAAGCATCCCAGCCGGTGTCGATACCGGGTGCTTTATCAGCAACGAACTCAACCATGCACATGAGTCCGGCCGCTGCCATAACTATGGGGTCTGAGAGCAGTTCCAGTCCTGGTGGCAACGTTATATCACCGGTCATTCCAAAGTATCCCAGTACCAATACTGCGGCATATAGATTGATGCCCGAGGCCCAGGCTACGCCAAGTGTCAAGGAAATAATCTCTATGGTTTCCATTTAACGGTCCTGTTTATTCAACTTTGAGTCTCTGTTCCGAGTAGAGTTCATTGGCATTTGCTTAATTACCGCCAACAAGCTTTTACCCCGTCCTGATGTTCAAGATAGTGTGTGGATACGCTTATTCCAAGAGTGTCGGCGGCGGGGGTGTATTTATTGCGTCTCTTGGAATTAGAATGGATACCTCTATCCCCTTTCACGGAGCGATTAAACAACAGCCCTCATTTTAATCTATCTTGCTGAATCATAGGGAAATATTGACCATATGGCCGATTATGGTTATATTTGCCCCATTGATGAATGTGGCGCTCATAATACGAGTCGTGGGTAATAGGCATTAAGAAAAATCACCACTGTCGATTAAACGGTCTTTTCGACCACTTTTTGTTATCCGGTCCGCGCCAGAATCCAAGGCTATTTTTCTCAAGCAATTTAATGTAACTTACTAAATTTACTTAACTATAATGAGTTATTTATCAAGGGTACCGGGCTCTTCTCAAAAGAATGATACAAATGCTATACCCTCGATATGGGCTTCTTGAGGGTGCGCCCTGCAGACTCTCTTCGATTTTTTTCTTCCAATTTTTTATTTTGGGCCGTATGACTGTCAGTCTATTTTTTTCCGGTATCTTCTTGTTTTGAATTTTTTACTTCGTTGGTGAGCATGAGGGTTAAAGTTGGAATTGTCGGTGGTACCGGATATGCCGGAGTGGAGCTGCTGCGTCTGCTGGCGGGACATCCCGATGTTGAAGTTGCGATAATTACCTCCCGCTCAGAAGCCGGTCGGCCGGTGGCGGACCTGTTCCCCAGTCTGCGCAGCCACTTCGATATCACGTTTTCCAATCCTGATGTTGAGCAGCTCGAGGCCTGCAACCTAATTTTTTTCGCCACACCTAACGGAACAGCAATGAAAATGGTCCCGGCACTCCTGGAGCAGGGGTGCCGTGTGATCGATCTGGCAGCTGACTTTCGTATCAAGGATATTGCTGTGTGGGAGAAGTGGTATAGGATGACTCACGCATGTCCCGAGCAGGTGGACCAGGCCGTCTACGGTTTGCCCGAGGTCAACAGAGAAGCGATAAAGCATGCTAATCTGGTTGCCAATCCAGGCTGTTACCCGACGGCGGCAACCTTGGGGTTTCTGCCTTTGATAGAGACAGGATTGGCTGACTTATCAGGACTGGTTGCCGATTGTAAGTCAGGTGTGAGCGGCGCAGGCCGAAGCGCGAGCACTGCTATGCTGATGAGCGAAGTCGGTGAAAGTTTCAAGGCTTACGGTGTGCCAGGGCACAGGCATCTCCCTGAAATTGGACAAAATCTTTCTCTTGCTGCCGGGAAGCCGATTGAACTGACGTTTGTCCCACATCTGTTGCCGATGATTCGGGGTATTCACGCTACGCTCTACTCCCGGGTGGCGACTGATGTCGATCTGCAGGCGCTATTCGAGTCGCGTTACAGTGATGAGCCCTTCGTGGATGTACTGCCGGCAGGGTCGCATCCCGAAACACGCAATGTAAGAGGTGCCAACAGTTGCAGTATTGCAGTGCATCGTCCGCAGGCTGGTGATGTGGTGGTGGTGCTATCGGTTATCGATAATCTGGTAAAGGGCGCTGCTGGCCAGGCGATTCAGAATATGAATCTGATGCTTGGGCTGGACGAAACCGCCGGATTGGAGGTTGCCGCACTGCTGCCATGAGTACCCCTGTGTCTGGTGCTCCGGGAGTTAATATCTTTATGCACCCTCATAACCTTTGCACGGTATTATCGAGAACAGGCGTATCTTCGATCTCGGGGTTCTGGGGACATTCCGTCCTAAAGTGACACTTATCTCTATAGCCCATACCCCACAAGGCCTACAGAGGTGGCTTAATTTTCATTTTGCACGATTGATTGCATAATTTCATCCAAATCTAGTAGGTTTTGTTCAAAGCTAAAGCTGTAAGTTCCGTTCAAATTGATGTTATGCCAAGCCACTGGCGAAACTTGCTTAATAATTTCCAACTTCTTATCGTCACTTTCCCCCTCAAAATGCTCAAGTAATCGCGTCAGTATCAGCGAATTAAAATAGATAATGGCGTTGGTTAATAGCCTCGCGCATTCATTCCACAAGACAATCTCATCGTCTGATTTTCCCTGGAAACGATTGCCATTCACATGTGCAATAGCACGCCGTAATTGATGATAAGCTTCCCCACGATTCAAGGCTCGCTGTACATAAGTTCTTAAACTGGCATCATCAATATAGTCCAGTAAGTACATGGCCTTGAGCATACGATTATATTCAGTTAAAGCTTTCAGCAAGGGGTGGTTTTGACTATAGCCAGAAAGCTTTCTAACAAGGGTCGCCTGCGTTATCGTCTTCTGCTGTAGTGATATAATAATGCGCTGTATCGTATCCCACTCATCGATAATTAATTCTGTATTAATAGGCTTTTTTAATGAGAGCGTTGCCTTATTGTCTTCTCCCTCATTTACATCAAAAAGATCTGATATCACGGTTCCAAACTGAGCATAGCGCGGCGCAAAGATATAGCCAAACAGGTCCAGCAAAGCAAAGTTAACATGATTAACGCCGTGCGTATCCGTTGACAAAATATCCGGCTTAATCTCCGAGGTATTGTTATGAAGCAGATCCAAAATAAAATGAGATTCATGTTCATTGGAACCAATAATCTGGGCATTCAAGGCTACATGATTGGCAATCAAGTTCATCGATGTTAGTCCTTTATTCGTGCCAAAATATTTAGATGAATAGCGAGTTTTAAAAGTCTCTAACCATGATTCGAATTTTTGCCCGTCAGCACTGGCATGAATGAGTCCTTTTTGGATATTGTAATGCTTGAAGATTGATAATTTCGCTGTCGCATCGTTAATTGCATCATTGCCGAGGTTTAGCGTTTCAGGTCGCAAATAATTGGCCTGTACTGTGCGTAGATGATCTATCAGAGATGCTGGCCATGCCGTGTAGGCCATAATAGGTTCCATTGCCAATGAGAGCCGCCAGTAAATCATTCAAATGATCACTCTATCCGGACTGTACCTGGCGAACATGCTCAAAGTGCTTTAAAAATCCTGTTTCCTGATGAACGAAGCGTAATACATCGGCAATGTTAATCGGTTTCATACGATCGAAAAAGGGATTGTTTAAAGCCGATTTTGTGCCTGAATACGGCAACCTCCATTGAGTTTTTCCTGAGCGATTATGCAATACCACATTTCGATTGTCGCCCTCATCAATGCGCTGGCCAACCCGTTGCAGCTTATCGTTCATCTTTTTCTCCATCGATTTAACCCGCTGGGCAGGCTCTGTATTCATGCTATCTAGCATGGAACCTTTAAGTAGCTTGTCTTTCTGTGACCAGGGGATATCTCCAACAAGGTCATCGTGTAATGCACGATATTTGATAGCCGTTGGTATAAAGAGTTTCCCACCAAGATTATTTTGAGCTGCTAAATACAGCATCAACTCGTAACGCTCAGAGAGTACGTTGTTATCAATATTGATAACATACAATTGGTGTTTGGCTGGAATCAATCGTCGATCTGACGATGCTAATTCACCAGCACCTAACAACTCTTTTTTCATTCTATTTAATTGTGCAGATAAAGCCTGTGTATTGTCTGATCCTTCAAAGGTCAGGCATAAAAAAATGGGGCGTATTAAGTGCTGAATCAGTTCACGATGCTTATCATAAAATTCCCAGATGTAATCATTTTTCGTGCGTTTTTGTTTCTTCAGATACAAGCACAGTGATTCTATTTCCCGTGCTCCAAGCAAGCCTTGTACCCGTTGTTTTATTTGTCTAAATGACACATGGTCATCAATGGTGTCGTCAATAAAAAAGTATAATAATTCAGCGGCTTTGCTAATATTTACTACCGCGCCCTCCCAATCTTTATAGGCCATTTCCTTGGCATACGCTTTAGCTTTTTCACGTAACTTTCGGACATGATAAATAAATCCATCAGCCAAACGTTCAATATTGATTTGTACCCGCTCCTGAAGATAACAAAGTAAATAAAGCTGCTGCGTGACACGGTCGAAGCGTTTAAGCTTGGTTATAGAGTAGTAATCAACCATCGCCGCATAGTGCAGTCGGTTTTGTTGCGATAGTGATAGAGCAGAGGCCACTTGATTAACTTCATCCATCCAGGGCTGAATCAACTTGTTGACGTTCAACTCTTTCTCCAATTCTGGAGCATTAAAACTTTTCGCCGCCTGCTTAAGTTCTTTAACGGTTAGCATACCTTTTCCATCAACTAACTCAGCCAAGTTAGTAGCTAATTCATCTGATATGGTTGTCTTTAATAGATCAGAAAGTCGCTTACGTTCCTGTTTGATTACCTGACTGATAATTCGCTTGACCTTTCCCCCAGAAATAGAGCCATGACAAGGATGAGATTTCCAATTAGTCTGTGTATTAGGAGATCTCAAGATGAAGAAGAAGCGTTACAGAGAAGAGCAAATTATTGGTGCCATCAAGCAGCATGAGTCAGGGGTAAAAGTTGATGACATTTGTCGTCAGTTCGGCATTTCAACCGGGTGCTTTTATAACTGGCGAAGCAAATACGCCGGGATGGATGTCTCAGAAGCCAAACGGCTCAAAGAGCTTGAAAGCGAAAATAACAAGCTTAAGAAGTTACTTGCCGAGAAAATGCTTGAAGCTGAGGCGATGAAGGATGTGCTCTCAAAAAAGTGGTAAAGCCTGCTGATAGAAAACAAATCGTGAGCTACCTTAAGTCGCGGTTCAAATTAAGTGAGCGTAGAGCTTGCCAATTAGTAGGCTTAAGTAGAACCGCTTTTCGGTACGTTACTCAATGGGGAAAAGATGAGCCTCTACGCAAACGGTTACTTGAGCTGGCAAAAAAGCATCCGAGTTATGGTTATTTGTTTTTACATGGCCTCCTGAGAGGAGAGGGGCTTGTGAAAAACAAGAAGCGGACCTACCGAGTCTATAACGAAGAAGGTCTTCAAGTGAGGACTAAAAAACGCAAGAAGATAATACGACCAAGAATGCCAACGATTATGCCCATTGGTAAAAATATACGCTGGTCAATGGATTTTGTCAGTGATCAGTTGGCTAATGGTCGCCGCTTTCGAGTATTTAATGTGATTGATGATTACTCAAGAGAAGTTATTGGCCAGCTCTCTGACTTCTCGATCAATGGTCACCAGGTCGCTCGTTTTTTAACTCAGGTGATTGAGCTAAGGAGCGCTCCGGATCAAATAATCTGCGACAACGGTACTGAGTTTACTAGCAAGGCGATGTTCTACTGGCAAAAAGAAAGTGGCGTTAAGCTAGGTTTTATTCAGCCAGGTAAGCCTACTCAGAATGCGTTTGTAGAAAGCTTAAACGGTAAATTCAGAAATGAATGCTTAAATCAGCATTGGTTCAGGTCCATTGATGACGCTAGACATGAAATTGATCAATGGCGAGAGCACTACAATCACGTGCGGCCTCATAGCGCATTAAATTATTTGTCACCTGTGGCCTTTGTGAATAGGGCCGCTTAGAATGAATTATCTCATCCAAGTCTTGGTATTAAGATGGGGGGAAGGTCAGTCTGGCAGTAAGAACCCGATCCAGCAGATCAAATCAACGATCACATATTTGAAAATAGCGACCTATGAGGCCGTTACCGGAATAGCATCAACAGAGGGCAATGTAGATGACGATGGTAATGGATCAGGAAGCGAAACTAAATACATCACAGAAGACCAGGCGCTGAAAATAAATGCTCTGATCGATGACAACAACTTGGATAAAGAGGCATGGCTGAAGTATTCCAAGATCGAGCATTTCAATGAATTGGAAGCGCATAGATTCGGCAGTCTCATGAAGCGAATCAATGAACGGCTGGCGATTATTGCAACGAAGAGTCAGGCATGATTACACATAATGTTGAACAATCCAGCCCCGAATGGTTCGCACTGAGAGCGGGAATTCCCACCGCCTCTAATTTCTCCAAGATCGTCACGTCAGCAGGCAAGGAATCAAAACAGCGTAAATCCTATGCCACCAAGCTGGCCGCTGATATGTATGCGGGAAAAATTCTTGACCAATACAGCAATGAGCACATGGAGCGCGGCATAGAGCAGGAGGCCGAGGCGAGAGAACTGTATGAACTGACCCGTGGCCTCTCTGTGGAACAGATTGGATTTATCACTGATGACAAAGAGCTTTACGGCTGTTCGCCTGATGGATTGATCGGCACAGATGGCATGGTGGAGATCAAATGCCGGAAAGCAGAAATTCAAGTTAATACCATTATCAAAAGTGTTCCTCACTCTGAAAACATTGCGCAGATTCAAGGGCAGATGTGGATAGCAGGGCGTGTGTGGTGTGATTACGTTTCATACCATCCGGATCTACCTCTATTTGTTTACCGAGTGAAAGCTGATCCAGTTCTGCATAAAGCGCTTGAACTCGGAATCAACGAAGTAATTGCGATACGCGACGAAATACTGATTATTTTATGGAAAAAATAATGTCTACAGAAACCGCTTTAATAGCAATTGATATGATCAACATTCTTGATGTTTTTACCCAAGATGGTGTTGAAAATATGATCAAAAAAATTGAAAAAAAGGCAAGAGAAAATATCTTCGATATCAGCACTGCCCTAGGGCGAGATCAACTTAAATCCATGTCATACAAGGTGGCGCGGTCCAAAACACTTCTGGACAACGCAGGTAAAGAAAGAATCGCTGAGCAAAAAAAGGTATTAAAGCAGTTTGATGAAAGTAGAAAAGCGTTACGGGATGGGTTGGACACATTAAAAATAAGATATCCGTCAACCCTTGACCAAGTGGGAAGAAGAGCAAGCCGTAATACTGGAAGAGGCTAGGCGTAAAGAAGAGTTGCGCATAGAATCTATTCAAACGCTGATAGGCAGTAATTTCGACATATATAGAGCGAACAAATTACAAGGGTCGGCAGCATCAGTAATCAAAGATCTTTTCAGGGATGTAGAGTCACTTGATGTTACAGAAGAAATTTACCAAGAATTCACGACTGAGTCATTCCAGAAAAAGGCCGAACTTACAGATATTTTTATTGATATGCACAGCAAAGCCGTTGATGCGGAGCAGGAAGACGAACGTCGCAAAGATGAAGATGATAGACTGAAAGAGGAACGCAAAAAACTCGAAGCCGAGCGTGATCGCATTGCGGGTGAGAATCGGAAAATTACCGAAGAGCAGGAAAGAATCAGGCAACAGCAGGAAGAAGACCAGCGTCGTATTGATGCTGAAAAGAAGGCTATAGCTGACAACAAGGCGAAGATGGAGTCTGAGCGCCTAGCAACTGAGCAGGCCGAAAAAGCCAATCAGGCAGCAGCAGAAGCCGCAGAGAAACAACACATTCAGGAAGAGGCAGACGCCAAAGCCAAAGCTGAGTGTGAAGAAGTGCTGAGGCCGGATAAGAAGAAGCTGGTTGTTTATGTTCGGACACTAGAGACAAGTGCAATAACCGAGGCTGAAAAGCTTAAATTCGACTCGGATGATATCAGGCATTGCGTGGTGGAATTCGTGCTGGGGGTGAGCGCGTTATGCGACAACACTATCGCTCATTGCGGAAAATAATTGCAACAGTTCAATGGCTCCCCACCAGACATCGGATTCAAACGGTAATTCAAAGAACATAAGCGGAGAAATGTAGGATGAAATTCGGTTCCGTATGTTCCGGCATCGAGGCGGTACGAACTGAATGCATCTGGCTAAACCAAAATTGCGCAAACTGGCAAACACAGCCCAGCTTGGCGCTGTAGAGAGAATAGAAGGTGATTTTTTGAACACTGCATTAGTCACAGAAGCCGATCTGATGGTCTGGATGAACTGCAAACGCAGAGCAGATCTAGAGAAAAATTTGCGCGCCCAGGGGATACCTGTGCTGTACGGTGCTGGTGGTACGGTATGTACAACAATTAACGCTGTGAATACCGCGATGGGTGTCGGAAATGATGATAATCACTCGGAAGACATTGAATTTGTCCAGAATTAGATATGGCTCCCCGCCCGCGATCAAGAAAAAACCAGAAGTTGCCAGAATATGTTTATCTCAAAAAAGGGCGATATGTGCTCGTTGAATACAATCCAGAGACCCAGAAACAAACAGAAAAACGATTGTGCAGCGGAGAAGCGACGCTCGCCCAAGTATGGGCCGTATACGAAAAAATGACTATCCCCGCTGGCGGAAGGACAAAAACATTCCGCTGGCTGTCAAAACAATATCAAGATTCCCTGATGTTCCTAAAAAAAGCGGCATCGACTCAACAGGATTACCGTGGGTATCATCGTCGCATCTGTTCAAAAATGCTGGAGGATGGGCGACACTTCGGAGACATCCCGTTAAAAAATTGGACTATTCCAACTGTACGAAAATATTTAGATCAACGAGAAAAAGAGGATGCATGCATCGGTGGAAACCGGGAAAAATCATATATCAGTTTAGTATTCTCATGGGCAATTGAGCGGCACCTGGGGGGAGTCACAATCAATCCGGCCAAGGGCGTCAGGAGAAACGAGGAGCGAGCACGTACTCGCTACGTTACTGATGCCGAGTTCGAGGCCGCAAAATCCGAACTGTCTGGATATCTCCCGATAATTATGGAGCTAGCATATTTATTGCGCGCCAGACTGTCAGAGGTGCTGGATCTGACGGGGATGACGTGCTTGACGAGGGCATCTATCTGCACCGACGGAAGGGCAGCAGGGACGCCATTACCCAGTGGTCCCCAGCGCTCAAATCTGCGGTTGATGCGGCAAAAATTCTGAGGACAAATCTATTCGGAAAACACTTGATTCAAGGTCGCAGCGGTGACCGGCTATCAGAGTCCACGGTACAGACAGCCTGGGGTCGATTTATGCGGAAAAAATGGCAGGGAGAGCGGTTCACAATACACGACCTAAAAGCCAAGGGGATCACCGACACCCCGGGCGACAAGCAGAGAGCTGGAGGCCACAAAGACCCCAGGATGGTCCATGTCTACGACAGAAAGCCCATCGATATTGAGCCAACGAAATGAGTTGTTTTGGGAAAATCATATTTATTTTGGTAATTCACAATTTCCGCATTCTTAAATCACGTTAACTCATTGATAATGCTGCTGAATTGGTGGGCCATGAAGGATTCGAACCTTCGACCAATGGATTAAGAGTCCACTGCTCTACCAGCTGAGCTAATGGCCCAAATTACTACAAAATGGGGTGGATGATGGGACTCGAACCCACGACGACTGGAATCACAATCCAGGGCTCTACCAACTGAGCTACACCCACCATAGAACTGCCTGTGCAATATGGCACGCCCGGCAGGATTCGAACCTGCTACCCTCGGCTTAGAAGGCCGATGCTCTATCCAAATGAGCTACGGGCGCAGATAGAAAAATAATGGTCGGGGTAGAGAGATTCGAACTCCCGACATCCTGCTCCCAAAGCAGGCGCGCTACCAGACTGCGCTATACCCCGACACCCAGCCTCGCCTTACGACGAAGAGGCCGATATAATACGCACACAATGGAGCTGAGTCAACGAAAAAATCGTCCTCGGCAGCAGACGGCTGCAGTGATAATTCGACCCAATCAGGGTATCATTCCGAAATTCTCCAAACCCCGAGTGGATCGCGCAAATGAGTGCTCAAATTCTAGACGGAAAAGCTATCGCCGCCGACATACGCAAAGACATTAAAGCCAAAATAGATCAGATGCGGGAAGCAAACCAGCGCCCCCCTGGCCTAGTGGTCGTTCTCGTGGGTGAAGACCCCGCTTCACAGGTCTATGTGCGTAACAAGCAACGCTCGTGCGAAGAGGCTGGCTTTCTCTCAGAGTTGCACAGACTACCGGTTAAGACATCTCAGGAGGAGCTGCTGAGCCTGATCGACCAGCTCAATGAGCGGGAAGAGGTTGACGGCATTCTGGTGCAGCTTCCCCTGCCGGAACAGATCGATGAAGAGGCGGTAATCGAACGCGTCATGCCGACCAAGGATGTGGATGGGTTCCACCCTTATAATATCGGCAGGCTGACGCTACGCATGCCTATACTGCGCCCCTGCACCCCCAAGGGTGTGATGACCATGCTGGAGAAGATAGGACACAAGCTGGAAGGCCTAGATGCCGTCATTATCGGACAATCCAACATCGTCGGTCGCCCCATGGCCCTGGAGCTACTTGCAGCACGCTGCACGATCACTGTCTGCCACAGCCGGACCAAGGATTTGGAAGCGAAAGTGCGCAATGCGGATATTATCGTCGCCGCAGTGGGACGGGCTCGCTTTGTTCCGGGTAAATGGGTGAAGGAAGGTGCATTGGTTATCGATGTGGGCATCAACCGTCTGGAGGATGGCTCACTCTGCGGTGATGTGGATTTTGAAGGCTGCAGCAAGCGGGCCAGCTGGATCACACCGGTACCCGGTGGTGTAGGACCTATGACGGTTGCCACCCTGCTGGAGAATACACTACAGGCAAGAGAGCTTCACGACAGCTGACTAATTAGAGACGAAAAAAAGGTGCCTCACGGCATCTTCAGAAGCAGGAGAACACCTTATCCCTGGGAGTAACCGGAAATACCGGGGTTACCCTTTACGCCAACCAGCGTTGGTGTGTTGAGTTTTTCGATCTTGACTGTTTTCTTGTCGCGCAGATAATCAGCCACCACGTCCCAGATCGGACGGCCGGGAGATTTCGAGCCGACGGTTGCCCAACCGGCCACAGTATAGCCCTTTCTCGCGTCAATGAGGGTGCCATCATCCAGGGTCATGTTGGTGACGCGCTTGCCAAAGAGCTTATTCGGGTCACAGACATAGTCTAGTCCACCCAGGCGCACCATATCACCACCCTGCTGGAAGTAGGGGTCCTGATTGAAAAGGTTGTCGGAAACATCTTCCAGAATCGCCTTGATATCGGCGCCACTCATCTCGCGACGATAGGTCTCCGGATAGGTGATGCAGGTCTGGTCCATCACATTGCCCATTGTAATGGCCTCACCTGGCAGCACGGTGGTGCCCCAGCGGAAGCCGGGGGAGAGTGATATCTGTGCATCTTCCACTTTTCGCAGGGCATCGCAGATCACCTGATCGAAAGTGCCGTTGAAGTTACCTCTCCGATAGAGGGTCTCTTCGGCAACAGCCAGCTTCTCTTCCAGCTTCTCTTTATAAGGTGCTCTGACCTTATCAATGTAAAACTGCATCTCACTGTCTGCAGCCAGCAGGTTGGAGAATATGGGTACCAGACGGTACTGATAACCCTGCACTTTTCCGTTACGTACATCCAGGTCCATCACACCCAGGAATTTGCCGTTGGAACCGGCATTGGTCACCAGGGTCTTGCCACTCCTATTTTTCACCAACGTGGGCGCCGGCATGCCATCATGGGTATGCCCACCAAAGATCACATCGACACCGCTCACGCGGGAGGCCATTTTCAGATCGACATCCATTCCGTTGTGGGACAGCACGACAACCACATCGGGCTTCTCAAGCCCACGCACGGCATCGACCGTCTCCTGCATGCGCTCGTCCTGGATACCGAAAGTCCAGTCGGGGATAAAGCGCTGGGGGTTGGCGATTGGCGTATAGGGAAATGCCTGGCCAATAACGGCAACCTTGGTGCCGTTGATAACTTTCATGGTGTAAGGCTTGAATGCATGCCCCTCATCTTCATCAAAGCCGTCAAAGTCGCTGAATTTATAATCAAACAGCGCGTCTTCCGTGACACTGACATTCTGCGCTATAAACTCACCGTTAAATTCACCAATATTCTCGATAATCTCGCTATCTTGATAGGTGAACTCCCAGTGCCCGGTCATCACATCCACTCCCAGCAGATTACAGGCACCGACCATATCCTTGCCCCGGGTCCAGTAGGAGGTGCCGGAACCCTGCCAGGTATCACCGCCATCCAGTAGCAGGCTGTTGCCATCACCACGTTCTGCCCGAAGACGCTTGACCAGATTGGCCAAGTGAGAGAACCCACCAACCCGGCCATACTCATTGGCCGCATTGTTAAAATTGAGATAACTGAGGGCGTGAGCTTCAATACTACCCTGCTCCACACCAAAGTGTTTCAGCAAATTTTCGCCGACCAGATGAGGCGCCTTACCGTAAGCGCCACCTATGCCCATGTTGACATTCGGCTCACGAAAATAGACCGGATTCAATTGCGCATGACAGTCGGTCATATGCATGAGGCAGACGTTGCCAAAGCGGGGAACTTCATATAAATCAGATGGTTTTCTTGCTGCAGAGAAGGCAGATCCCGGCAGCATGCCTGCCATGCCCGCCATTCCCATCAGGCCTATGAATTCTCGTCTTGAAATGGTCATCGAAAATTAACCCCCCAGGCACAGTATCCCTGATATCAACATATTGATAAATAAGAAATTACAAGAGGAGTGGACCACTGAGGAAGGAACTCATTTCCCCAGTGGTCCGGAACAGAATAGCTGTTATTTGACGACGGCTTCCATAGAGTCGGAGTTACCTTGGTTATCCACCCACTTCAGTGTCAGAGTCTCCCCTTTTCCACCTTCAAACTTGAAAGAGAGGTAAGGGTTCTTCGAGACGCCGCCACTCCAGGCCGCCGTCATCAAATTCGTTCCGCCCATATCGCAGGTCACTTCCTGGATGAAGTGGGCAGGAATTAGTTTCCCTGTCTTCTTGTCTTTACGAGCACCTGTCTCCATTGGGTGGGCCATCAAGGCTTTTACTGTTGTCACTCCGCCTTTGTGTTTGGCGCGAATCTTAATACTCTTTTTTGCCATTACCTGTTCCTCAGCCTTTTGGCGTGTCATGCACAGTTACTGTGTACGGGGCGGCTCAAACAATCGGTGTTAACCACCGCAACCACCGATGGTTACTTTGACGCCTTTCTTGGCGCTGTAAAGCTTGCCTCCGGCTTTCACCACGGCAATGACATCGCCGCTCTTACCCATTTTGATACGGGTAGAGGCGTAACCTTGCGAACCAGCACCCAGGGCAAAACTGGCCACCAGAGGAGAAGGGTTGCTGGGAGCGACAATAGAGATAGACTCAACACCACTGATGCTGGTGGTAACACTAATCGGTACAACTGCGCCATTTTCAGCAATATCAGGGGCTTTAACTTTAATATCACCACTCTCTTCAATCGCGTCAAAGCCTGTCAGCTCTCTCATGGCATCGCCAACGTTCTTCGCTTTAAAAGCACTCTCAGGCCAGGCCGCAAGCACAACTGAAGGGATCAAAAGTCCAGCACCTACGGCTACACCCAACGCCCCGGCTGTCATCGAGCCCTTAAGAAAAATCCTGCGTTTCATAATTTTCACTCCTAAATATTTATTCGTTCAATTAGAAACTGTGGTCAAGCCAAGGCTGACCCAAGACTGCATGCCGCCACGATACCACTTCAGCTTATATGAAGGGTAACCCAGCTTGGTCAGTGTCTTGATATTAACCGAAGATTGGGGGCACCAGCTACCATTACAGAACAGCACCAGAGTCTTGGCATTGCGGAAATCCCATTTACCGTTGCTCAATTTGGCATTGAACTGTCTGGTCAGAATGTGATTTAACGTCTCTGCTTCTGTCTCAATATCGAAAGTACCCTGGACATCCACATTGATTTTATTCCATGGGATGTTGACCGATCCTGGGATGGTGCCACGCCGAATCCACTCGGGGGAACGTGAGTCCACCACCATCACTTTACGGTCGCCGTTACTGATCCGTTTCAGATAACCCAAAACTTCCAGTTCACCAACCGTCTCCACACCCGAGGCAACCTGCATCGGCTGGATACAGAAAGGTGTGCAGACCCGGGCTGTTTTGGCATAAGCTTTGGGGATCATCGCACTCTTGTCTGACGTACGCGAGATGGTCACGTCCTTACCATTGTGCACTACGTCCACGCTGTGCAGCGTAGGGGTTATCTTGCCGCCATGCTCTGCCGCAGCCAAACCGGATATCGCAAGCCCGCCAGCCAGCAAGAGTGCCATTAATGCCCTTGCATAGTTCATTATGCGTATTCTCCTAGTGGGTTTCAGTATCAGTTCTTCAGGTATGAAGGTAACCGCAGCTGTGTTTGTGCAACAGCCTGATCATAACCCAGTTCACCCTGCTGCTGGGCTTTACCTGCCAATTTGATGGCAGCTGGAAAATCACCCTCATCAACAAGCTTCTTGGCTTTTTTGATCATTTTACCGGTGTCTCGCCATTCGCCCGCTACCGATGCCGCCTTTTTTCTGGCTATATCCGCATCGGCGATTGCCTGAGTCGCCTTTATGGCCGTTGGATCAGCCGCTTTTGCTGCCTCCGCCGCTAGGCTGTTACTGATACCATCCATGGCAAAAGCCATCAGGACCAGTACGCCCAACATATATTCTATTCTCATGTTCACACTCCAAATCTCGTTCTCCCTGCAGGTGCAACACTCACACCCAGGTTTGGTTATTTCCGGGCGCCTGGGCCATTCAACTCAAGGCCGTTACTCATGCTGGTCAGGAAGTACTCCAGATTACGGTACTCTTCACCCTGAGCCTTGAAAGGCTTTGCCCTGATGTTTTTGTTACAGCCAGTAAAACGGCGATGCAGTGTGCCAACGGTACCCCACTTTGACCGATACACCGGAAAGTGAGTCGTATGGCCCAGCGCCGGGCTGAGTATTTCAGAGCGAATCTGCATACCGACACTCTGCATATGGCAACTGGCACAAGAGAAATTGAGTTGGCCGCGACGGGTAAAATAGAACTTCTTGCCCTTTTCGTAGGCCTCCATTGCACGGGGATCATCTTCAGGAACCACCACATTGGTCATCTTGCCGCGGGATTGGTATGCAATATAAGAGGCAATATTGTTGATTGAACCCTTCTTATAATTCAGCGGTTTTTCACCATTCGCCTCACGGCACTGGTTCAATGCCAAGGGCAGTGTCATCACTATACTCTGCTTTTTATCCCAACTGGGGTAATTCTGGGCAATGACTGGACCTTCAGGGAAGCAATCCTTATAACCTTTGCCATTGGCAAAAGGCTTCTCCCACATCGCCTCGCCCTCATCGATGAACAGCTCGTAGGGAGGAAACTCTTCAATCGTTTCCCAGTTCTCGCGTCCGACCTTATCAATAGCATAAACACCATTAGCATAATCTTCAAAAGGAACGCCTGGAAACCGCCCCTCGTAGTATGTCTTGTAGGTAGCCCGGTCTTCATCTGGCGATGCCTGCACATTCAGTACGGCACCCACAGTCATGACCAGCGCTACAGTAAGCTTCAGCAACTTATCCATAATTCACTCTTCTCCAAAATTATTGCTCTCAGCCGCCGACTACAGCGACAAAACGAAATCGACGATCTTATCTATCTCTGCTTCCGAAAGAATCGCGTGGGCACCAAATAGCGGCATCATCGTTTCCTGATTCATCCTTGAAGCATCTGAGATCTGCGCCGTCAGTTTTGCCTTTGCCGGATACCGAGCCTTCATGGCGACCAGCGGTGGCGCAATATTGCCGTGGGCACTGCCGCCTTCAATCATATGACATGCAAGGCAATTGCCTTTGGTACGGCCAAACGCCAATTTTTTACCTTCCGACACATCGCTCGCACTGGCTGCAAATGCACTGGAGCCCACTATTGAGCAACCAGTCAAAACAGCGAATGCTGCCGCCACAATCACTAGTCGTTTTCTGATTTTTATCATCATCGTCCTCCTTACAAGGCGGATGCTGGGTGGGAATAGCCGATAAGGAGAAGCAAGCGCAAATTGCGTTGATCACCAGACAAATCAGCCAACCATTTTTACCTTTTCGCTTGCTTATTCAGGGTCTGACTAGACGATACGCGGGCATCTGAAAAAGCAGAGTGAATATACAAATCTTCAGGCCATGCCGATTATGGAAACTCCGCAGAGTAAATAAAATTGGGAGATACTGGAGCGCCTGCTGGGGTTTTCCGTAATAGGTGCAGCAGGAAAAAGATGGATCTGCCTAGATTATCCGGTATGCATTATTGTTTTCCGAATGTGGCGAGGGTCGAGTATTATGGCAGCTCTAGTGTCAGCACCATGCGCATCAGATCGGACAGGCTGTCGGCTTCCATCTTCTCCATCACTTTAGCCCGATGTGCCTCGACAGTGGATTGGCTCACATCGAGATCTGCGGCGATCACTTTATTGCGCTTTCCTGCCACCACAAGTTCCAGCACTTCTCTCTCCCGCGGTGTCAGGCGATCCAGTCGCTCTTTAATATCCGCAAGCCTGGAAGCCTGGCCCCGCTGTTCCGCATCTTGTTCAATGGCGCGATGAACACTGTCCAGAAGGGACTGATCGTTAAACGGTTTTTCGATAAAATCCACCGCCCCTGCCTGGACGGCACGGACCACCATGGGTACATCACCGTGGCCTGTGATGATGATAATGGGAGGGTGCAGGGATTCTGATTTCAGATAGACCTGCAGATCCAGGCCGCCCATACCGGGCATACGCACATCCAATACCAGGCAACCGGGGCGTGTGGCATCGAAGGCATCGAGATAAGCCTGGGCAGACTCAAACGTCTCCACAGCAAGTCCAACAGACTCCATCAGAAGCTGCAGTGCATCACGCACCTCCTGATCATCATCGACAATAAAAACCGTTACATCTTGAGTCATTGCTGATTCTCCCCGGACTCTATCGGCAGTGAAAACCGGAAAACCGCCCCTTTTCCGCTCTCTGAATCAAGATATAGCCTGCCTTTGTGGGCTTCAATAATACCCTGACTAATTGAAAGGCCAAGCCCCATTCCATCGGGCTTGGTGGTCACAAACGGGTTAAACAGCTCGGACGCCACACTCTCATCAAGGCCTGGCCCGGTATCTTCCACTGTTACCACCACCATACCCGGGTGTTTTGATGAGGTACGTATGGTCAATATCCGGTCACATTCCGTGCAATCAGCCATCGCTTCAATGGCATTTCGCGCCAGGTTGAGTATCACCTGATCAATCTGGACGTGCTGAGCCAGCACTTTGCCGACATTACCCTCCAGGAGCAGTCTGACCTGCACCTCCGCCCGCCTGATTTCAGGCTTCAACAGCAGCATCACCCCGTTAATCACCTGGTTGAGATCGATGAGACTGAGCTCCGGCTGATCCTTGAGGACAAACTGACGCAGCTGACGAATAATCTCTCCGGCCCGTTCAGCCTGGGCACCAATACGTTCCATAACATCGGCACACCGTTCCCTTTGGGAGCCACCGCTCTCCAACATGCGAATACAGGCGTGGGCATTGGTGGCAATCGCCGTGAGAGGCTGGTTCAGCTCGTGGGCAATACCGGAGGCCATCTCACCCATGGTATTCAGCCGGGCAACATGAGCCAGCTCCATCTGATGCTGCCTGACCACCTCCTCCGCCTGCTTACGCTCACTGATATCACGGAACACCACTACACTGCCCACCGTCTGCCCCTGGTGATCTTTTATCGGTGTACTGGAGTACTCCACCGGAATACTGCCACCGTCCTTTTTCCAGAAGATATCATCGCTGACAAATCGTGGGACGCTATCCAGATAGGTGGCATAGACAGGACACTCTTCCGCCGGATGCGGACGTCCATCCGCCCGAGTGTGGTGCAGCAATTCATGCTGGTTTTTACCAATCAAATCATCCTCGTTCCAGCCGGTGATCTGCTCTACTGCCTGATTGACGAAGGTTGCATCCCCGTGCATATCCACACCGCAAATGCCATCTCCCACCGAGTTCAATATCAACTCATACTGCCGTTCCAGATACTGTTTTGCTTTCTTCAGCTCACGGTTCAGGCGTGCGATCCAGGTCGTCATAAATGCCATGAAGACGAGGAAAACCAGACTTGCCGCCAGCCAGTACCAGTACTTTTTTATCGCATCCTGCAGCGTGAAACGCCCTAGATTCTGATAAGGCGGCAAATGCAGATCCCGGAAAAGCTCATGCACCGGCTGGTAATCCAGAGGAATAGTCCATCCGGCATATCGCCCCGCTTTGGCTGCGGGGTGCTCCACCGGCATATTCAGCAAAGCTACCGCCACCCGTTGCGCCAGTTCATTGGAGGTGTGCTGAACCTTACTGAATGGCCACTCAGGATAGAGCCGCGTACTGCGGACGAACAGAAATTCCGGATTTGACCGCGGATTAATGATTTTGAAATCATCCAGGTGAATATCCCCTGACACCGCCATCCGCTCCAGGATATCGGTACGCACCGTGCCCGCATCGACCCGGCCGTCTTTAACCGCCATCACCACGTCATCGTGAATGCCGCCAAATGAAAGTTGGGAGAGATCCTTTGAAGGGTCAACACCGCTGGCCTTGAGCTCACGCCAGGCCATCTGAAAACCACCGAGAGAGGTCTTATCAACCGCCATTAAATGCTTACCGCGCAGATCTTCAATCGAATTGATATCTTTTCTGTCATAGCGGGTAAAAATAACCCCTCCAAAAGTATTAAGAGAGACATCTCCCACCAGATTGTTCAGGGTTGATATACGGGATATCCGGTAGCGAACCTCCAGGTTCACATAGATACCCGGATTGACCAGAATAAAATCGACCTGGCCAAATTTTACCGCCGGGTCCACCTCATCAAAATGCAGCGGGGAAATTTCAAATCGATGACCGGGTATCTCGCCGGTTAAATAATCGGCCGTGGGCGACCACATTTTTACCGTGGCCTGATCGCCCCGGTGGCTCAACACACCGACCCGTATAAGCGTATCTTCAGCCCAGGCAGAGCCGAACAGCAGTTGCAGAGACAAAATCAGTATCAGGAATCCAAGCCGCATACAAAAACCATCTTCCGGAAGAGACTTTTTGAGACTACGTAATTCTGCCAGTACTGACAAGTGATCCCTGATTCGGCAGGTTAGATCAACACTTCGCAACTTTATGGCAACCCATCAGCCCCACGACAGCGGGGGGGGGGGGGGTGGAGAGGCAGCAGCGAGGGAATTTACCATGGCAAACTATTCAGCATATCCTTTTAACCACAGATTTCTCAGATGAAAAAGGCTCGGTGATTGAAAAAGCAATTGAACTGCAACAGCAAAATGGTGCCAAGCTCTCCCTGATTCATGTCGTTGAGTACAGCGGCACCATGTACACCGGAGAGATTCCACTCCCCGAGGATCTGAATCTCGATCAACGCATCGCTGAACAGGCGGAGATCAAACTGGAGCAACTTGCCGAGCGCCATCAACTCTCAGAATCCACTCGCTTTGTTGAGATTGGCACGCCCAAGCGGGAGATTATCCGGATAGCGAATGATCAGGATGCCGATCTGATCGTTATTGGCAGCCACGGCCGCCACGGACTGCAACTGCTCCTTGGCTCCACCGCCAACGGCGTGCTCCATCTGGCACCCTGCGATGTGCTTGCAGTGAGAGTCGGGAAGGGCTCTTGATCGAACGGTGTTGACTAGTGGGCCGTCATCCCGGCCTGCGTCGTTAAACAAACAATCCCATCTGCAAAAGTTATAGTCAAATCTGGTGTTTAGCCAGTTGAATCAAGCGGCGACCTGATCGACTCCTGCTACCTCAACACCCTCTTTAAATTTGATTCCGGTTATCACCTTCGCCAGGTAATCGAAACCCCGTAATCGTCTCCACGTCTTCTCGGCACACATGCCGAGTTTGAACGTCATGTGTAGCATGCCGTCACGCGATAGGCAGCCCTTGGAACGCCTGGTTCGATGGAGGATTGTCCCGAAGGTGGATTCAATCGGATTGCTGGTCCGAATGCTCTGCCAGTGCTGCGCAGGAAATTGATAGAAAGCCATCAGTTCCTCTCGGTCTTTGTGCAGACAGATGGCAGCCTCCGGATACTTTGGCTCATACGTTTTGATAAACAGATCAAAGGCCTTTTCCGCATCGGCCTGGGTCTCCGACTGCCAGATGTTATGCAGTGCCTGCTTCGCTTTCGGCTGAGCTGACCTTGGCAGGCAGTTCAGCACGTTCATGGTCTTGTGCATCCAGCAGCGCTGCTGGCGCGTCTCCGGATACACTTCCTCCAGCGCAGCCCAGAATCCCATGGCACCGTCACCGATCGCCAATTTTGGCGGGGTCAGTCCGCATGACTTCAGTTTCAACAGTACCTCCCGCCAGCTCTGTGCGGACTCCCGTACACCATCCTCAATTGCCAGAAAATGCTTCTCACCACGCCGATCACCACTAGGGCACACAGCTTCGTCTGCTCTCTGTCCGCTGTAGACCCCGTCTGCCCACACATACACCCAATGGCCCTTATCCAGACGCTCCTCGCACCAGCCCCGATATTCTTCTGCCCAGACCTGCTTCAGACGCGACACCGTGCCGGCCGACAAGCCTGTTGCATCCGGACCCACCAGCACTTTCAGGGCTTCACCCATCTCTCCACTGGAAATCCCCTTCAGGTAGAGCCACGCCAGCGCCGCTTCCAGTGACTTCGTCTTGCGTACATACGGCGGCACCAGAGCTGATCGGAACGTCACCGGCTCGCCGGTCTTCGCTCGTATTTTGGGGATCTTGACCGTGACCGGCCCCAATCCTGTCTGCAGTTTACGAGCTGGCAGGTGACCATTACGCACCACACCCGTCTTGCCATCCTCTGTCCGTCGCTCGACGTGCTCCGCCAACAGCTCCAGCAGCTCGGCCTCCACCCGCCTGGTAGATCAACTGCTCTGCACCGCTTCTCAGCAACTCTGTCAGCGGATCGATAATCGTATCGCGACCTGCCAGCTTAACAACGTTATTCTTACTCATGGTGGCGTATCTCCAATGGTTGTTTTGATGTCTCGCAACAACAAATCAACCAGATACCCCGCTCTTTTTCAATTCCTTTCAAACAACACTTTCAGTTATAACTCCATCTGCAACGCAACCATATAGAAGGCCGTGCCAGAGAAAATGCTGAGCAGCGCATGACCTTTCAATAGACGAACCAGACTGGTCAATGAGAGGGCCAGCAGTTCATTTGCACCGAAAGGAGGTTGCATCATATCCACAGACTTCAGGCTGTATATCACCAGAATAGTCATGATGGAGGGAGGCATGTAGCGCCCAAGAAGCATCAACAGCGGGTGTTCACCCTTGTTTTTCAGCGCAATGAAAGGGATCACACGGGTGAGGAAAGTGGCCACCGTCATCACCAGAAATACAGCCAACAGATATCCGGTATCACTCATGCGACGTCTCTCTCACTTCGATAACGCAGAGCAAGAACAATAATCGAGAGTCCGATGGCAACGAGTAACATCTGCTCCTTGACGAATAGCAGCGCCACCAGAGCGCAAACTCCGGCGACGATAAAAGGGAAAGGCTCCCGTATCTTTTTCCACTGCTCAATAACCAGCACCATAAACAGGGCAGTCAGGCCGAAGATCAGATAGAACTTTTTCAGGCCGGTTGCCCGGTATCGGGTCAGCAGGGAGAGGCCAAAAAAGAGATGGCGGGAGTTGAGGATAAATGTCGATACCGCTATCTCCAACAGACCGGCATGGGCGGTAAGCAGGCCGATCGCCATGAATTGCGCCGCCCCGGCGAAGATAAAAATCCCCATAACAGGGGCAAAATAACGGGCATTGAGGCCCTGAAAGCCTCACGAATGAGAGAAAGCCGATCCACCCTAGAATCAATCCACCCAGACCCTGGCATTGCGGAACAGCCGTAACCAGGGGCCATCGCTCTCCCACTCATCCGGGTGCCAGGAGTTCTGGACGGTACGAATCACCCGCTCCGGATGGGGCATCATGATAGTGACACGGCCATCTTTACTGGTCAGGCCAGTGATACCCTGAGGTGAGCCATTGGGGTTGGCCGGATAGCGGGTGGCTACTTCACCACTGTTCTCTATATAACGGAGTGTCACCTGGTCCTCGACTGAATTCAGGTGCGCTTGGTCACGGAACTCAGCCAGACCTTCGCCATGGGCAACCGCAATCGGCAGTTTTGAACCGGCCATTCCGCGAAGCAGGATAGAAGCACTCTCCTGCACTTCAACCGTAACGAAGCGGCCTTCAAACTGCTCAGAACGGTTGCGTACAAAATGGGGCCAGCTTTCAGCACCGGGAATCAATTCATGGAGATTCGAGAGCATCTGACAACCGTTACAGATACCCAGTGAGAAGCTCTCCTCACGTTGAAAAAATGTCTCGAACTGGTCACGGGCACGGCTATGAAGAAGAATCGACTTGGCCCAGCCTTCACCCGCACCCAACACATCACCATAAGAGAACCCGCCACAGGCCACTATCCCCTTGAAATGCTCCAGAGAGACTCTGCCCTCAAGGATATCCGACATATGGACATCCACGCTGTCGAAGCCGGCCCGGTGAAAAGCGTTGGCCATCTCGATCTGACCATTGACACCCTGCTCCCGCAACACCGCCACCCGGGGTCTGACCCCTCTGTTGACCATGGGTGCGGCAATCTCTTCCGATGGATCGAAAGTGAGTAAGACCTGCATGCCGGAATCTTCAACTTCTGCTATGCGCTCAAACTCTTCTCTGGCACAAGCGGGATTATCCCGTAATGCCTGCATCTCATAAGTTGTTACTGACCATGCCTGCTGCAATTTAATCCGTTCCACACCCAGCAGCGTGTTGTTACCACGGCTGATTTCGATGCGGTCCTTATCGTTCAGGTTGCCAATCACATGGCTGTACTTGCCCAATCCTGCATCCTGCAGCGTCTTCAGCACCTCGTCCGTATCTTTGTGCCGGACTTGGATAACGGCACCCAGCTCCTCACTGAAGAGGAGAGCCAGATCGCCATCGCCCAGCAGGTCCAACCGGACCGAGATGCCCGTATGCCCGGCAAAGGCCATCTCACATAAAGTGACGAACAGACCACCGTCCGAGCGGTCATGGTAGGCTAGCAGCAGATCTGCCTTATTCAGCTCCTGAATACTGCTGAAGAGATGCTTCAGCACTTCGGCATCTTTCAAATCCGCGCCCTGATCTCCGACCTGTTTGTAGACCTGCGCCAGTACAGACGCTCCCAGTCGATTGGCCCCCTTGCCCAGATCGATCAGTATCAGATCACTGTCTCCCTGGTCGGTACGCAGTTGAGGGGTCAGGGTACGGCGGACATCACTGACAGGCGCAAATCCGGTGATGATAAGGGACAGGGGCGCAGCCATGGCTCTATCTTCACCATCCTGCTGCCAGACCGTTTTCATCGACATAGAGTCTTTGCCCACGGGAATGGATATGCCGAGTGCGGGACATAGCTCCATGCCCACAGCCTTGACGGTTTCGTAGAGTTTGGCATCTTCTCCGGGGTGGCCGGCAGCCGCCATCCAATTGGCTGACAGTTTAATATCGCTGATTTGGTCGATGGCCGTCGCCGCCAGATTGGTAATCGCCTCGCCGATGGCCATACGGCCTGAGGCAGGCCCATCGATCAGCGCCAGGGGTGTTCGCTCGCCAATCGCCATGGCTTCTCCGGTATAGCCGGAATAGTCAGAGAGGGTGACCGCCAAGTCAGCTACCGGAACCTGCCAAGGTCCCACCATCTGATCCCGCGCCACCTGGCCGGTAATGGAGCGGTCGCCGATAGTGATGAGAAAGGTTTTATTGCCGACCGTCGGCAGCCGCAAAACCCTAAGGGCCGCCTCTTTCAGATCCACACCGGTAAAATCGAGCGCCGGCTTATGGAAAGACAGGCTTTTTACATCCCGCAACATGCCCGGGGGCTTGCCAAACAGCAGTTGCATCGGTATATCGATCGGCGTGTTATTGAAATAGGCGTCACCCAGGAGCAGATGTTCTTTCTCTATCGCCTCGCCTACCACGGCGTAGGGGCAGCGCTCGCGTTCACAGATCGATTCAAACTCGTCCAATTTGTCAATGTCGATAGCTAACACGTAGCGTTCTTGGGCTTCATTGCACCAGATCTCCATGGGCGCCATGCCGGGTTCATCATTTGGCACCGTCCTCAGCTCGAATTTTCCGCCCCTTCCTGAATCATGAACCAGCTCCGGAAGCGCATTCGAGAGTCCGCCGGCACCCACATCATGAATAAACACGATCGGGCTCTCTGTTCCTCTAGCCCAGCAGCGGTCAATCACCTCCTGGCAACGCCGTTCCATCTCCGGATTGGAGCGCTGCACCGAGGCAAAGTCAAGATCTTCGGCAGAGGTGCCACTGGCCATGGAAGATGCCGCCCCGCCACCAAGACCAATCAACATCGCCGGGCCGCCCAATACAGCCAGGGGCGATCCCGCTGGAAATGGCGCTTTCTGAACATGCTCTTCGCGAATATTACCCAGGCCACCGGCAAGCATAATCGGCTTGTGATAGCCCCGGAGCTCATCGCCATTCGCTCCCGGAACCACCTCCTCGAAGGTCCGAAAATAACCACACAGGTTGGGCCGGCCAAACTCATTATTGAAAGAGGCGCCCCCAATCGGCCCCTCCAGCATGATATCCAGTGCCGAGACAATGCGGTCCGGCTTACCGAAATCCACCTCCCAGGGCTGTTCTGCGCCGGGTATCCGCAGATTTGAGACAGAGAAGCCAGCCAGCCCCGCCTTGGGCTTGGAGCCCTGGCCCGTTGCACCCTCATCCCTGATCTCGCCCCCTGAGCCGGTGGCAGCGCCAGGCCCCGGTGATATAGCGGTAGGATGATTATGGGTTTCCACTTTCATCAGAATATGGATATTTTCGAGATTATACCCGTAGCTGTGGCTATCAGGATCCGGGATAAACCGCTCACCTTGATGCCCTGTCATCACCGCCGCATTATCTTTGTAGGCGGAAAGAACATTCTCTGGTGACTGCTCCGTTGTATTTCGGATCATACTAAAGAGCGAATGCTGCTGGCGTTTGCCATCAATAATCCAGTCAGCATTGAAAATCTTGTGCCGGCAGTGCTCGGAATTGGCCTGGGCAAACATCATCAGTTCAACATCCGTCGGATTGCGACCCAGCTCCTGAAAACTCTCAACTAGGTAGTCTATCTCTTCACTGGAGAGCGCAAGGCCCAGCTCTCTGTTTGCCAGTTTCAACGCCTCTGTACCACCGTCCAAAACATCAACACTGATGAAGGGGTTCGGTTTTGCGTGTGAGAAAAGAGCAGCCGCACCATCAAACTCAAAAAAAACTGCCTCTGTCATCTGGTCATGCAGCACTGACATTGCGGAGATCAACTGGCCATCGTTGAGGGCTTCGCCCTCAGGCATCAGATAGTAGGCAACACCCCGTTCGAGTCTCTGCACCTTATCCAGGCCGCAGTTGTCGGCAATATCTGTCGCTTTAGTAGACCAGGGAGAAATGGTTCCGGGACGCGGCACCACCAGCAACAGAGTACCTTCCGGCTCATGCTCCTGCAGATGCGGACCGTACCGAAGTACCTGTTCGAGCACCTGCCTCTCACTCTCTGCCAATGACTCATCCAACTCGGCAAAATGCGCATATTCGGCATAGAGTCGGACGGAGCGGCCGATAGCCGCTGCCAGACGACGCTGAAGTTTATCGAGACGAAATTCAGAGAGAGCTGGTGCACCACGGAAGCTAAGCATTGCGTACCTTGTTGAAAAGTTGTTCCATTAAAAAGAAAACGATACTCCACACCACCATCAAATGATGCTAGTGAGGCATGCGGTGAATGTGGTAACTCTCGTGAAAAACTCTTATTCACCCAGGCACAGGCCAGGATAACAAATCTAGAAATCTGGGTAGAAAAATAGCCTTAGAGCATTTCTATGCGACGACGATGATAAAGAGAGTAGTAACGGATATTGCCCGGCGCGTGAGCTATCAGCCCGGAGATAATAATAACCGCCAGAAAAAGGGGAATCTTGGCCTCTGGAAACGGCGGTATGAGTGTAAGCAGGAACACTTTAAGAAGTATCGACTGCCCTCTCAGCTGCACCAGCCAGACGCCGTTGGACCAGATAGAGATTGCCATTAACCCGATACCGGATGCCATCGCAAGATAGAAATAGGGCATCCAGCTGTTATCCGCTACCGGATAGAAAAAAACGCCTCCCACCCCTGCCAATCCAATGAGATGGAGTGTCCGCAGGAGAATATTGGTCCAGCGCTGACCTGGAAAAGAACGCGATTGTTCAGGAAACAGAATCGATTTAATCGCCATTATTCAGATCTCGAACCAGCCCGTAACCTGGCCTTGGCTAGTAAATCTCAGTCGCTCTTCCAACTCAGGCACTTTTGACATCAGGGTGTCAAGCACACACTGAAACCGGTTGTTTTTTTCACTCAAATGGGCAATCAGCAGATGCTGCAGCCGGCCATGATCCAGTTGCGCCAACAGCTCGGCTGCCTGCAGATTGCTTAAGTGCCCCAGTTCACCACCGACACGTCTCTGCAGTGATAACGGATAGGGGCCTTGAGCCAGCATCTCAAGATCATGGTTACACTCCAGAAGCAAGGCATCGCAACCGACCAGCATCTCCAATATATGGGGTGTCACCCTGCCGGCATCGGTCAGAATTCCAAGCTTTGACGTTTTATCCTGGAAAACGAATTGTATCGGCTCTCTTGCATCATGGGGTACAGGGTAAGGCTGCACAGTAAGACCGCCTACAGTGAAGGCATCCTGATGGCTATGAATAAGCCGAAGATCGGGAAGCTGCCCGCATCGGTCCAGCCGATGGGTTCCGTGGGTTATCCAGACGGGTATCTGATAACGGCGGGCCAGAGCGCCCACACCGCGGATATGATCCTGGTGTTCATGGGTAACCAGAATCCCATCCAGCGTATCCGCCGCAACATCCAGTAACTCCAGCCGCCGCGTCACTTCCCTGGCGGCAAAGCCATTATCCAGCAGCAGCCGGGTGCCTCCGCCCTCTACCAGGGTGGCATTACCCCGGCTTCCACTGCCCAACGAGGCAAAACGCATTGCAGATCTCGTCCGGTACCGCTATTTAATCTGCTCATTCAACAGTGTCAGAATGCGCATTGCTGTCTCACTGTTATCTCTCTCACCGTTCTCGTTTAAAACAACCACCTGGGTGGTATTGCCTTGTTGCGTCAAAGAGACCTGATATTGATTCTCTTTATCGATATTTCTGCCACTGTCACGCCAGAAAGCCAGCTTGGAGAGTAATCCCAGCTCTTCCACATCTTTCATAGGATCGTTGTAGCGGACATAGTAGATGCCCTTCTGGCGGTCACGGTCCTCAACGGAAAAGCCGACCCGGTCCAGAGCCACACCGGTCAGTCGCCAGGCACGTGGACGCTCTTCATCAATCACCAGAGAAACCTGATCGCGACCGCGATTCAATGTCGACCGGAACTTCTGAGAAGCACCATTCGCCGCCAGGGAGCGGCTCGCCTTCTGGTCTGCCACACCCATGTAGACCATTAGCATGCGCAGCATCTCCGCCTCAAGACCATGGTCTGTCTCCCGGGGATTCCAGACTGTCCGCTCAACACCACCACCACCTTCCTGGATAATCTCCTCCTGCATCCCCCGGTGGGTCAGATAGAGCTCCGTTGTACCTGAAGCCTCGCCCGGCTCGATGCGGACACGGTATTGGTCGCGGGTGGATGCCGAGTAGGCGCCATCGAAAACACTGCGGATTTTATCGGTAATAAAGTCACTTTTGATATCCGCTTTGTTCTCCAGCCAATCGGTTACGATAATACCCACGCTGGGATCCTGCTGTTCCAGCAAAATTCCGTTCTCCTGCCAAAATCCCACGGTCTTGTACCAGACATCGTCCGAACTTCCGCGAATCACCAGCCAACGCTGATCGCCATCCCGCTTGACCTCAATATCCTTAATTTCTGGCAACACGCCGGCACGGGTTGCCACCCGCCCCTGGACGCGCTCTCGTTCCATGACACTGGAAAGTGTCGCAGAGCCGACATTGATCGAGTCAGGTATCACCAGTTCATCGTTGATAGAACTTTTCGTTAGATCAGGCGGGATCTCAAGATTATTACCCGACTGCTTGGCCTTTTTGTACTCCACTTTCCGGTCAGGCAGGACATCGTCAACACTGGACAGGGCACCACAGCCGGCAATCAGACCAACGGCAACGGATGAGACAAGCAGTTTGAAAAATTTAGATGACATTTAAGCAGTTAACCTGTTTTTAGTGTGAGTTTTCAATTCAGTTCTGTAGCACACTGGCCTGTATCATGGCTTGCCGCAGAGTATCCCTGTATTCATCGGCGAACCAGGTCAGGGGCAGACGAATACCGGTGGGTATACGCCCCATCTCATGGAGTGCCCACTTGACTGGAATCGGATTGGCTTCGAGAAATAGATTGGTGTGCAGTGGCTGAATTGCTTTATCAATCATCTCTGCGCGCCCGGTGTCGCCGTCAAGAGCTGCCGCTATCATCTGATGCACTTCGGCGGGCGCGATATTGGCCGTGACCGAGATAGTTCCCTGCCCTCCTGCCAGCACAAACTCCCTTGATGTCGCATCATCCCCACTGAAGATATCAAATTCATCGCCGCAGAGTTCGCGCAACTGCGAGACCCGATCCAACAGCCCGGTAGCCTCCTTGATACCGATAATATTGGCTATTCCAGAGAGCCGACCCACCGTCTCCGGCAACATATCGCAGGCAGTGCGGCCCGGCACATTGTAGAGCATCTGAGGAATGTCCACCGCCTCAGCCACCGCTTTAAAATGCAGGTACAGCCCTTCCTGGGTAGGTTTATTGTAGTAGGGAGTTACCAGCAGGCAGGCATCGGCACCCGCCTGCTCGGCACAGCGAGTGAGCCGTACAGCCTCGGTAGTGGAGTTGGCACCGGTACCGGCAATGACGGGAACACGGCCGGCAGTATAGTCAATTATCTGCTCTATTGCCTTACAGTGCTCTTTTTCATCGAGGGTGGCGGACTCTCCCGTGGTTCCCATGGCCACAATACCATCGGTCCCCTGCTCGACATGCCAGCCAACCAGCGCCTTCAGACTCTCGTCATCGACACTGCCATCTTCTCTCATGGGTGTAACCAGCGCTACAAAGCTGCCTTGAAACATGCATAAACTCCCAATTACAGGCTTTAATCGCCCATTCTAAATCGCTACCCAAGAGGCTGACAAGAGATTCAGCAACTTATCAATAACTTTATGCATCCGTTTACCCGTCCATAAGGGGAGACAAGGGGGTCATCAGGAGGCTACACTCTTCAACAGCGATCAATATAATTGATAAGGAGCCCCGAGAATCGATGTCTGTCAAGAACTATCTGGTTATTTCCGCCCTTGGTAAGGACCGCCCGGGAATTGTTGACGAGCTTTCAAAAATCATTCTGGATTATGATTGCAATATCGCCGACAGTCGAATGACTGTTCTCGGTGGGGAGTTCGCCATCCTGCTGCTGATTGAAGGCAGTTGGAACACCCTGACAAAACTGGAAGATGCCATCACCGGCCTGGGAGAGAAACTGGGGCTGACCATTACCGCCAAACGCACGGAAGAGCGTGCACCGAGTGGCAGGCTCCTGCCTTATGGCGTCGAGGTAGTCTCGCTTGATAACCCAGGCATTGTCCATCGTCTGGCAAGCTTCTTTTCCCAGCGCAAAATCAACATAGAAGACCTGATGACCAGCAGCTATGCAGCAGCCCATACAGGAACCCCCATGTTTGCCGTCCACATGACCGTGGGCATCCCCTCTGATGTCCATATCGCGACACTGCGTGATGAGTTCATGGAATTCTGTGACAGCATGAATCTGGATGCCATTCTTGAACCCGTGAAATCGTGAACTAACATGACTCAACCAACCATCGATAAAAAAATACCCGATATCGAATTGCAGATTACCGGGGATAAGCAGGTAAATTTGTCCGATTATCTGAGCAAACCTCTGGTGCTCTACTTCTATCCGAAGGCGAGTACCCCCGGCTGTACACTGGAAGGGCGTGATTTCAGCGAAGCCATTGCCAAATTCCGTCGCCAGTCCTGCGTTATTCTTGGCGCATCCCGGGATAAGATAAAAGCCCAGGAAAATTTCAAGAGCAAGCAGTCATTCCCGTTTGACCTGATCGCTGATCCGGACGAAATTCTCTGCAATGCCTTCGATGTCATCAAAATGAAAAATATGTATGGCAAAAGAGTACGGGGCATAGAACGAAGCACCTTTCTTATCGACCGGGAAGGCATATTGCGCCAAGAGTGGAGAAAGGTGAAAGTAAAAGGACATGTGGATGAAGTACTGGAAGCCGTCAAAGCGTTGAATAAGGCAGAAAAATAACCGATGAACGAAAATAACGGGAGCAAGTGCCTCTTTAATCCTTGATACCAACGTACTGATGCACGACCCCACCTCTATTTTTCGCTTCCAGGAACACGATATTTTCCTCCCCATGGTCGTCCTGGAGGAGTTGGACAAGACCAAGAAAGGCATGTCGGAAGTCGCCCGCAATATGCGCCAGACCTCACGCTTTCTGGATGAATTGATGTCGGGAGCCAGCAAGGAGCAGATTGACTCCGGCCTGCCACTGCCGGCGCCAAGCAACGGCAACACAGGGGAACATGGCAGACTGTTTTTCCAGACCCGGCTGCTGGAGAACCTGTTGCCTGACTCCTTGCCCGGACATACCCCTGACAATGACATTCTGGCGACCGCACTGGCGCTGCAAAAAGATAACCCGGAATGCAACGTCACGCTGGTATCAAAAGATATCAACCTGCGTATTAAAGCCGCCGTGCTGGGCATCCGGGCAGAGGACTACTACAACGACAAGGTACTGGACGATGTCACCCTGCTCTACAGCGGAGAGCAGGAGCTGCCAAAAGATTTCTGGGACAATCACAGCAAGGAGATTGACTCATGGCAGGAGGAGGGACGCACCTTCTACCGGGTCAAAGGGGCCGACGTGGAAAACTGGTATCCCAATCAATGCCTGTTCATGGAGGGTGAAAATGGATTTGAGGCCACGGTGCAAAGCCGCGAGGATGATGCGGCAATTATCGAATTAACCGAAAACTACCGCCAGCAGAAGCACTCCGTCTGGGGCATATCCGCGCGGAACCGTGAGCAGAATTTCGCCCTTAGCATGCTGATGAATCCGGATATCGATTTCGTCTCCCTGCTGGGTTCCGCAGGAACCGGCAAAACGCTGCTGACGCTGGCTGCCTGACTGGCCCAGACCCTGGACCAGAATATCTATCGCGAAATCATCATGACCCGCGTCACCTGCCGGTAGGCGAAGATATCGGCTTCCTGCCCGGCACCGAGGAGGAGAAGATGACACCCTGGATGGGCGCACTGATGGATAACCTGGAGGTACTCACTCAGACCGAAGGAGGCAAATGGGGGCGCGCGGCAACCGATGACCTGTTGCGCTCAAGAATCCGTATCCACTCGCTCAACTTTCATGCGGGGACGCACCTTCCTGAACAAATATATCATCCTGGATGAGGCGCAGAACCCCACGCCAAAACAGATGAAGACCCTGATCACCCGCGCGGGGCCAGGGCACCAAAATCGTCTGTCTCGGTAACGTCGCACAGATCGACACCCCCCTACCTGACAGAGACCACCTCCGGCCTGACCTACGCCGTGGATCACTTCAAGAACTGGGAACACAGCGGGCATATCACCCTGCTTCGAGGGGAGCGTTCCAGGCTTGCAGATTTTGCCTCTGAGGCACTTTAGCAGGCGTGCTATCGACTCGATAATACTCACCCTGCAGAGAGCTTTAAGAACTTAGGAGCCTCTGAAGTATCAGGCGGAGAATCTGACCTTATAGATCTTATATTCTCGGCCAATTTTGGACAGTCATCCGGGAGCTGTCACTAGTTTAATCAGCTAAATTTGTCTTTAAGCCATTGACTCAGTTGTTTCAACTGACTTTTTGGATCACTGCTGTTAAATTGCCATTCACAACACCTTCAAAAAGAGATGACAATGGTCTTTTGGTGTGCCGTTAAACTGACGCATATGTCGCTTTGCCTGGTTCCAAGAATTCTCTATCCCGTTAATATGGTTATGCTTGATTTTGCGAACTAACTTACTGTGATTTATTCGATAAGTGCTTAAATTCTGAGACATCTAATGCATTAAAGCTTCTCCATGTGTCGGCATAAACAAACAACACTGTCAGGCTTCACCTGTTGCCTAATGATCGGCATTAATGTTGACCTTCAGCATCGGAGATAATAACGGTAAATACCTTACCGTTGCGCTAGCAAGCCAAAACTTTACCGACCGCACCTCGACCTCCTTTCCCTTTGCGCCTACCACCAAAATAACTTTCATCTGCTTCTATATTCTCCGTCCAGCAATTCCAAATGCCCACTGTGGTCATGGATAACCTGTCTGAGTCGATGAAAGTAATATCCCGCCGTTGTTTTACTGACGCCAACCAAAGAGGCAGCTGTTCATACTGTTGTACTCGCTACAAATAGCTCGATTAATCAACCTTTAGGTTGTACCTAACTTAATCTGCTCTTTCTCATGCTTTGCCATCCTAAAAATTATTTATTTATCGACAGCCTCAAATACAGATAGGGATTGGACTATTAGACACCAACAAAGTGCCACTCGGTTTTGACCATTTACTTGATAAGGTAATTTTTTATGTGCCCCATTGTTACATAAATAGACTTCTGACCACCCGTTCAAACTGTTTGTAAAGCTCCGGACCATCCTTGTCCATCACTTGGTCTATCACCCATCGGTTATCCTGGCTGGCCCCCATTATCTGTTGAATCTCAAAGCCAAGATGGCGCAAGAAAGAGTAGCTGGGTCCGTCACTGGTGAAGCCCAGTTCCGAATACTTTTCAGATCGCTGGTTGAAGCGTTCAATGAAAGGCGATTTGTAATCTCCTGGACCCAGCAGATCTTCACTATTATTTTCCAGGTGGTCAGCCATTTTCAGGACTAGGCTGGTGATCAAAGTTCTGCGCTCTTCCAGTTCGAGCTGTTCATGGGTCATGCGCTCGACAGCCTGGGCCTGGAAGATCAGGTACTCAGAAATGACAGCAAGCCGTTGCTGGTCACTCTCATAAATAAACTTTTCCCCATGGAGGATGATAGCTCTGTCCATGGCGATACGCCAAGCATTGAAGGCGATGGCTCCGCCAATCTCCTCCAGCGAACGGACGGCCTCTTCTTTATGCCATTGGCTCTTTAAACGCAGTGCCATAAGGGGCTACTCCTGGATATCTGCCGGGTGGCAGGTTCCTCATTTGCATCACTGGGTTACAATAACATAGAATTTTACTAGGACAATACCTGATCGAATAGAGCTGTTATTGTTAAAGTGGGTAATTATGAATAGAGCCATGGATAAAGTCCAACTTACTCTAAAAACCTTCCCAAACCAGCGATAAAGTTAGTAACTAATTCAATCTTGCTGTATCCAGCTCTGTTTCTGTTTGGCCTAATTGATATTTATTGAACCGTCCCCACCTAATTGCGGTCAAAGACTGACCAGTCTGACGGACATTACTGCATGAGTGAAATTACACTTTCAAGCCTCAAAATGCCGATAGAAGGGATGACTTGCGCGGCCTGCTCCACACGCCTGGAACGCGTGCTCAACAAGCAGTCAGGAGTGAAGGATGCCCGGGTCAACCTTGCAGCTAACAATGCCACTGTCGATTTTGATAGGGGAGCCATCTCTGCTGGCGAGGTAGTGACGGCAATTAGTAAAGCGGGTTTTTCCGTGCCATCTGAAACGGTTGATCTGCTGATCAGCGGTATGACCTGTGCCACCTGTTCCGGCCGCCTGGAGAAGGTGCTGTCACGTCTGCCGGGTGTTGAACGTGCCGTGGTCAACCTAGCAACAGGGAAGGCGACAGTGACAGCGCCTTCCGGTGTCGTCTCACTGGAGTTGCTGATCGATTCAGTAGCCAAAGCCGGATTCGTTGCCGAGCCCGCAGCAACAGCTGCGGAACAGCAGGCGGTGCTGGAGGCGAAAGCACAACAGCGTGCCAGACGAGAGGTTATCCAGCTTGTTATTGCCATAGTACTGACCCTGCCTCTGGCCATGCCGATGCTGCTGATGCTGTTTGGTATCGATGCCACCCTGCCTGCCTGGTGGCAGTTTGCTCTGGCAACCCCGGTGCAGTTCTGGCTCGGCGGTCGGTTTTATGAGGGCGCCTTTAAATCGTTGCGCGGTGGTACCGGTAATATGGATGTGCTGGTGGTGATGGGTACCAGCGCCGCCTGGGGGCTGAGCACCTGGGTAACCCTGGCCGGTGGCGCCGGCGGGCACCTCTATTTTGAAGCGGCCGCCATGGTGATCACTCTGGTGCTGTTCGGCAAGTGGATGGAAGGTCGAGCCAAACGCGGCGCCGCCTCGGCAATCCGGGCGCTGATGGATTTGCGGCCGGAACTGGCACAGGTTGAGCGCGATGGCGTTTTGATTGAGATCCCTGCTGAGAGTGTGGCGCAGGATGAAATAGTGATCGTCCGTCCTGGTGAGAGAGTGCCGGTTGACGGAGTGATTGTGGAAGGTGAAAGTCAGTTGGATGAGTCACTGATTACCGGGGAATCACTTCCGGTCTCCAGAGGAGTGGGCGATACCGTTACCGGTGCTTCAGTCAATGGTGAGGGCATGCTGCGGATTAAAGCCACAACCGTAGGCGTGGAGTCGACGCTATCGAGGATCATTCGTCTGGTGGAAAATGCCCAGGCCAGTAAAGCACCGGTGCAGAAGATGGTGGATCAGATTTCGGCTGTATTTGTACCCGTGGTCGCGGTTATCTCTCTGTTCACTTTTCTGGGGTGGTGGCTGATTGGAAACGATCTGCAAACGGCATTTCTCGCGGCTGTCTCTGTGTTGGTGATTGCCTGCCCGTGTGCTCTGGGACTGGCCACCCCTACCGCTTTGATGGTGGGTACCGGTGTGGCTGCCCGCCATGGTGTCCTGATTAAAGACGCAGAAGCGCTTGAGCGTGCCCATCACAGTAATAGCGTGGTATTCGATAAAACCGGCACTCTGACACAGGGGCACCCTAGTGTGGAGCGGGTTGTTGCCGTTGATGGTAATGATGCCCGTCTGCTTCAGCTGACGGCGTCCGCCCAGCAGGGAAGTGAGCATCCTCTCGCCAGGTCGGTTCTTGACCGGAGCCAGCTTGGTGGTTTGTCACTATTACCGGTGACTGAGTTCACCAGCCTTCCTGGCCGGGGCCTCTCCGCCCAAGTGGACGGAAGAGTCCTGCTGGTTGGAAACCGGCGTCTGATGCAAGAACACAATATCGGGCTTGGATCACTGGGACCGGAAGCGGATGGTTTGGAGGCCGAAGGGCGCACGCTGATGTGGGTGACGGATAATTCAGCAGCCGAGAAGCTGTTGGGGTTTATTGCTGTGAGCGATCCGGTCAAGGAGGGTGCAGCCGAAGCGGTTGCCGAGCTGCAGAGGCGGGGATTGCTGACGGTGATGCTGACCGGAGACAATCGCTATGCTTCCCAGATGGTGGCCGATGCAGTGGGTATTGACCAGGTCATATCAGAGGTGCTGCCGGAAGATAAGGCGTCTGAAATAGAGAAGTTGAAGCAGGCGGGTGGCGTTGTGGCGATGGTGGGTGACGGTATCAATGATGCCCCGGCTCTGGCTGTGGCGGACATCGGCATAGCCATGGGGACAGGTACCGATGTGGCGATGCATACTGCGGGCATCACGCTGATGCGGGGTGATCCCTTGCTGATAGCCGATGCACTCTCAATCTCTTATGCAACCTACAATAAGATCAAGCAGAATCTGTTCTGGGCCCTGATCTACAATTTGATTGCAATTCCGCTGGCCGCATCGGGCGCGCTTAATCCGGTGGTTGCCGGTGCCGCTATGGCGATGTCGTCGGTGAGTGTGGTGTCCAATTCACTGCTGCTGCGTCGCTGGCGCAGTAGCAGAAGTTAAAGCGTGTCAGTTTTTATAAGTCCGGGGACTGGAGGGCATGACCATACCCTCCAGTCAGCATTTGCATGGGGTTATTCGGGCGCTGGAGGATATGCTTTTGTGCTAATAAAAGGATATGTGATTGTGTCTAAGATATATAAAGTTGAAGGTATGAGTTGTGGCGGTTGCGTCAGCTCGGTAGAGCAGGCGATCAAGTCTGCAGCACCTAGTGCCACGGTCAGCGTTGTGCTGGAGAGTGGTCTAGTGACGGTGGATGGTGTGGATGATGATGGGATGATTGCGCAGGCGGTGGATGATGCCGGTTTCACTTTTGCAGGTATTACCTGATGGCAGCGTCCCGGCAACTGCCCCTATCTTCCTACATCCGCTGTCGGCCAGGGCAATAACAGGCTGTCGAAGACCGGGGCGTTTTGGGGATAGGGATGTCCCAAAACTCATCACGAAATCGAAGGCACATTTGTCATGTCTTTTTAGTCACCTAAGTGGCGCATTGTGGAATTGAATCTACCTGATTCCCACCATCTGGCCGATAGCCTGCTCTATCTCCATCAGCGCGATCAGTTGCTGGAGAAGTTGCTTAAACGCGTTGAACTGTTTATTCAGTTTGGCCTGCCCGAGGATGAACATGCCCGACCGGTCAGACTTTTGGACGAGATTCGCAGGAAGGAGACTCGTAAGCCAAGTGTTGAGGTGTGTCTTGTCGGCCTGGAGTGATTGCTACGGAAGCTCTCATCTATGTTAGAATCCCCAGAATTTTACATTGCCTGGAACTGATTATGCCGATATATGAGTATCGTTGTGAGTCCTGCAGTCACGAACTGGAGGCGATACAAAAAATGAGTGATGCACCACTCAAAAAGTGCATCGAATGTGGCGAAAACGCATTGAAAAAACTAATCTCCGCCGCTGGCTTTCGCTTGAAAGGGAAGGGGTGGTATGAGACAGATTTCAAGAGCGGCAGCAAAAAGAATCTGCATGAAACCGGGGGGGGGAAGTCGAAGCCAGCACCTACCTGCAGTACCGGCGGATGCTCCGGTTGCGATTGATCTGCGGCTCTATGAGTTTCCTGCGGCGTTGTCTGATTGCGGGGTTGCTGGTCTGGGTGCCGCTAGGTGTCACTCTGCTAGTTGTCCGCCTGCTGGTTAGCTGGATGGATGGTAGTCTGCTGCTGATTCCCGAGGCCTACCGGCCTGAAAGCCTAGTTGGTTTTGCCATCCCCGGCCTTGGGGTGGTGCTGTCGGTGCTGATCTTACTTGTTACCGGTGCTCTGGTAACTAATCTCTTTGGCCGCACCCTAGTTGGCCTCTGGGAGCGTCTTCTGGCACGCATTCCCCTGGTTCGATCTGTCTACTCCGGAGCCAAGCAGTTGGCGGAGACCATGTTCTCCGGTGCGGGCCAATCTTTCCGTAAAGTGCTGCTGGTGGAGTTTCCACGCCGTGGACTCTGGACCATCGCCTTCCTGACCGGAATCGATAGGGGCGAGGCCCAGGAGAAAACGGGCAAGAATGTGATCAATATCTATGTGCCCACCACGCCAAATCCCACCGGCGGTTATTTTGTCATGGTGCCCCGGGAAGATGTGGTGGAGTTGGATATGAGCGTGGATGACGGTCTGAAAATGCTCATGTCCATGGGTGCTGTGGTACCGGATGTTCAAAAAACCATCTCAGAGCTTGCGTCAGAAGAGCCTAAACCGTAACATTCCCGCTTTTCACTGGCCGTATCCTCGGCCACATCTTTCAGTTGGAGGCTGGCCCAGGAATAAAAAGCCTTAGTTGCGGCCCCTATTCACGGACAATCTCTTGCCAGCGGAACCAGTTTAATGCGTACCCACTATTGCGGACATCTGAATGCCTCCCATATCGATCAGGAGGTGGAGATTTGCGGCTGGGTCCATCGTCGGCGTGACCACGGCGGTGTGATCTTTATTGACCTGCGTGATCGCGAAGGTCTGGTGCAGGTGGTTTATGATCCTGACTTGCCGGAAGTTTTCTCTGCAGCCGAGCAGGTGCGTAATGAATACGTCCTGTGGGTGAAGGGCCGGGTGCGCGTCCGTCCTGAAGGGACGGTGAATGCGGATATGCTAACGGGTGAGATCGAGATACTGGGTCTCAGCCTGGAGGTGCTGAATAGCGCGGGTACACCGCCGTTTCAACTAGATGAGCACGAGAAGGTTTCTGAAGAGGTGCGGTTGCGCTACCGATATATTGATCTGCGCCGTCCTGAGATGCTGGAGCATATCCGCCTGCGGGCTGAGGTTACCGGCGAATTGCGGCGCTACCTGGATGGCAACGGTTTTCTCGATATAGAGACGCCGATGCTAACCAAGGCGACGCCCGAGGGCGCACGTGATTACCTAGTGCCTTCACGCACCCATCCCGGCCACTTCTTTGCGCTGCCTCAGTCTCCACAACTGTTCAAGCAGTTGCTGATGATGTCAGGCATGGATCGCTACTATCAGGTGGTGCGCTGTTTCCGTGATGAAGATCTGCGCGCCGACCGCCAGCCGGAATTTACCCAGCTCGATGTCGAGGCTTCGTTTATCGATGAAGACAGCATCATGGAGATGATGGAGGAGATGATCCGCCAGACGGTGAAGAAGGTACTGGGCGATGAGCTTCCCAATCCCTTCCCGCGCATGACCTTTGAAGAGGCGGTTCGCCGCTTTGGTTCAGATCGGCCTGATATGCGCTGTCCCCTGGAGCTGGTTGATGTTGCCGACCTGATGCAGGATGTCGATTTCAAGGTTTTCTCCGGGCCGGCAAAGGACCCTGATGGTCGTGTAGCTGCACTGCGATTGCCGGAAGGGTGCGAGTTGACCCGCAAGAAAATCGACGGCTATACCAAATTTGTCGGTATCTATGGCGCCAGAGGCCTGGCCTACATTAAGGTCAATGCGTTGGCTAAAGGGCGTGAGGGACTCCAATCCCCGATCCTCAAGTTCCTGCCCGACGAGGCGGTAGATGAAATCATGAAGCGCACCGGAGCTGAAGATGGAGACCTGATCTTCTTCGGTGCGGACAAGGCGAAGATCGTCAATGAGGCACTTGGCGCCCTCCGGGTGAAACTGGGTGAGGATAGCGGCTTGATGGCGGACGGCTGGCACCCTCTCTGGGTGGTGGATTTCCCCATGTTCGAGTGGGACGACCAGGCCGACCGGTGGAATGCGCTGCATCACCCATTCACCGCTCCGAAAGAGGAACAACTGGGGCTGCTCGACAGTGATCCAGGTACCTGTACCTCACGGGCTTACGATATGGTGATCAATGGCACTGAAGTTGGTGGGGGTTCCATCCGTATTCATCGTAGCGAAGTTCAGCAGAAAGTGTTCCGCCTGTTGGGTATAGATGAAGAGGAGGCTAAGGAGAAGTTTGGCTTCCTGCTTGAAGCTCTGAACTACGGCTGCCCGCCGCATGGAGGTCTCGCTTTCGGCCTGGATCGTCTGGTGATGCTGCTGGTTGGCGCCAACTCCATCCGCGAAGTGATGGCATTCCCGAAGACGCAGACTGCAGCCTGTATGCTAACTTCGGCACCTTCCGAAGTGAGTGCGGCCCAGCTCCGTGATCTGTCTATCCGGGTACGTAAACCTCAGGTGGTAGAGAAGAAAGGCTAAAGTGGCTGCAGGTTGTGTGATATAAGCCGGTTGCAGGTGTAGCACTAACCTCAACAGGAGTGGCAAGATGGCATCAAGATATTTTAGCGGTGGCAGTTTTCTGTTCAGACTGCTGCTGGCAGTGGTGGTTATTTTCACCACTTATAACCCCGAGAGTTACTCTTACTATCACTGGGCAATTGAGAAGTTGTTGGCTGACTTTGCCAGTTTCAATATTCTGAAACCCTTTTTGGGCTTGGTGCTATTGATTGGCTGGACTATATTGATTCGGGCGACACTCCGTTCCCTGGGTCTTGTGAGTATTATCCTGGCTGTTGGTTTCTTTGGGCTACTGATCTGGCTGTTGGTCGACGTGAGTGGTCTGGATGCCAGTAATCTGCGGATTATGAGTTATATCGTTGAGTTAGTCCTGGTGGGCGTGTTGAGCGCAGGCGTCTCTTGGTCACATGTCCGGCGGAAAATCTCCGGTCAGGTGGATATGGACGTAAGGGGATGATTGAACTTATTTGATATAGTCGCCCCTGAATTATTTATAACCATCATGATAAACATGAACTAATAAGCTATTTATGATAAAATGGTCCGCAAAGTAAAGTCTTCACTTCAACATCAAAGCCTTGCAAACATAAAGCCCAAGAGAAGGCCATCACCTTAAAGTAATTCTGTTCCTGGATGAGATCACCTCGGCAACCCCCCCCTCCGTCTCCGCGGCAGCCTATCAGCTGGTTCTCGACCACCATCTGGGAAAGTATCGGATACCCGGACGGCAGGGCGATTTCTGCCGCAGGCAACCGCCAGGGAGACAGAGTGTTACCTACACCATGCCGGTGCCCCTGGCCAATCGCTTCTCCCATTTCGAGGTGGATACCCAGCCTGGACGACTGGGCCTACCGTGATCAAATCTGATGAGCGGATCATCGCCTTCCTGCGGTTTCTCGGCCTGAGTTGCTGTTCGACTCCGATCCAGCCCACAATCCGGTGGCGTTCCCATCACCACGCCCCTGGGAGTTTGCCCACAGTGATCTGAACAAGTTCATTGAACACCCTGACCTGCTTCAGGAAACGCTCCAGGCCTGCGTAAGCCCGGCGGCAGGCATAGAACTCCACGCCTTCATCAACAGTATCGATCAGATGCCCGACCTGGATGCCATTATTGCAGGTGAAGAGATACCGGCACCCAGCGAGATTGATCTCCAGTATACGATTGCTGCCGCCCTGGTGGGAAGAGCCATCCGCTCCTAGGACACTCCAGAACGGACAAAAATCATCGACAACATTCTGATCTATGCCAACCGTTTTCCACAACACGAAATGGGAGTAATGCTGGTTTCGGATATGCACCGGGCCATAGGAAACACCCTTTTCGAGGCACCCCAATTTGCCCAATGGGCCCAGGCTATATCGAATGTAATGCTGTTCGAGTAGAGCGTTTTATGATCCGGGAAATATTTTGCATGCGTACTACAGACGATAGATCTTGAGCTCCAGCAGCATTGAAACCAAACTGATCCTGGACAAACCGTTTCTGGGCGCCCTGGTAATGCGTCTGCCGATGGAGCTAGCCGATCCTGAATGGTGCATCACCACACCGACAGATGCCCGAAAGTTCTACTACAATCCGGAGTACGTGGATGCCTTGAACCTCAATGAAACCGAGTTCATGCTGGCACATGAAAAGCCATCTGAAGGCGACAGTAGCCAGCTCGAAACAGATGAAAACACGGGAGGACGGTCGGCACCACTACCCTTGACACCCATGAGCAGGAGACGCTCAGCATCCAGTGGCAATAGCGCATAGCGGGGGCTGCAATGCAGGCGGGAAAACTGGGCGGTTCATTAACCAGGATAATCGATCACCTGCTGCAACCCCATCTGCCCTGGCGCATGCTGCTTGCCCATTATCTCTCCAGGATGATTACAGTTATATGCGCCCCCCGCGATGCTCGGGAAAGTACATACTGCGCAGCCATCAGATCGACTTGGTGGTCGCGCTGAATATCAGCGGCTCTATCGGCGAAGAGGATTTTGCCCGGTTTCTCTCAGAGATCAATGCCATCAAAGGGCAGTTACGTACAAGGATCACGCTTCTGGCCTGCGATACGGCTCTGGCAGAGGATGGTCCCTGGGTATTTGAGCCCTGGGAAACCTTCGAACTGCCCGTGCCTTGAAGGGCGGAGGTGGCGCCCGCTTTGCGCCGGTCTTTGAATGTATAGAGAAGCAGGGCTTACAACCTGAAACCCTGATATATTTCACAGATGCTGAAGGCAAGTTTCCGGATTATCCGCCAAATTTTTATGTGGTATGGCTGATTAAGGGAAAACAAAAGGTCCCATGGGGACAACGCATCCAACTCAACTGAACTTTATCCTGTCAGGCCGGTCTCTCAGAGCATGTTCAAGCACCATACAGCAGCACCTACATCCAGAAGAGCGACACTGCTCGTCTCCCTGGCATTCCTGCTGAACAGCCTGATACCGGTAAGCCTTGCCGATGATATCCCACTCCCTGAAATTGGCGCCCCCTCCGGTAATATACTGACACCCGCAGAAGAGAGGCGCCTTGGACAGGCGTTTATGCGCAGTATCAGAAACTCCATGGATGTGGTCTCAGATCCATTGATGACCGCTTATATCCAGTCACTGGGCGATCGCCTGGCCGAAAACAGCGAGACCGTCGGATATAACTTTCAGTTCTTCATCATTAATGACCCGATAGTCAACGCCTTTGCCGGCCCCGGAGGTCACATAGGTGTCTATACAGGGCTGATAACAACCACCCAGTCAGAGAATGAACTTGCCTCCGTGCTGGCCCATGAAATGGCTCACATTACGCAACAGCACCTAGTACGGAGATTTGATGCCACCAAGCGCATGACGCTGCCCGCAGCAGGACTAACCATTGCAGCGCTGGTTATCGGCGCCGCATCGAAGAATCCGGATGCTGCGGTAATGGCAGCCAAAGGTATACAGGCAGGCATGCTGCAACATCAGATCAACTTCACCCGATCCAACGAGGAGGAAGCCGATCATATCGGCATCAAAACCCTCGCTGCAGCCGGTTTTAATTCCAGGGCAATGCCAACCTTCTTCTGGCGCATGGGCCAGGCGTCACGACTATACGACAGTGGTAAGTTGCCTGAATTCCTCAGAGCTCATCCGGTCACCAGCAACCGTATTGCCGATACCCACGGTCGCGCCGATGCCTACCCTTACCGGCAACGCGCCGGTAGTCTGGAGTATCACCTGCTCCGTGCGCAACTGCGGGCAGCTGAATTCGAACAGCCAAAAGAGGCGATCCGTTTTTACCGCAAAAGTCTCGAAGAGGGGCGGTTTCGAAATGAGGATGGCCAAAGATATGGCTATGTTCTGGCACTCATCTCCGGCCGCGAATTCGCTGCGGCCAGAGAGCAGATCAAACGGCTCCGCGACAAACGCCCTGAACAGGTCGATTATATCGTAGCCCTCTCGCTAATAGAGAAAGGATCGAATCATCCTGAAGCAAGACTACAAACCCTGAGAGAGGGGCTGGAAATTCATCCGGGCAGTTATATGCTGTCGATCTATTACGCCCGGGCGCTACTGGAGCAGGGAAAGTCCCAGAAAGCCCGGACACTACTGGAACAACAGCTGGTTGGCCGCAGCGACAACGCCACACTCTACAAACTCCTCGCCCAGGCAGCCGGTGACAGTGGAGATAAAACCAGTGGCCACCATTACCTGGCAGAATTTCACTACCTCTCAGGCGCTCACAAATCAGCTATACAGCAGCTTGAGATCGCCCTGCGGGACCGCTCTATGGACTATTACACCAGCGCCCGACTGACAGCCCGATTAAAACAGATCCGCCAGGAACAGGCAGATTTAAAGGAGCACCAAAGATAACGCTTATTGAGGGTTATCCCTTCTACCCTGTGTTGCGATCTTCCGTTATCTTCTATGATCGAACCAACCAAATTACTGATGGAGTGATGTATGACTAGAGTTTAGAGCGACACAGCCGCTCGAGCTCGAACCCTCGATGATCATTCTGCCGCTTATTACAAGTAGCTAAACTCATACCTCGCTGCATATTCACTTCCTAGCCAATTTAGCGGCTCGAACTTTTTGCATTTACAGTCCCACCACTCCCTTATAGTTACATGGCGAAAAATGGTTACAAGCCCCCTTACGAATTTGCCTTGCTGTTATTGGATTGTCCCGCCGCCAGGGTGAATGACGGCACAACTGCTGAACACGATTGCCGTTCAACAATCCCAGCAACTGCACTAGGCCATACCCCATCACCGTTAAATGAATCCAGCGATGTAGGGTCTGCTACCACGCTCCCTTCATACCCCAAGAAAGCTTAAGGGAACCTCTAAAAACCTTCCCAAATCAGCGATAATAGTAACCAACTCAAGCAATTATTGATAAAAGCCATACAACCGAGTTTTTTGATCATCAAGACCGACTTGAACTCCTTGATCAACTGGGAGACCCGCTGCCAAAGCTGGAAAGGACCGTAGACTAGGAGGTTTTTCGGGTATTGCTGGGCTCAGTTTATAAAAACAGTGGTCCCAGTAAAGGTAGGCGTCTACCTTGCGGTACGGTACTGATGTTCAAGGTGTTGGTCCTACAGCATTTATTCAATCTATCCGATGATCAAACAGAGTTCCAAATACAGAATTGCTATAGCTTTTATCGTTTTCTTGAGCTGAGCCCGGAGGGTAAAGTACCCGATGCTAAAACAGTTTGGGTATATTGTGAGCGCCTGAAAGAACGGGGCCTTGTTGATAAACTTTTTTCAGAGCTGTTGATCCAGATTGATGCAGCAGGCTTCAGTGCTCGCAAGGGACAGATTGTAGATGCCGCTATCGTTCCAGCACCCAGGCAACGTAAATACGCGAGAGGAAAATAGGCAGATCAAAGCCGGGGGCAGCCTTGAGGCATGGAGTGATAACAAGCACCGTCAGAAGGATGTTGAAGCCCACTGGACCATGAAGCATGATAAAATTCACTATAGATACAAAAAACATCCGCATAGACCGGAAGCACAAGGTCATTCGCAAGTACGCTATCACATCAGCAGAAGTTCACGATAGTCAGGTCTTCGAGGAACGGCTGGATGAGAGCAACAGTAATGGCAGTGTCTGGGCCGATTCTGCTTACCGCAGTGTAAAACGGAAAGCCGCTTTACCGGGTGCGCATTACCGCAGTCACATTCACCGCAAGTCGACACACAAACGCCCCTTGAATGAACGGAAGCAAGAGGCAAACCGAAAACGATCAAGAGTTTGGGGCCGCAAATTGAGCACGTGTTCTGATAGACACACTCCGGCCATAATTGAAGCCTGGGCATAGCCTCGCCACTCCAAGCCCATAGGCATAGAAAGAAACAACAGCATATTTTGGCTTGGTGATGATCCTGTCTGGTAGGCTTCATGTACCAGCGAAAGATGGCGGCGTAATCCTGCGGAGACCCAACCCTTTCGAGCTCATCTTACCCTGCAGATACTGGGATTCCGGGCCGCCGTTTTCGGCCAACGGCATCAACATACCCAGTGCCTTGGATAGCCGCCTGAATCGAGAGGCAGAACCGCTTTAATTCCAGAGAGAATTCGATCTTTTCTCCAGTTTCGACAGCGACCATTGTACTGCTTTTTTGGGAGCAGGCAGCAGATGTAATAATAAAGCAAGGCGAGAAAAACGAGGCAAACGGCCCGGTGCAACCGTCCGGAGGTAAAGGGAAAAACATCGTCACCCTTTTCGCTCCAGGGAGGGCTGTCTCCATATAAAAGGCACACCAAAGCCTTCCATAACTGATTATTTCATCCGAACACTTAATGCCATGCCATTTGTGCATCATGAAGCAAAATAAATCAAGAATTTGATTCCTGGCAGCATATGGATAATTAATACACCATGCCCCCTCGTGAACATTTACTCTAGCATTGAGGTGTCGTCTGTTGTCACCCCTGACTCAATTACAGACTGATGCCGACCAGAACATGGCATCCTTTATACCAACCGGAGCATCTGCTTCAATAGGCCATCAGCGACCTGAAAACACGCTAAGTCCACTTGTTTCTCCCTGGGTTAGAGCCATACTTATAGTTGGAGTACAAGAGATCAAGGAAGCGTAAAATAGCGCTTATTATCAGAAACCCATGGCATCTCATGCAGCAATGGCAAAATAAGAACAGCAGATTTCCATTCTTTCCGACAATCCATGATGACACCGCCAATATCGTCGGTGGTGATTGAATTCCGGCAAATCGATATCAAAAGGGAGGAGAAAAGATATGTAATTCATGCCGATATTCCCGGCGTGGAACCCGAGAAAATCGAACTTTTCATGGAAAATGGCATGCTCACCACCAAGAGTGAGCATCGCGATGAGACCATTAGAGGAGAAGAAAAACTATAAACGAGTTGAACGTTCATACGGCTCTTTCTACCGGCGCTTCAGTCTGCCTAACAATATCGACCCGAAAAAAATACCAGCAACCGGTAAGGGTGGTATGCTTGAAATTGTGCTCCTCAAGACAGAGGCCTTGAGATCACACAAGAATTGGGATCAAACCAACAAAAGGATGATCGATCCGCAGGCAATCTGGTGAGCGATGTTACTAAGGAGCCTCTGATCAATTCATGAATTAATCAGAGGCCCCCTAGGTAAGAAGTGGGAGTGGTAGCATCACTCACCGCGCAAAATCAATGCCTGCTGGTAAAGGCGGTTTTTCTTCTCCCCGGTAATACGGGCAGTAAGGGCGGCGGCTTTTTTTACCGGCAACTCATCAACCAGCAGTTTGAGTATCCGCAGCGCTTCAGGACTCAGCAATTCGTCATCCTGGGTAGCGCCGGCAATCAGGATGACAAATTCTCCCTTGCGCTGATCAGGGTCGTTTTCCAGCAGCCTACAGAGCTCACCCAAAGTACACTGGATAATCGTCTCGTGCAGCTTGGTCAACTCCCTGGCAAGCACACATTGGCGACCCTCTCCAAACAGTGCCGCCATGTCAGCCAGCGACGCCTGAATCCGATGACTGGATTCATAAAAAATCAGCGTTAAGGGCTCATCCTTCAGCGTTTCAAATACGCCTTTCCGGGCAGAGGATGTTCTTGCAGAGAATCCTTCAAAACGGAAACGATCCGTCGGTAACCCGGCTGCCGAGAGCGCGGCAATGGCAGCGCTTGGCCCTGGCAGGGGGGAAACCCGGATGCCCAGTTGATGACAGGTTCTTACCAGAGGGAAACCCGGGTCACTGATAAGAGGCGTTCCCGCATCAGAGATCAAGGCCAGGGTATCCCCTTGTTGCAGCATCCGGGTCAGCTTTTCCAGCATTTCGCGCTCGTTATGTTCATGCATGGCCACTAACCGGGTGGAGATTCCCAGACTTTTCAGCAGAGGCCGACTATGCCGGGTATCTTCGGCCGCGATCAACGATACCGCATTCAGTACCTCTTTAGCCCTCTCTGTGATGTCCCCACGGTTACCAATTGGAGTTGCAACGACATAAAGCACACCATTTTCGATTGACACGGCCCACCTCAAAAAAGATACTTATTCACCCAATCGTGCCTGCCTGAATGCCACCATGCAACCAAATCGAACTATTTTCCTCTCTTTTCTTCTGCTGCTACTGCTTCTGACGGGCTGTGTCCCTTCGACGCTGGTCACGGAGGGAGAGAAGGTGCCGTCTGAAGCCGACTCGCTGATGCAGCAGGCCGAAGCCCTCAAGGCAGTGGGGGATTACGCTGGCGCAGCGGCACTGTTTGAGCAGCTTGCCAGACAAAACCAGCCACCTGCCAGACAAGTTCTGCTGTTACGCGCCGCAGAAAATCTGTTCCAGGCAGAAGAGAACGAGGCAGCTACAGTACTACTGGCCCGAATCAACACTGCGGCACTACCCCAACTCGACTTTCAGAAAAGCCTGCTGGTGGCCGAAATGGCCCTGGCGAGAAACCGCCCGGATGAAGCACTTTTGCTGCTGATGGAGGCGCCACAACCGGAAATCGCCGTAGCACTTCTCCAACGCTACCACCAAGACCGGGCCGAAGGTTTCCGCCTGTCGGGGAATCTGCTGGAGAGCGCCCGTGAATTGAGCGAACTAGACCGGTTGATTCAGGAGCTGGAGCCCCGCCTGGAGAATCAGATGGCCATTCTCCAGACCCTGGCCGCCCTGACAGATACGGCTCTTGATCTGCTCCAGCCATCGCCCCCGGGTATTCAGGGTGGGTGGATGGAGCTGGCCCGTGTTATCAAAGGCACTGCCGGAGACACTCGCCAGATTCAGCAGCTGATCGAAGCCTGGCGCGAAAAATTCCCTAGTCACCCGGCCATGCCGGATCTGCTGGATGGTTATTTCCAAAAACTGAAAGCCCTCTATCGGCGACCGAATCATCTGGCGATACTGCTCCCAATGAGCGGCCCTTACGCCAATGCCGCCCGGGCGCTACGAGAAGGCTTCATGGCCGCCTACTACCAGCAGCCTGCCGAAAACCGCCCGTATCTGGCCTTTTATGACAGCAGCAACAGTGCCGACACCTGGCCGCTCTATCAGCAGGCCGTGGATGCCGGTGCGGAGATGGTGATCGGCCCGCTTAACAAGGAGGGTGTTGCACAGATGGCCCGCGCCGGGGAGCTCGAGGTTCCGGTACTGGCATTGAACCAGATTCCGCCGATGGTGACGCCTCCCGCGGATCTCTACCAGTTTGGCCTCTCCCCGGAAGATGAAGCCCGGCAGGTGGCAGAACGGGCCTGGCTCGATGGACACACCCAAGCGGTGGTTCTCACCCCCCGAGGGAGCTGGGGTGAGCGCGTTTTTGAGGCCTTCCGGGACCGTTGGGAGCGCCTTGGCGGGCTACTCGCAGAACATCAAAAGTATAATGCCAAAGAGAATGACTTCTCCAAGCCCATCCGGGCTCTGCTCAATATTGATGAAAGTTACGCCCGCAAACGCGGTTTGCAGCAACTATTAGGTAAAAAGCTGGAGTTCGAGCCGCGCCTCCGGAAAGATGCTGATTTCATCTTCCTCGTCGCCAAATCACAAAAGGCGCGACAAATAAGGCCTCAGCTCCAGTTCCACCATGCATCGGGACTGCCTGTCTATGGCACTTCCCACATCTACTCGGGAAAACCGGCACCGGGTGATGATCAGGATCTTGAGGGAATCAAATTTCCCGATATCCCTTGGTTACTGGTTGCTGGAGGAAATGAACCGCTTGCACGTGAAAATCTGGCAGAATCACTCTCTGAAAGCCAAAGCCGCTACCCCCGCCTCTATGCCATGGGTATAGACAGCTTCAGCTTACTGCCGCATCTGGCCCGGCTGCAGACAACATCCAGGGAGACCCTGGACGGAAAAACCGGCAACCTCTATCTGGACGAAATCAACCAGATTCACCGCCAGCTGGTATGGGCAGAGATGCATAAGGGCACACCGCGAATTATCGGCTACGCCCCACGGCTGGATCTGGACATTGGTGAAACACCAATGCCTTCTGCCGAGACTGAAGCAGTAGAACCACAGGAAGACGAAGCTGATAGCAAAAGCGAAAAGCCAACCAGCCCGGCAGAAGAAAGAGCATTGTAGAGAATCGCAGGAGCCTGCCATGAACACCCACAGGCCTAAAATGGAATTGGGCATCAAGGCGGAGAAGCTGGCCAAACAGTACCTGGAGCAGCAGGGATTGGTCATGCTGACCCGGAACTTCCACTGCCGCGGGGGTGAAATAGACCTGATCATGCAACAGGAAAAAAACCTGGTATTTGTCGAAGTCCGATATCGAAAAAATACCGCCTTCGGCTCCCCGGCTGAGACCGTAACGAAAACGAAACAACAAAAAATCATAACCGCCGCCAACTACTATCTTACCAGCTGCGGTCAGCATGATATGAGCTGCCGCTTTGATGTCGTAGCAATAACAGGACAACACCCGGCAGAGATCGAGTGGATTACCGACGCATTTCAAATGGATACATTCAGATGAACTTGATTGACCGTGTTAAAGAAAATTTCAATGCCAGCATTCAGCTGAAAATAGATGCCACACCCTTACTGGCAGGCCCAATAACCGATGCTGCCGAACTCGTTGTCCAGCGACTGCTGGAAGGAGGAAAGATTCTCAGCTGCGGTAACGGCGGTTCAGCCGACAGCGCCCAGCACTTCTCAAGCCTGATGATCAACCGCTTTGAGCGGGAGCGCCCCGGACTCCCGGCCCTTACTCTCACCACCGACTCTTCCACCCTGACCGCTATCGCCAACGATTACGGCCTCGATGAAATTTTCGCCAAACAGGTCCGGGCGCTAGGCCACCCGGGGGATGTTCTGCTGGCTATCAGCACCAGCGGCAACACAGAAAATACCAATGCCGCTGTCGAAGCTGCACACGAGCGTGAAATGCGAGTGATTGCAGTAACCGGTCAGAGTGGCGGTCGCCTTACTACACTGCTACGGGAAACTGATGTGGAGATCAAAGTCCCCTCAGATTCAAAAATACGCATCAGAGAGGTTCATCTACTGATTATTCACTGCCTGTGCGATCTTATCGACCAGCAACTCCTTGGTAGCTGAGAGGCAGCTGCGTCAGTGTTATTGAGAAGTTGCGTATCAAAAAACGTACAATGGACGGATAATATCGGCTGGCAACCAGCAACCTGTATCTAGAAACGGAGATATCCAATGAGAACAACCGTACTGTTATTGACCGCTACCACACTGATTCTCGGCATACTGCAAGGTTGCGCGCCGATAATCCTAGGCGGTGTTGCAACCGGCGCTTCAGTAGCCCATGACCGGCGTTCCGGCGGTAGCGCATTGGATGACCAGACCATTGAATTCAAGGCGCTGAACATTCTCCATACCAACACCGACCTTGCTGACCATGGTAGCTTCAGCGCGACCAGCTTTAATCAAGTCGTACTGCTTACAGGTCAAGCGAAGAGTGAAAGCTATCGCAGCAAATACGCCGGACTGGTAGGCCAAATCTCAAAGGTTAAACGAGTGGTGAACGAGGTGCAGATTAGCCCTGATGCCGGCATTTCACAGCAGGCTTCCGACACATGGATCACCACCAAGGCAAAAACCCAGTTGTTCAAAATCAAAATCCCGGGATTTGACCCATTCCGGGTAAAAGTGGTTACCGAAAGTGGCGTTGTTTACCTCATGGGCCTGGTTACGCCGCAGGAGGCCGACGCCACTGTTGAGAAAGTGAGGTATCTGCGCGGCGTGAAGCAGGTAGTAAAGGTTTTTGAATACATCTGAACAGAAGCTCCCCCCGCTGAATGACGAAGCCTGCAAGGGTTTATGCGCCATTGTCGGCAAACAGGCGGTACTCACAGACCCGGGAGACTGCTGGCCTTACGGTTACGATAACAGCCGCCGGCACGCCCTGCCCCAAGCCGTGGTCTTTGCCACCCGCCATGAGCAGGTACGGGATATACTGCTGCTTTGTAACAGAGAGCGAATCAACCTGATTCCCCGGGGCACGGGAACCGGCACCACCGGTGCCACGGTGCCGGACCGGGGTGGTGTCATTCTCTCCCTGGAGAGAATGAATCGAATATTGGCAATAGACCCGGCCAATCGCATTGCGCGCGTCGAGCCCGGCGTGACGAATGCCGAGCTGCAACAGGCAGCAGGTAAACGGGGATTTTTCTGGCCGCCTGATCCAACCAGCGCCGCTATCTGCACGGTCGGGGGCAACCTGGCCTACAACTCCGCTGGTCCACGGGCGGTTAAATACGGCACCCCCAGGGACAATACACTGGGCCTGCGGGCGGTTACCGGCGCCGGGGAAGAAATGCGTACTGGCGTCATCACCACTAAAGGGGTGGTTGGATACGATCTGACACGACTTCTGATCGGCTCCGAGGGAACCCTGGCAGTGATCACGGAAGCGGTACTGAAACTTACCCCTCTGGCGGAAGCAAAATCAACCTTACTGGCAACCTACAAAGATATGCATGCCGCTGCCCAAGCCGTATCCAGCATCATGGCCCAACCAACGACACCCTGCACGTTGGAATTCATGGATGGCACCGCCATAGAGATGGTACGTAACTACTCTGATTTGGCACTTCCTCCGGAAGCAGGTGCATTGTTGATGATTGAGGTCGACGGACCGGCATACGGCCTGGATAAAGCTGCCGAGGCGGTAAAAACAGCAGCCAGCGTAGAAGGGCTCGTCGATATTCATATCGCCCGAACAAAAGAGGAGACAGCTAGTCTCTGGCGTACCCGTAAAGCGCTGTCACCGGCCTTGCGCAATGTGGCACCGAAAAAAATTAATGAAGATATCGTCGTTCCGGTTTCCCGTATTCCAGACCTGATAGAGGAACTGGACCAACTGTCAGGAGAAACCGGCATCAAGATCGTCAACTTCGGACATGCCGGGAACGGCAACATACATGTCAATCTATTGGCTGATTCTGATGACCCGGATGAGATGCGCCGCGCCCATCAGTGCCTCGATGCCCTGTTCGATCTGGTGCTGCGACTCGGCGGCACCCTCTCCGGTGAGCACGGGGTCGGCTTGGAGAAACGGGACTTTATCGACCGCGAGATCGACCCGGTCGCCCTGCGGCTGATGAACGATATCCGAAAGCAGTTCGATCCGGCAGGGATACTCAATCCCGGCAAATCAATCCCACCTCCTGAAGCATTCTGATAGAGCCGATAATGGGACACACGGATAGCAGAGGAAGAAGCCACCCGCCAATCCCTCCGCCCCACGGACGGATTGACAACTTGCACTTCGATCCACCCTGGATTACCTGTTTTTGTGAATGCAAAAGAAAACCCACTGGATAAAAGTGATATAACTTGGTGCCAATAAAGTAGAATGGACTTGATTTTTTGGATTTTTTAAAGGCACATAGACCAGAAAAATGGCAAAAAAAGCCCTGAACAAGGAGCAACCGCAGTGAACAAAGCGTTCTATTATCTATTCATCCTACTCGCGATCCTTCCAGGGCTGGCATTGGCTTCCGCAGAGGGCGGCAACCACATCGACCTGACCAACCACTGGGTGGGCTTCACCGGTATTGCCATATTCATACTGGCCTATGCACTGGTCATGGCTGAGGAGTTCACTCACCTGCGCAAATCAAAGCCAGTCATCCTCGCTGCGGGTCTCATCTGGGCCATTATTGCCTGGGCCTATGCCTCTCACGGATTCAACCACGAAGCGGAGGCCGCAGTACGCCACAATCTGCTTGAATATGCAGAGCTGATGCTCTTCCTGCTGGTGGCCATGACCTACATCAACGCCATGGACGAACGCAGTATTTTTGAAGCCCTGCGTTCCTGGCTGGTCGGCAAAGGCTTTGGATTCCGGCAACTCTTCTGGATTACCGGCGTACTGGCCTTTTTTATCTCACCGGTTGCAGACAACCTGACCACGGCATTGCTGATGTGCGCCGTAGTGCTGGCAGTGGGCGGTGACAATAACAAATTCATCCTGCTCGCCTGTATCAACATTGTAGTAGCAGCCAATGCCGGTGGTGCCTTCAGCCCCTTCGGCGATATCACCACCCTGATGGTATGGCAGAAAGCCGTGGTGACACCCCAGGGCGTCGTCTCCTTCACAACTTTCTTCAGCCTGTTTCTCCCTTCCGTGGTTAACTGGTTGGTGCCGGCGGCAATCATGCATTTTGCCGTCCCGAATGAACATCCCACAGGAGGCGGTAACGCAGTTGCAATGAAACGGGGAGCCAAACGCATCATTGTGCTCTTCCTACTAACCATCGTCACCGCCGTCAGCTTCCATAACTTCTTACACATGCCCCCAGTCATCGGCATGCTGACAGGTCTTGCCTATCTGCAGTTCTTTGGCTACTTCCTGAAGAAAACCTCCCATATCGACCATCATGGCAAAGCAGAAGACCCTGAGCATGAAGGCCAGATGGGTGATCCGGTAGCCTTTGATATCTTCAACAAAGTAGCCAGGGCGGAGTGGGATACACTGCTCTTTTTCTACGGCGTGGTTCTCTGTGTCGGCGGTCTCGGCTTCATCGGATATTTGAGTCTGGCTTCCGAGCTGATGTACATCGACTGGGGTCCAACCACCGCCAATATCACCGTGGGCATGCTCTCAGCCATTGTTGATAACATCCCGGTCATGTTCGCTGTGCTCACCATGATGCCTGACATGTCCATGGGCCAGTGGATGCTGGTGACCCTGACAGCCGGCGTCGGCGGCTCCCTGCTCTCCATGGGATCTGCCGCGGGCGTTGCTCTGATGGGACAGGCCAGAGGCCGTTACACCTTCTTCGGGCATCTCAAATGGGCACCGGTCATCGGTCTTGGCTATGTAGCCAGTATCTTCACCCACATGTGGATTAATTCCGGCATGTTTTAAACCCTGCCAAAACCTCCGGCAGCCGACCGCTGGAGGTTTATATCTATTCAATTTTCTCTATCATGTTGGCCTGACCGCAACATAGGATCCTAGTACTCCATCAAGGTAGAATTGAAGAGTTCAGAGCTACCTTAATCGAGTACTGGCCAACATCATGCAACGATTTTCGTCAACACAACGCTCTCCTGTTTTATCCACTCGCCCTGGCACTGACCGGCATGCTGATCGGCCTCTCCTATCTGCAGTTCTTCGGCTTCTATCTGAAAACCACCCATCAGCCCACAGAGAGCAGCATACGAGATGAAGAGGGACTAGGCATGCCAATCCCTCTCGATATCTTTGTTCAAGTGGCGCGGGCAGAGTGGGACACTCTGCTCTTTCTCTACAGCGTCGCCCCGTCAGCTGGCGGCTTGGGATATTTGAACTATCGGCCCTGGCTTCAGATGTTATGTGGAGCCTGCTCATAAACCATAACTCTTTGATATTATTGCCGTAAATACACCGTATCAGGTATAATGGTGCTCGAAAAATGAGCCATATCCACCAAAAGCCATGCACCTATGATCCGATATCACAGCCATAGACAAATCCCTCTCGCTGAATTTGATTGGCCCTTTCAAACAGCACCGGATTAAAGCAACCGCTGGGTTAAAATGAGCGAGTGTATTCCCAGGGATGAATTGGCAGAAAGTTACTATCAGGGACTTTGACACACAGGGTCGTTCGGCAAAAGATGCCCGACTGATCATTGGCGCGGTAATCATTAAACACAAGCTCTGCCTTTCCGACAGAGAGATTATCCTGCAGATCCAGAAATATCCCTATTGTCAGTATTTCGTAGGGCTATCGGGTTATCAGATGGATGTGCCGTTTGCCCCTTCGTTATCTGCTGAGATTTGCAGGCGGATGGGGCCGTCGGTCTTTGAGGCATTTCATGGTGCTGTCATCGATGCGCTGGTAAAGTATAAAGATAAAAAAAAGCTCAGCCATTTAGAGTCGACCAGATGGAATAGGAAAGTCGCAGCAAAAAGGTGATGATGAACCGCCCTCAGTTTCAGGGAGTGCATCTGAAGAAGAGGCGTCGGACCGCCAGAGCAAACTGATTCTGGATGCGACAATCGCTCAACAGGCAATTCGTTATCCTGCCGGAAAGGTACGGCGTTGGGGGATCAAGCAACAGTTGCAGTACTTGCGCCGGAACCTGGACCACGTCGAGTGATGGGAGGAATACTGGCAAGAAGGGACACTCCCACGTTGGTTGCTACATCGGCATTGGGTGATCCAGCATGTCTATGAATGATGTACCAAAACAAAAGCCACCGCTGTGATGGCCACATCGTTAGCTGCTGCCGGATTAAATGATCCAACACCCCTTAGCATGAGCAAACATTCGCTTGAGTACATTACGCGTTAGTAAGGCAGAGTTATCAGAACCTCGCTTCCTAAATAGAGCCTGTAAAGTTTTCTGTGTAACAGCCAAGGTTAAATATATACTGCTAAGCGTTCTACGGACTCAATCATAAATCTATTCAATGCTGGTTTCCAATGACGGATCGGCATTGTCCACTTTTTCGATGGGACCTGGATTGCCAGGTAGATTACCTTCTTCGTCGAGTCATCGGTTGGAAACAACTTCCTCTTTTTGATCGCTTTGCGAATGACGCTGTTCAACGACTCAATGGCGTTGGTCGTGTAGATCACTTTTCGTCTGTCCTCCGGGTAGTTGAACAGCGTGTTGACACCTCCACTGCATGGATCAATAGTATTTTCCCGGTTCGGTAGAGGTATTTTATGTTGGTGGCAGCCTGACTTACTGAACAGACTCTGTCTAATTTAACTGTTTTTTTGGGATATACCCCCATGCTTAATCGCAAAATATGCATCGCCCCCATGCTGGATTGGACAGACCGCTATTTCCGCTATTTCCTGCGGCTGATATCCCGTCATACGCTGCTTTATAGCGAGATGATCACAACAGGCGCCTTACTCCATGGCGATACCCACCGCCATCTGGATTTCAATCCAGAGGAGCATCCACTGGCCCTGCAGCTTGGTGGCAGCAACCCTGATGCTTTGGCAAAATGTACACTGTTAGGCTCGCAATGGGGCTACGACGAGATCAACCTTAATGTCGGCTGTCCGTCCGACCGGGTTCAGGCAGGAAAATTTGGCGCCTCATTGATGGCCAAACCCTCGCTGGTGGCCGATTGCATCAAGGCAATGAGAGATGCCGCAGATATACCCGTAACAATCAAACACCGCATCGGAATTGATAACCTCGACAGCTATCAGTCGCTGACTGATTTTGTCGGTAAAGTCACCGATGCGGGCTGCCAGACCTTTATCGTCCACGCCCGCAAAGCATGGCTGAAAAGGCTAAGTCCGAAGGAAAACCGGGAGGTCCCTCTCCTTCAATACGACACGGTCTACCAGCTGAAAACCGACTTCCCCAAATTGGAGATCATTATCAACGGAGGCATTAGCACCCTGGAACAGACAGAGCAGCATCTGGCACATGTTGACGGGGTTATGATCGGGAGAGAAGCTTATCACAACCCTTGGCTGTTGGCCGAAGCTGACCGCCGACTGTTTGATGACAATCATCCAATACCTTCAAGACACAGTATTATTGAACGACTGATGCCGTTTGTGGAGATGGAGCTTTCTGTTGGGGTGCCCATCAGCCGGACCACACGCCACATCCTTGGGCTGTTTCAGGGAGAGCCTGGCGCAAGAGCCTGGCGCCGGCATCTGAGTGAGAATGCATACCGAAAAGGAGCCGGGACGGAGGTCATCCTTGAAGCTGCCGGTAAGGTGCCAGCCTCGCCATGAAAACACACTATCATCAGATCAAACGCTGCATCACTAAAGATGGTTCTGAAATAAGAGAGTTGCTACACCCCGATCACCATAGTGTCAGCAACCAAAGCCTTACCGAGGCAACTGTTCCCGCTGGAGTAACCCACTTGCATCGCCACTATATTACGTCAGGAAACGGCGAGATACCCCCGGCAGTAAGCGGCTTACCATGAAGCTAGATAACTCGATCTGCATACCGCCGGACACTGCGGACTGTATTACCAACACCGGCAATGAACCGCTGATGATCCTCTTCTGTTGTGCGTCGGCTTATGCGCATGGAGATACGGAGCTGTTATTGGGTGCTGATGCTGAGTAATCGATAATCTATCAAAGCAGCCGGCTAGGCAATTTCGATTGGCTCAGCACCCAATGTCAGGGTAAACCGCTGCTCTGCAACAGTAAGTGGTCCAGCCGTCGCCATCTGCCTCTCCAGCACGACGATACTTGCCTCCGGTGAATCTACCCCTTCCTGTTCACGCCGCACAATTCGACGCTTTAGCTCATCTGCCGGTAGTTGGCAGTGAAGAATAACAAACGGTATTCCAAAAGCCTCCGCCAATGCCTGAAACGGTTCCCCCCTGTCCGTCCATCAAAAAGGTGGCGCCGAGGATAACCATAAAACCAACATCCACTATCCGCTTTCCGACCGTTCCCATGCACTCATCTTAGCCAACTGCTTCCGCACCACATCAGAACGCAGACGAACGGCAGACAGCGCCTCGAGGCAGCGGAATGTCTTGGTGCTTTTTCCTGAACCTGATAGACCATAGGTGATGATCAACGCCGGGGCACACAGATGTGTGTAGCTTTCAGCCAGATTCAGATAGGTGGAAAAATCATTCAGGACTTCCGCTCTCCCTTGTTCTTCCGGGCCATCCTGGGGAAAGCGCCGCATCCTGACGGTGTAATCGATCACATCCTCATCTCCATTCAAAGAGGGGCATCCGGCGAACCGGTGATCGCAACCACGCCCAGATAGATATCGGATGGAAGACACTGATTCCGCCTAATCTCTTCATAGCAGAAGTGCCTGTGATGCTCCAGCATGGAGAAATCCTAAATCCAGCGGCTTCTTAATCCTACAGGCGAAATCCCCCACCAGGAGCCACACGGAGATCGCACAGAGCGGCGATTAATTGTTGATGAAATTCGACAACCACAGGGCAATCACTGAATTGACTTGGTATTAGATCATGCTAGTATCGCGCCGCCGCAGGTAAATTAGGTGCGGCTGACTAATTTTAACCCTTATCTGAGGTAATGATAATGACCGTTGACCGTATGATACTCGCTTTTGCCGGCTTTTTTATTCTGCTGAGTCTGGCTCTTGGCTGGGAGCAAAGCCCTATATTCCATAACACCAACTGGCACTGGTTCACGGCCTTTGTCGGTCTTAACCTTTTTCAGTCAGCCTTCACTGGACTCTGCCCTCTGGCAATTATCCTGAGGAAGCTGGGCGTTAAAAGCGCTTGATTTTCCAGCGTCCCGGATTTCTACAAGGATTGCAGAAATCCGGGGTCCAACTACCCATTTCGACCCTCTAATTGGTCATTCCGGCGTCGAGATGACGTTTGAACCTTAGTTAAGAGCCACTCAACCTACCACTCTATTTTTTCAGATACCCTGCCAAAGACTATACCAGCGGCTCGGCAAGCAGGTCGTGCTCATCTGAACCGGTAATCTTCACCTCAACAAAGTCACCGGGCTGAAGATCACACGGGCCTGCAATAATGACCTGGCCACCAATCTCTGGAGCATCGGCCCCGCTGCGGACAATCGCCTCATCGTCAGACACCTCATCCACCAGGACGATCATCGTCTTGCCCACTTTGGCTGTCAGCCGCCGGGTGCTGATTTCAGCCTGTCGCTTCATAAATCTCGCCAAGCGCTCCTGGTTCACCTCTTCAGGAACCGGTCGGCTCCTTCATTAGGATGGCGAAACTTCATAACCCGCAGCTGGGTCAACATTCGCTCTGAATCCACCAGATTTCTAGGACAGCCAAGACTGACAAAACCGATTTGAGGAGATGTTTGATTATTCATGCAACCGATTTACTCAGAAGTAAGAAGGTCAGTCAGCGCGGTAACCTGAGACTCCTGGCGAATCTGGACCACCATGCTCTCGTCCAGAGCAAGTGCTCTACTCTCGATATGGGGCAGCAGCAGCTCGGCAAACTGTTGCACGATCAACATACCCGCCCTGGCACGGTCATTTTCATCCTTAATATCGGAGATATTGTCACTCAAACTCTGCAAATACGCTCTGAATTCCGTGCCTTGCTCTGCAATCTCAAGAGCCTGAAATTCCGGTTTAAAGGTTATCGCCAGCACCCGCCCCTGACCATCAGCCGGATCGCCAATGGTTATATTCATGGGTCCTTCGATTAACATCGCTAATCACCTCTAACCGTCAAATCTTTACGCTACGCCGTAGCTCATACCGGCGAAGTTTACGGCCATTAGAAAATAATGACTATCCCAATCTGTAAGTTGTCAAACTTGATTACCTTTAACCCGTTCCTTATCAACTTTCTTTGAATAACAGCAGATATCTAGCCACTTAATCACAACATTCAAACTTATCAGGTTGGCCGGGGTGTTGTGCGAAGATGCCCAGAATAAAGATAGAATTTAATAATATTAGAGTATTGCATGATAACAGTTTTGTTTGAGCAGTAAAGAGGTATTATTTAAAGAATTGTGCGCTATGCAGATTCAGCAAAGCATGTAATAGCCTTCCGGGTATCTGTATTGTTCTTCAGTATACCACCGTTGCACTTCTCCTGGGCATTCTGGCCTATCTGTTCATCACCCAGGAACTCTGATTCAAGTTACAACTACAAGTTGGGTTGGCAGACCTTCCGACCGATCTCTTTATCTTTTCCACTCATCAACAGCAGCTACGGGAACTGTCGATTGACGCCGAAAGATTGCCTGATCCCTCACCAACCACTAAAAAACATAGCACCACGACCAAATCGCTATTACCATTGTTTTTTCTTCTCCAAAGGCTAAAAGCAACAATGGGCTACCGGCTATCAAAAATCTACACCCGCACCGGGGATCAGGGGATAACCAGCCTCAGCGATGGCAAAAGGCTAGCCAAAGACAGCACCCGCATAGAAACCATTGGCTGCATCGATGAACTCAATAGCCTGATAGGCCTTCTGATTGCCCAGGATGTTCCAGAGTCTATTGATGGATCGCTTACCAATATCCAGCACAACCTGTTCGACCTTGGTGGAGGATTGTCTATGCCCGGCTATCGGGTTGTGACCGATAACGCGGTTACTCTCCTTGAACAGCAACTGGATAAACTGAATGAAACTCTTCCACCGTTGAAAGAGTTCATCCTGCCCGGTGGCAGCCTCCAGGCAGCAAGCTGCCACCATGCCCGCACTGTCTGCCGACGGGCTGAGCGGCGCCTGATGACGTTGGTACAACAGACGGATGAGGAGATCAATCCGGCCGCTCTGAAATACCTGAATCGTCTCTCCGACTTACTGTTTGTCATGGCTCGGACACTGGCGAGGATGAATCATGGGAAAGAGGTTTTCTGGAAAAAACAGAAATAAAGCGAGCAGCTCACAAATAACCGTTCAACCGCTACTGAAGCAGGACTTTATCTTGTCACAGAACAGACCAAAAATAGCCCACGGCAGTACCATCACCCTCCACTTCTCACTTGCTTTGAGCGATGGGACAGAGGTTATATCCACGTTCGGCGAAGAACCCACAACCCTGACAATCGGCGATGGCAGCCTGACAGAGGGGTTGGAGCAGGTACTTATCGGCCTCAAGCCCGGCGATAAACAGTCGCTGATTATTGAAGAGGAGCATGCGTTTGGGCCTTGGGATGAAGATAAGATCAATTACATATCCCGCAAGGATTTTGCACCGGAGATTGAACTTGAACAAGGCTTGGTGATCGGATTTGAAACACCTACCGGGGAGGAAGTTGCCGGTATCCTGCTAGAGATAGAAGAAGAGAGGGTCAAAGTAGACTTCAACCATCCCCTCTCCGGTGATGACATTGCTTTTACCGTTGAGATCACAGACGTCACAAACCAGACACCTTGACGACTAACACTCACTATCAGATTGAATTATTCTCGCATATGTCGCCACGACATCTGGATACCTGAATCATGAAAATACAACTTGCCAATCCCCGGGGGTTTTGTGCCGGTGTCGACCGTGCCATAGAGATTGTCGAACGCACTCTTGAGATCTTCGGGTCACCCATTTATGTACGCCATGAGGTAGTGCATAACCGCTTTGTGGTGGAAAGCCTGAGACAGGCAGGGGCGATTTTTGTCGATGAACTCAGTGAAGTTCCGGATGGAAATACGGTAATTTTCAGTGCCCACGGGGTATCACAGAGTGTACGCAGAGAAGCTGAAGGACGCGATCTGCAGGTTTTCGATGCAACCTGTCCCCTGGTGACAAAAGTCCATCTGGAGGTTGCAAGACATAGCCACAACAGCCATGAGGTGATACTGATCGGCCATCGTGGCCACCCTGAAGTCGAGGGCACAATGGGCCAATATGAACAGAAGGCAAGCCAGGATGGTATCTATCTGGTGGTCACTCCAGATGACGTAAAAAAGTTACAGATCAACAACCCTGGCAGACTAGCATTCGTCACCCAGACAACTCTCTCCATGGACGATACCTCACAAGTGATCGACGCACTAAGAGAGCGGTTCCCCTTGATACAGGGTCCGAAAAAGAGCGATATATGCTATGCCACACAAAACCGCCAGGATGCCGTCAAAGAGCTGGCACGGCATTGTGATCTGGTGCTGGTTGTAGGATCACCCAACAGCTCGAACTCCAACCGCCTGAGAGAGATTGCAAAGAAACTGAATACTCCCTCCTACCTCATCGATGGTGCCGTCGATATACGGACAGAGTGGCTCGATGGAACTGATAACATTGGCGTAACTGCGGGTGCATCAGCACCGGATATTTTGGTCGAGAATGTGATAAAAAAGCTTAAGACATTGGGTGTTACCGAGGTAAGCACGCTCCAGGGGCATGAGGAGAGTGTTGTATTTTCATTACCCAAATCTTTGCAATAAATTGTTTACCCGCTCCGAGAAGATAAGCCTGGTATCATTACCAGCAAACGCTGATCGTAGGAGGGTCATCTCCTGCGCCTTTCATATCACGGGTGCCAGTTTGGGTGAGTGTTAACGTGCCGCATTTATCTCCATCCTGAGCACCAACCGGAATAGCATGAAGAGTATATGTGTCACTCGAAGCATCATGGATTTCTAGCTTGTAGAACGCATCAGGCCCATCCAAAGGGCTTTTGTCCGGGAAAAATCGTGGGGAACCAGTATTGGCCACTCCATCAGCGTTAGTTGCAGCTCCCAGATAATTACCCTCTTCGGTATAGTAACGTTCCATGGCACCGGCCAATCCCATCAACGCTCCTGTTGCATCGGCCCTGCGGCTTCTTCGCACCTGCTCCAGGTAAGAGGGGTAGGCAATCGATGCCAGGATTCCGATAATGGCAACGACAACCATCAGCTCTATCAAAGAAAACCCAGTTTTAGGAATGCCCATCCATCTCGCTCCAGCGATTAATTGGGTAATAGTTTTGGTGAACCCCGGTATTAAAAATCAAAAAGCTGCTCCCATGAGATTCGACCCTGATTGCCCCGTGGTAACGTTTCCACCGTGCGAGGCAAAGGTTTGTTTTTCGTGGAACTCCCTGTGTACTCACTGCCCCAACGAAATGAAGATCCCGATACAATCCCTTCTTCTTTTTTGTATGCGCTTTGATTTCCATAACTTTCACCACCGACTTGAACAACATCTTCAGCATCCACTACGCCATCATTGTTATAGTCAAACGCAGGTTTTTTTGGCTCGCCTCCATTCGCTGAATCAACAACCATCTTCCGGCTATCTCCACCCGCCTTACATGTGTCAAGCGAAGGGGTCAGTGTATTAAAATAGATATTATTACCTCGGACAACAGAGTTGACGACAACGCGCTCGCCTTTTTCTCCGGCCCCATCATTCTCGAGGTCAATACGCCAGCCATACTCCATCTTGTCATCATCAACACCTTCGTACTCAACGGAGTGAGTTGTCAGCAAGCGGAATTTTTCTCCGTTGCCAGGCACATCTTTTTTAAGTGTCTGTGACTGCAGATTATCCCGTTTCAACACTCCTTTGTTCCGATCCCAGACTCCGTAGTAAGACTGCATATCGATGTTTACAATATCGTCACTGGTCAAATACTGTCCCGTGCCGAAATAAACCATCAGGTTGGGTGTATTTCCATCTGCCGGGGCAACAGTCGGGTGGTCGATAATCACAGGAGCAGTGGTAATCGGCTGATCTCGGTTCCCAGTGAAGAGGGGCTGTGGATCTGATCCGGACTTATAGGCTGAGCCCCAGTTCTTGAAATTCTCGCCCGATATATCAAAGACCCACATATTGCCCTGAAGATCACCCGCATAAACGCGATCTGCCACCCAGTCACCATTGGTATCCACCACAGAGACAGAAGAGAGGCCATTTCTGTTACCTGAAGAACCAATACCTGTATCCAACTTTATATAATCGTGTTTTTCGTAACTCCATACTCCATCCAGCCCTTCTTCAATGAAAAGTATAAAGAGCTGAGCCGTGTCGCTTCCCTTGTAACCATTACCAAAGATGACTGCCCAGCGATTGTTTGAACCCGATTTCGCATTGGTCAATACGATAGATGGCTTGCTGTAGGTATACCCCAGATCAGGATCATCCTCTGAAGTGAACTCCCATAAAACAATATCTTCTGCTTTATCTTCACTGAAATCACCTGGATCTGTAACATCCAAGGAAAAAATACCTCGACCATCGCCACCTAATGAACCAACCAACAGGGTCGCCCACGAACGCGCTGCATTTGACTCGTTTTCGGTTTTAATATAGGCATCTGCTACGCTCGGCGTCATGTCCACATAGTAGCGGTGGTTGTATTTCTGATCTGTCAGATAGTGCAGTCCTGCAGTCTCTGTTTCAGAGTAGAGCGCCCCTGGAATATAAGCCAGCTTCTCTTGACCTGTATCCGCATCGAAACCGTGAAGCATACCATCGTTTGCACCAACATAGACCATCGCCTCGCGAGCATTGTCTGACTGATCTTTGGCATGTTTTTTTCTAAAATCGCTATATTTCAAATCGGTTTCAATTGGAAAAGGTTCGGTATCCGGCCAGCCCAACTCCGGCTTGCCAACGTATACCGGTCCAGAATGCACTATGTCCCCCAGACGGGTTTCCCTTTTACGATACTTTCCATCTTTCTCCCCTTTCTCTTTGCCTCGCTCTCCCCGCAAATAATTCAGACGCTCCTCGGCTTCATCTTTGCCACCATAAGCAAGGTCCTTATACAGTGAACCTGCAGCGCCAAGACCCTCAATAACCTCCCAGGTAAAAGGAATTCCATCTTTTGTGTCATGCCGGTCATAAGTGATAATGACACGCTGATCGTTTGTTATGTCTTTCTGGTCTAGCTTCGTGGCTGCTGACCAAAATGGTTTTGACAATAACCCTCCACTCTTCTTCAGTGAATAAAATTTAAGATCACCACTCCAATGATTGGGGTTGAACTATGCAAAATAGAGCACGCCATCCGTTTCCGACTGGCCTGATAGAGAAAGCAACCGACGACGCCGAGCCTGATTGCGCTATCGCGCTCTCCAATACGGACTTGAGTGCGGAAAGCGGATATAAACTCTCCACGGCCATTATAAGCGGCATGAATAAGTTCATTTTTCCTGGCATCTTCATTATCAGCAACAGGATCACCCCAATCAGGCCACTCACCTTCGAGGGCCTCATCTGCCGTACATTTCGGATCTGCAGATTCGTAGCTGGCTTGTGGTGGCAGACCATCAGTAGATAGGGTTCCACTGATACCGAGCCCTATCGCGTAGGTAACCATATGTTGGGCCGGATTCTGATCAATGCCACATTGAATGGGCACCTTATTGGCCATGTCAGGATGAAGATCACGCTCGTAGTAATACATGGCAACATCAGCCAGTGTTGCACTCACATGATCACCATAAGGGCCTTTATCAAATGCATTTAGCGCTGAAGGTCTTCCATCATTATCAGCATTCCCTATGACCTCACCCTTATCTTCAAGGTTTTTTGTATTGAAACCATCCGTTGCCAGAATCGTAAAATTCTTTTGGCACTCACCGCCCGTGGTTTCAACCACTGGACACGCTGGCGATTCCGAATTAAAAAGGACCGTACTCGTACATTCAAAATACTTGCCGGCCTGATGTAGCGCTGTTCTCAGAGGTGTACCACCACCACCTGACGTATCGACTTGAAAGATAGCATCCATTAGGCCGCGCTTTTCGGTTCCTTCACTATCATCCAAGCCTATATTTACTATCTCTTTTCTCTCATTGTGACTGTTATGATGTAGTGTCGATATCCCCATTTTCACACTCTCCATAGGAGAGACCGCCAGAGCCAAAGCGCTCTGCGTAACCAACAGACGATTACGATAATACTGCCACCAATTAGCGAAATTTTGCTTCTCTTCATCCCTCGTTCGGATAAAACATCCATTCTTTATTGGCGTCTGACCACCACCACACTGTTTGCCAGTAGTGATAATCACCCTCTTATGGGTGTCATCGGAATCAACCCTTTTGTTCTGATGGCTGTTTCCATTTTCAGAAGTATCTACCCATACCCATACCCATACCCATACCCATACCCATACCCATACCCATACCCATACCCAATAAGTCGATGAATTCAGTTGAAAAGTTACGCGCTTGGAATAACCTTTTATGTTGCCTGTTTTATATTCTCTGCATTTTAACTCGCCAATAACACATGGCCGATCTTTTTCAACATAAACCGATCTTGATAGATCAACTATTCTCGGATTTTTACTCTTAAAGGGAGAAGATCCTATCGCTTTTTTAAAATCAGCATTGCCATACTTTTTCCCTTGCTGATTAAAGCCAACCCAAGGTTTATATTCGACATCAGGATTATAATAGAGTGTATTGAAATTGTGATTACGTGCACGCCAGACACCCTTAGTGGCATCTTCCCAGTCATGCGGATCAATATTTTTAGCTGTCAATGCACTCTTGACATTTTCAGCAGCTTGCATAGTTGAAACCAGGCCTTTCATGTACCTGGAACGATCACCATCATCGAACAATATCTCAGATATCACCTCCCCCCGGCCAGTGTGGATACTATAACGCCCACGAAAATTGGCTTCCCGCTCTATCCCTGAAGTAGTATAGGGATACAGCCCCTCCATCAGAGTCTCGTTATCCATACTAGCTGAATCATCTACCAGAAGCAGGAATTGGGATTCGCCCCGGATTTCAGGAACAGTGGTAACGGGTCAATATCACCAATCGAAGATACCGACGTTACAGGGAAAGTAACCAACAACAACGTCAAGAGAAATGTATAGACAAGCGTACAGCCATGATTATTTATCAACTCATAGCCGCCCGGCGGGGGTACGTGCATGGAAGATTGATCACACCATATCATCATAATGCCTTCCCATAGAGGCTACGAAGCTTTACTACCGAGTTGTTACTGTTCCCAAAACCACGCACAGTTACCTCAAACACCGTTAATATCAGGCATAGATCCGAGCTTTCCATATTGTCCCAAACTAAGGTCGCCCTTTGTATCGGAAATATCATCCATGTGCCTGATTATGTAACGTGGTTTTTTACTTACACCAGAGGGTTTACTTTTTTTATATTCAACAGAATTATCAGCTGTCCATTCAGTAAAATCTGTGTTTTCGTCTTTTTGATACAGACCAGTTTCATCATTAAAATCTGATATTCCCGACATCTCATCCAACCAGGATTCTGCATCTCTTAATGCGCTCTCGGCAGCTTCAAATGCCAGGCTATGGTCAAACAAATTACCTGCCATTTTCTCTTCCAGAGTGCTGGTTTTCATTGATGCAAGGCCAATGACAGTCATCACCAGCAACAGCAGGAGAGTAACCACAAGCACAACCCCTCTCTGATTCTTCTGTATCTGGATAATCTTGATACTCATCACAAACACCTTTTGCTTTATTCAGTTTGGCAAGGTTCTGTTACGCAGGTTGATGGTGGTGGAAAAAGATCTCTTTAATGACTTGCCAGTGGTGACTCCCAGATTGCTTTCCAAGGATTTTAAATTGAGGCCAACCCTAACACTTCTTACGTTTTCCCAATCACCAACCTTTGAAGCTGTGCGATATTCATCAACATCGCGCTCTCCGCCCGTGTCGACGCCATAGGCCAGACTCATACTCTCGACTCCATCGATTAGCTTCGCTGCAATATTATTTTGTTTCCGCATCAAGTGCTCGTTTTCGACATAATAGGAAACCGTCATTATCAGCATCACTTTTGCATTTTTCGCATACGCTTTGGACGTACAGTGAGCATCAGCATCTGCACAATCAGCAGAATGTTCATTTCCAGGCGAAGGATCATTACTGAAAACAGTATGAGTGGCAGTGTGGTTTTTTATGTCGTCGTTAATCGAGGTTGTCACATCTGTAATCTGGAAAATATCAGCCTGAATCGCATCGCATCGCATCGCATAACAAAATAACACTACCCTTTTTAAGTATCCCGTTAGAGCCAACGTCAAGAGCCTCGGAACGACTCGTCATGCTTTTGCTCAGACTGATACCTCTATCCAATGCATACTGTATTGTGATGAAATCCTTACTGTTCTCTGTCTTGCCGACAACGGCCTGATTGAATTGATAGCCTGCAGAAATCTCCCCTGTTGTTTTATCGAGTTTCAGTCCATTATTGATCTTCAGCCCCTCGGAGCCACAGCCACGGAAACCCGCCATTCGAATATCTTCAGCCATTATTATCATTGCAAAGCGTCCATTCTCCTGTAGCCGGGAGGATGCTTCCGTGACTCTGTAGGTCTGTTTGCTGCTGACGAATATCTGGCCTATTCCTGCCACAAGAAACAAGCCAATGGCAATAGCCACCATGATTTCAACGAGGCCTGCGCCAACCTGTTTATGATTCGTTGTCACTGAACCAAGTGCCTCATAACTGAGTAGAAACCATAAAGCTCTTTTGTTTACCACCACTACCCGATTCACCACGACTGTCATTCCATTCAACGGTAACGATGACTATGTCGTTATTACTTCGCTCTATCTTTCCATTTCCTCCCGGCAACTCCTTTAGGAGCTTTAACCACTGCTCTACATCCTCTATAGGTGCCGTATTCACCCCATCACTTTTTTTGTTATTCGCGCCCGCATAATCATAATCACCGGAAATTGCCAGTATCCGATTTGAACGCATTCGCTCAAGCATATCTTCAGCCAGAACCACCGCCTGGCTGCGACAATAGGCGCTGTCATTCATCTTGAGACTCATCAACTGCAGGCCCGCAATACCCAACAGGCCAACAGAGAGAACAACAATAGAAATCAAAACTTCAAGCAGTGAAAAACCTCTACCTTTCGACTGAGATGGCAGGAAATATTTATGAACACGCACCATCCGATACCCTCACTCTACCTGAGGATGAAATAATCAATTTTTTCTGTCTATTCGCAGAGGCTCCCGAATTACAAAGCTCGAAAGTAACCGCATTACCAATCAAAAAACCCCTTGGCGAAAAATTTATTTGCTTGACTCTGTTGCTGTCACGCAAGGCACTCAGGGTTGATTTTCCTTCGAATGGAGACTGCACTCTCAACAAAACCCTATTCTTGGCCCCTGCGACTGTTACTCTCCAGCCCCTCTTCCAATTGCCACTCTCTTCAGCGATCCTGACCTGAACACCCCGCTTAACCGCCTCGCTACGGGCGAGGTTGACTGATGCGACAAGGGCATTAGCCTGTGTAGTCAGCCTGTTGTTGATAATCAGTGAATTGAAGCTGGGCACGCCGAGGCCGAGGGTAATAGCCAACACAGCGATAGTCACCACCAGCTCAATCAGGGTGAGTCCATTATTTGCGCTCATATAACTAATGACTTCTGTAGTTATCCCTTGTTTATAATAAGGTAACGTCTGAATAAAGCAGTGAACCATGTCTCTTTATTTCGTACAGTTTTGTGAAAACAAGAAGCCACAGAATCGTGCCACGCACAATGATTATGAAAATTGTGGAAGCTGGATAATTCTGTTTCTGATTGATGGTGAATAAAAGATAGTCACGGGGTATTCGTGAAGCCTGAGTAGCAAGAAGGCCAGGAAGAAGCGGGCCGCAGTTAGAGGCTGCGCTAAAAATAGGCCACTTGTCGGAAAAAAACGTCACGTCATCTTTATTACTTCGAATTTATCAGAGCATTCCGTCTATATAGTTGGTGTTGGCATCGGGTTTCAGAACCCGGGTATGCTGTTTCAAGGGATCATGCAAAGAAGCAGATAGAGAGATCATGCAAAGAAGCAATAGAGAGATCATGCAAGGAAGCAATTCGGGTTTCACGCTGATTGAGCTGATAATTACCCTGGCAGTCGCTGCTGTGGTGCTTACCCTTGCGGCTCCAGCGCTCCGGGACACCCTCATAAGAAACAGGGTGGCAACAGAGATAAACTCCCTGGCCGCCACATTGAACCAGGGACGCTCGGAGGCTATTAAGAGGGGACGTTCTGTCACCCTCTGCAGCAGCAGCAATGGCACGTCCTGCTGCAGCAGCAGCAATGGCACGTCCTGCGCAAAAAACTGGCAAAATGGCTGGATTCTGTTCGAAGACTCCAACGCTGATGGCACCTTCGATTCTTCTGATGAGACCGCAATTAAGGTATCAAGCGGCTTCACTTCATCGGACACTCTCGCCTACGCAGCCAGTACAGCAACCAGCTCCTATGTGCGCTTCAAGAGCAACGGTTTCTCAAAAGAAGCAGGCTCATTTAAATTGTGTGAAAGCGGCTCTGCTGTAAAGTATGCACGAGCCCTCTACATCAGTACCACCGGCCGAATTCGACTCAGCAGTGACTCCGACAACGATGGTGTCCATGACGATGGCCTGGCCTCACCCAACGAATTAAAATGCTCATGAACCAGAAAGGCTTCACATTACTTGAAGTTTTGATCGCCGCTTTAGTGCTGTCTCTTGGATTACTGGGGACTGCAGGGATGCAAATAATCAGTCTAAAGAACACCAACAGCGCATACCAGCGAGCTCAGGCAACACAGTTGGCCTACGATATCATCGATCGCATGCGGGCCAACCGTGACGAGGCAGAAAAATCCGATTCAAAGTCAAAGTATGCAATCGCATATGGCGGCAAAACATATGCCGCTTCTTCGTTGCCCGATTGCGAAACAAAGAATTGTGATTCGGGTACCATGGCCGGCTATGATGTCGCCAACTGGAAAGTTGCACTCGCTGCCACACTGCCGAGTGGTGATGGCAGCGTCTCCATCGACACCGCAAGCAAGATGGTCACCGTCGACATCCGGTGGGACGATGTTGTGGTGGAGTTCGATTCGGAAGACTGGATACAGTCGCGAAAGCCTCTAACGCTTTCTTTCAGAACCGAACTATGAAGCAACTACACACCATACTTCCAGCTACCATCAGAGGCCTGACCCTGGTGGAAATCATGATCGCTCTGGTACTTTCACTACTGCTTTCAGCAGGTGCCATCCAAGTCTATCTAAGCAATAAAATATCCTATCAGACCGCAGAGGCACTCTCCCGAATTCAGGAGAATGGTCGCTTCGCAATTCAGTTTCTCACCAAAGAGATTCGCATGGCCGGTTTCATCGGCTGCGCAGTGGCATCGACAGGTAATTCTGTCGACAGCACATCCGATAGCTGGGTGTACAACTTCAATGACTCCGTCATTGGGTTTGAGCTGAAGAAAGGCAGCACCCTCCCCAGCAAAATTTTAAGCAGTGCCATCACCGATACAGATGCCATCGCCATCAGCCGGGGGGGCGATGACACCTATTTTTATGTGAAAAGTCACGATGCCAATAATGCGAAAATACACCTGACAGCCAATTACAATATAAAAAAGGGCAGTCACAATATAAAAAAGGGTGAAATTCTGATGATTGTAGATTGCCTGGGAAAGCAGGCGGGAATTTTCCAGGCGACAGGAAGTAAGACCAACACCATAAACCACGGCACAGGCACAGCTACCCCGGGCAATTGCACGAGCAATCTGTATGGCAACTTTGACTGCTCTAATTGGAGCTCGAAAGCAAGATCTATTAATTACAATGATAAGTCCAAGCTTCTTCGCATGAAGAATTCAATTTTTTATCTTGCTGATGGGCGAAAGAACAGTCAGAAACAAGCCATACCAGCGCTTTACCATAGCGTTGTTGTCGCCAGTAGTGGTAGCGTCGCAGTAGAGGCGGAAGAGCTTATCGAGGGGATAGAGAATCTTCAGATTCTCTACGGCGTCGACACCGATGCCACTGCCGATGGCATTGCCAACCGTTATGTAACAGCCGACAGCGTGGGCGACTGGAGCAAGGTCGCCAGCGTGAGGCTTTTTCTGCTGGTCAGGTCCATCGAACCCACCAGCGGGGGAGTTAAGCCCTATACCTTCATGGAAACCGAATCCACCTCCCATACGGACAATTACATCAGAAGGCAGTTCACAGCCACCGTTCAAGTACGCAATCACGGGCTTGACCTATGATCCGAACAAGCAGACACAATGATGCAATATCCATCCACTAAAGAACGTGGGGTTGTGCTGGCTTTCTGCCTGGTACTCCTGCTGGTCACGACGCTACTGGGAGTTGCTGCAATGAGCACCACCGCCCTGGAAGAAAGCATGACCCAAAACGAGCGGGACCAGCACACCGCATTCCAGGCAGCGGAGGCGGCGCTACGTGAAGGTGAACGCTACGTTAAATCCCAGGCCACAAGCCCGACAATATTCCCTGGCAGCTTCAGTAAAACCTGCGCCAATGGCCTCTGCTTTAGCAGGGAGAACACCCCCAATTATGACAAAACAAAAAGCCCCTGCGAGACCGGCGGCATCAGTGACCGTTGGGATATGTGGAGTTGCCCTACATCGCACTCCGGTAACCTGGCGGTCTGGACCAATGCTAAGCGTCACCGATCCCATGCAAATACCAGCTTGACCAACAGTAAAGGGATTACCACACTACCCAAATATATCATCGAATTTATGGGATATCAGGACATCACCCGCGATGAGCTGTATCGGATCACATCATTTGCCACCGGCGGCACGGACGACGCAAAAGTGATGCTTCAGTCAACCTACCACCTCAGCTTCTGACAACGCCGAAATACAAGTAAGGAAAATCTTCATGAAAACCTCAAACTTCCTAAACAAATCATGCTGCGCGATTCAGGCACTGCTGTTAGCGGGGCTGATCTTGCCCGCATCCTCACTTGCTGCAGTATCAGGAACAACCTCTTCAGACTTTAGCGGAATACCCACAGCATCCAGCCCCAGCGCACCCCCGCTGGTGATGCTGGTGATGTCGGTTGATCACCAATTGACACACAAGGCCTACACCGACTACAGCGATCTTGACGGTGATGGCCGGTTGAATACAGGCTATACCGACACCTTCGACTACTACGGGTATTTTGACAGCAACCGTTGCTACAGCCACGATGACTTCAGGTTCAATCCTGAAGAGGCAACAGCAGGAATCAACAACCACGACTGCTCAACAACTAATCACTGGAGCGGTAACTTTCTCAATTGGGCCACCATGACGCGAATCGATATTGTGCGCCGAGTATTGTATGGTGGTTTAAGATCAACCGATGACACGGACACAACCGTTTTAAAACGTACCTATATACCGCAAGACGTACACGCATTTGCCAAGGTTTTTGCACCCGGCACCACCACTGAGATGATGAGGTTTACGCCCTATGATAACAAAACAAGCATCACCCTGTGCAACGTCTCTACCAGCATAAAATCAGACCCTTATGTACGCATTGCCGAAGGTCCCTATCCCCGATGGGCAACATCAGAAACTGTACAATGTCAGTGGGATGACGGGGCGTCTACCCCACACAATGGAACTGCTTTGCCCGTTTACGTAGCGGTTTGCGTGAGTGCCTCAACCAAAGAGAGTAACTGCAAACTTTACCCCAATGGGGGTTACAAGCCTACCGGCCTCCTGCAACACTATGGAGAAGATGGGACACTCCACTTTGGCCTGATGTCCGGCAGCTATGACAGAAATATAGAGGGAGGCGTGCTTCGCAAGAACATCACAGCACTCGCGGGAAATAGCGATCCAGCCGATGATGAAATTGACACCGCTACCGGCGTGTTTATTAATAAAGACGACAGTAGTGAAGGCATCATCAAAACATTAAATCTTCTACGGATCGCCACTTATAACTATGATTACTCAACATATTGGGACTGTCAGGGCCGCACTAGCACATTTATATTTAAACTTCATTCTGGCAACCACAAATGTGCTGACTGGGGCAATCCACTGAGCGAAATATACATGGAGGCACTGCGCTATTTTTCCGGAGAGACATCACCCACCAGCAACTTTAATGGCGATGACACTGCCCATATTCCCGGACTCAATGATGCCTCCTGGCGCGACCCCATGTCAGCCGATAAATGGTGTGCCAATTGCGCTATCGTTACCATATCTACCGGTTTAAATTCGTTCGACAAAGATAATCTTTCCACCTCAGGCATCACAGGATTAACCAGTATTAATGATGCTACTGATGCTGTTGGCGACATAGAGATGGGAGGCTCTTTTGCTGGTATGTACCTTCACGGAGGAGACACCAATAGCAATCACCGATGCACCGGAAAAAAGGCAGATAATCTCTCCGATATCACGGGAATATGCCCAGAAGTACCCCAGTTGGAAGGCGGCTTCCATATCGCAGGACTGGCACACCATGCCCACACCCATGATCTGCGAACCGGTGCAGGCTACCCGGAAATGCAAAAAGTTGATACCTATGCCGTCGCTTTAGCTGAATCGCTGCCAAGCTTGACCATAAAAGTAGGCGGTGGCGGCAAAGAGATCACCTTCCTACCCTATTGTGAATCAACACAAGGTCGTCCCGACGGTTCCCATCCATGGCAAGCTTGCAGCATGACCGGCATCACCGTTGAAAGCCAACATCATGATAGCAATGGAAATTTGGTAGCTGGAAGCTTGTTGATTTCTTGGGATGATTCCCTTTTTGGTAATGATTATGACCTCGACGCGATGGAACGTATCGAGTTTTGCGTCGAAGGATATTGCGATTTGGTAGGCTCCTCTGCAACTAACAGAAAATCCTTGCTCTGGGCGGACACAAGCTATCGTGGTCGTGGCGAGAGTAAGTTAGTAAGCGGCGGGATCAGGATCAACACTCGTCTTGTTCATGCCCATGCCAAAAAGAGTTTGCAGCTTGGCTATACCATCACAGGCACCACGCGTGATGCCACCTACCTTCCTGTAGTTGCGGATAACAGTCTCATCAGTCCAGATTTTAGTGCATGGGACATGGACGATGAGAATCCGGACTCGGAACCACAGATAAGATATAAGGGTATTGATGAGCATCGGTTTATCGCCGATTTTCTCGCCAGCTCCGCCACCACGGCAAAGCTCCTAAAGAACCCTCTCTACTATGCAGCTAAATACGGCAGCTATACCGATCTGGACGGCAGCGGAGACCCTACCTATAACGGCAGCACCAGCGACAACCGCGAGTGGGACAGCGAAGATACCGATGGCAACCCGGTCCCTGACGGCATTCCAGACAATTTTTTCCAAATAAGAGACCCTTCCCGCCTGGAAATACAGTTGGCCAAAATATTCAGAAAGATCGTCAGCCGGGTCTCTTCTGGTACAGCAGCAGCCGTTGTCTCCAACAACACATCCGGCGAAGGCGCACTTTACCAGGCACTCTACTACCCGAAATATGAAGACAGTAACCGCAGCATTAGCTGGGCGGGATTAGTCCAGGGCATATTTATAGACAGCAAGAGTAACCTTAGAGAAGACGCGAACAACAACGGCGTCCTGGATGACTGCAGTACGGACCCGGCAATTGATATCTATCAGGATACCAGTGCGATTCCCTATACAACCAGGATCAAGCGTTATAACAGCACCGATTGCGAAATTGTAACCGAATCAGACAAGGCACTCGACAGCGCCCTGACCCTTACTCAATTTAGCATTCACCCAATTACCAATCTGAGACCGATCTGGAACGCCCGTGACGAATTGGGGAAACTGACCAATAGTGAAGTGGTCTCACAGCGCCCCTATACGAACTCCGCCGCAGGAGGGCGGCACATATTAACCTCCACCGACGGAACCTCCCTTATCAACTTTGACACGGCGACTTTCAAACCGGCCAATTACACCTATCTTGATGTTGCGGATGAAGCGACAGCAGACAACGTAATCGACTATGTACGGGGAAAGGATGACATCCCCGGCTATCGGGTCCGGTCTGTGGATTTTAACCCATCCACCTCTGGCGATGAGGTATGGCGGCTAGGGGATATTATCCACTCATCACCGGTAGTCATCGGGACACCGAACGAGGGTTACGGGATAACACATGATGATACCAGCTATCTGCGATTCAAAACCAAATATAAAAATCGTCGCAACGTGATCATTGTCGGCGGCAATGACGGCATGATACACGCCTTCAATGGTGGGTTCTGGGATGCGTCACTGAAAGCGTTCAAAACCTCAAACTCTGGCGAAACAGCGCACCCTCTGGGCAGCGAATTGTGGGGTTATGTTCCCAAGGCGCTTTTACCCCACCTGAAATGGCTACCGGAAATTGGCTATCCCCATGTCTACTATATGGACGGTCGCCCGATTGTATTTGATGCCAATATCTTTACCGCAGACACTGACCACCCCGGTGGCTGGGGTACCGTCATGGTGATGGGCATGCGTTTCGGCGGCGGCGACATCACCGTGGATGTTAATAACACCCCGGGAACGACCAGTGACGACGAGGTATTTCGATCCTCATACGTCGTGCTCGATGTCACCAACCCGGAAGTTGCTCCCATGCTGATTGCCGAAATCAGCCATGCCAATCTGGGATACACAACCGGCGTGCCGAGTGTGATAAAAAAACGCAGCCCCGGTGGCGACCTGGACTGGACGACAAGTGGTGACAACCTCAATATATGGGAGCTGGTGTTTGGGTCAGGTCCAACCAGCCATCGGACCGGAACAAGTACGCAGAGCGCCAGACTGTTCAGGTATGACCTAAAAAAGAAGGCCTTTGTTCCAAAATCTGGACCGGTTGATCTGGATGAGAACGACAGTTTTGTCGGCAACCCTACCAGCACCGATTGGGATAGCGATTTCATTGATGATGTCGTCTATTTTGGTATCGTTGGTGGCACTGAAGCTCAACCAAGTGGAAAGCTGAGACGCATGAAAGTGTCCAATGGAGAACTTTATACACTACTCTCAAGTTCTCAGCCATTCATCTCAAAGCCTATGACAAAACTGGATTCCATAGGCAAAAAGTGGATTGTGGCGGGTACAGGCCGTTTCTTTGTGACCGCCGATAGTGATAATGTCGAAACTACCTCTCAGCAAAGCATGTACGGAATTAAAGAGCCCGTTAATAACAGTGGCGATCTTGCCTATACAGCTGTCTTAGCTGCCGATCTGGTCGATACCACGGATGTGCAAATTTTCACCGATGGCTCCATTCTCCCAGCTAACTACCAGATTGGAGGCGCAGACATTGATACCTATGATCAATTGCTTGCTGCCATAAGCAGCAAGTCAGGTTGGAAAACCGACTTCCCAACCACCTCCAATACAGAGCCGAACACACGAAATATCACCAACCCGGTGATCACGGGCAATCTGTTGATTTACACAGACTATACTCCCGGCGCGAAAAACTTCTGTGAGGCAGAGTCAAGCAGACTCCATGCCAACAATTTCATGACCGGCACAGCCATTCCCTTTGCTCCTATCGGCACCGATGGAACCGTTACCAGTGGAACCGCCGAACTGGTGAATGAGAGCTTGAGCCTTGGTATAGGACGGACATCGGCACCTGTTGTCCATAAGGGATCTGGTAGTACCACAGCCGATGGAAGTAAAATGACAGTGTTGGTCCAGGGCAGTGCGGGGGCCATTATTCGTTCAAAGGTTTTCATACCTGGGGGGTTATCAGCCAAGCGGCGATCCTGGCGCCAGATTGATTTTGCAAACTAGAAGGGGAGCCTCCGATCAACTCATGAATCAGTGTCTGACCGCTGAAATCTCCCAGCTCTGCGTTGGAAATCTTGGCAATAGCTGGCTTTTACCGGCAATTTTCGCCTTGACCCGGAAGATTCCATCTCATCATCCATCCGATCCAGTAATTAATCGGTGGCTCCCTGGTTATTGGGGCAGCATCGCAATACATCTTAGCCACCACAGGAAATACCAAACAGGCATCACACATCATGCGTAAGTCAAATATAAAACGAGTAAGAGGATTTACTCTTATCGAACTGATGATCACCGTAGCCGTTATTGGCGTTCTCGCTGCAATTGCCTATCCCAGCTACCGGGATCAGATTATTAAAACACAGCGTACAGATGGCAAAAGTGCATTAATCCAAGCCGCCGTGCTCCAGGAGAGATGGTTTACCGAAAACAGCAAGTATACCACTGACATGACGAAACTCGGTGGGTCAAACTCTCAAGAAGGTCATTACGTCATAGGTGCAAAAATTGGTGATATCACTGGCACGGCATGCAATAAGTCTGCACATACCAAGGATAACTGTTTCGAATTGACCGCAACTCCAGGGTCTACGCAAAGCGATAATGGCTGTAAAAATCTGACCCTTGACAGCTTTGGGCGCAAAAAGCGAAGCGGTACCGATAACAGATGCTGGTAAGGGAGTATTACCCCGGCTAAAATAAGCCCTGGGAAGCGCCTACCGGGATATTTTTAAATTGCATGACTACTTAATCATCGGCGGCGGCATCATCGGTATGCTGACCGCCCGCGAACTGCGCCTCTCCGGTGCCGGCGTCACACTGATTGATCGCCAGCAAACGGGAAGAGAGTCTTCCTGGGCCGGCGGCGGCATCGTCTCCCCTCTTTACCCCTGGCGATACACCGCCTCTGTTACCACACTCGCACAGTGGAGCCAGGAAAACTATCAGGTACTCGCAGAGACGCTTGCATCTGACACAGGCATTGACCCAGAGTGGACCCAGAACGGGCTGTTGATCGTCAGCCAGGATGAAGAAAAGCAGGCCGCTGAATGGGCCGAACATACCGGTAACCGCATTGAAATCATCGATAGCGAACAGGTTCATTATGGTGAACCGGAGATGCACAGACCACCAGAGAGCGCCATCTTAATGCCCAATGTGGCGCAGGTGCGCAATCCAAGACTGGTAAAAGCGCTTCGTCAGGATATTGAACAGCGCGGTGTCGACATCAGGGAGGGAACCCAGGTGATGGAGATCCAATCCCGCAAGGGATATGTTACCAGTGTCGTTACCAACCAGGGCACACTGCAGGCTGATAGCATTATCGTCTGCGCCGGCGCCTGGAGCAGAGAGCTGTTAAGCGGGTTTGCCTCTGCCCCGGATGTAAAACCGGTCTGCGGTCAGATGATTATTTTCAAAACACCACCCAACCTGATCAACCGTATTACTCTTGAGCAAGACCGCTATATCATTCCCCGTCGTGATGGATACACACTCTTTGGCAGCTCTCTTGAGCACACAGGCTTCAACAAGCAGATCACGGAAGAGGTAAAACGAGAACTCTACACGATCGCCACCAGCCGGTTTCCAGCCTTGGAGCAGTTCTCCATCGCCCATCATTGGGCAGGCTTGAGGCCCGGCTCGCCCAGAGGAATTCCTTATATCGGCCAGCATCCTGAAGTTGAGGGGCTCTATATCAATGCTGGCCACTATCGGAATGGCGTGGTACTCGGTCCAGCCTCGGCGCGATTGATGGCCGATACAGTGCTGGGACGAACGCCCATCATCGTTCCTGAGCCCTACTCACTGACAGCACAACGCACCAAATAGACGCAGCCGATAAATTTTGCTTATAATTGACCTATGAGCGAATTAAGCAGAACATTAGATGAAACAAAACAGAGCATGACAAAGCTCTTGCGCAGCCACGGTATCACACCAACCATTCAACGGGTGAAAATCGCATCCGCTATTCTGGCCCGGCCTCAACACTTGTCTGCCGAAGATGCGATGCAGCTGTCCAATGAAAGCGGGAAAACGGTCTCTAAAGCTACCGTTTACAACACCCTTGGCCTGTTCGCCCGTAAGGGTTTGATTCGGGAGTTGATTGTCGATCCGTCCCGTACTTTTTACGACTCATCCACCCATTCCCACCACCACTTCTATAACCCTGAGACCCAGGAACTGAGCGATATCGATGAAGAGCTGATACAGATCAGCCTGCCGGAAAATCTGCCGGAAAACACCGAAATCGACAGCATTGAGGTGGTGGTCCATCTCCGCGGCAAAACCAGCCACTAGTCGCTGGTTGTACCCAATTACACATTTCTTTATACTCGCTATCGTCAATTTCAGGCCGATGTAGCTCAGTTGGCAGAGCGATTCACTCGTAATGAATAGGTCTGCGGTTCGATTCCGCACATCGGCTCCATTCCCCCCGCCCACTCCACCTTCTTTCCAGGCATTTTAGAAACTTATCAAATAATTATTCCATTCAGGATGAAAATAATCCTAAAGCTTTTCTACCCAATAACCGATAAGATAAGCTCCTTGAAAAATAAATAATTGACAAAGCAGCGCCTCTCCCGCCCTAGAGCACTTCCCGTGGTGCAAACCGATAGCGAATCAAACGTCCTGATGGAAAAGCTGACTGCAGATTTGGCAGAATTTCGCAGCCGGGGCGACCATCTACTCGATACCATCACCGGCTTTGAAAAAAATCCTCCGGGAATTGCCCACCCCGATGAAAACCTTAGCCCTCTCAGCCGGATAATATCCCAACTGGCGTCGCAAATGATTATGTCGGAGCTAGAGGAAGCGGAGGATGAAATCCAAAAAGAACTATTGATAAAAGTCGCCGAACTATGCTACACGCTGGAGTAACGTGATGAATGGTGTCAGAGGTTACCTGGCCTTCCGTTCTGATGCGGCATTCAAAGACCTGGACCTCTACTTCACTCGAACGAAATCGATGATTGAGTCTATTGCCGCCATGAAGGACGAACTGACACTAGGATAGGCAGACTCAATGGAGCAGATCAGCATACTTTACCAACAACATTAACAGCTGGTCCAGATCCATGGCAACAACGGATAGCAGACTGATGCCTGGCTGGTAAAAGAAGATATAGAATCCCTGCTCAAGAAAATTGACAGCGCACCAGAAATGCTGGTTAAACGTCAGGAAGCCGCCATTGCAGAGACTGGTCAGGCGCTGACTGATACGCCAGAGCAAACGATACAGCCGGGGAGAATATCAATGATTACAGGCCTGTTAATTGATACCTTACTGACATGAATGATTATCCGGCCACTCGTTACCGACTCCATTCAGGTATTAAGTGATGAGGCAAGAAGTGCAGCCGAAATGACCGGCAAGGTGGAACAGGGTAATGAAGAGATTGGCTCAGTCCTGAATGTCATCAAGAGCTGCACAAAATCATAAAAAACATCGTCTCGTTAAAAAAAATCCGGAGAAGGTGGTGAGGCAGAGCAAGTCTTTGCCCGTGCCGATGACCTCTCACCACAGATTATCAATCTGCTGGATCATGTCGAACAAAAGGTAGCTTGATACGAAAATGATCCGGTGCGGTTTCAGCCTGATAATGAGTGAAATTTTCAGGCCTTCCTCCGCTCCAATACTTCAGAATTGAAACGGGACCACTCATCCTCCTTATCGGATTAACAGGGTGTCCGGTTTTGGAGCCGCTGACAACAGCGCTTGCACCCAAGGTATAAAGTCTGTTTAGATGCGCCGCATTATGAGCATTCTTTTTGTTAATCGCCTAACTGTTATCGACTTCGCTTTCCTGCACCCGGAGCTGGGGCTTCTGGGAGAGAGTTGGCAGGTCGATATCGAGCTTGACGGCTCACTGGACCACCAGGGCATGGTGCTGGATTTTGGCGATGTAAAGCGGGGGGTGAAGCGCATTATCGATGACTGTTTCGATCACAGACTGCTGGTCCCGAGCAACTACCCCGGCTGCCGGATCAATCAGCAGAACAACCGCTCTGAGATTCTGTTCCGCCTGGCATCAGGTGAACTTCTACGCCACTGTGCGCCTAGTGACGCAACGCTGCCTATCGATACCGATCAAATCACCGAACAGACGGTGACCGATGCCATCATAACCAAGCTGCAGCCCAGCCTGCCGGACAATGTGGAGGCGATTCGCATTCGGCTTTACCCGGAAAATATTGACGGCCCCTGGTACCGCTACGGTCATGGACTCAAACATCATGCAGGAAACTGCCAGCGGATAGCCCACGGACACCGTTCACGAATTGAAATAGATAGGGATAACCAGCGAAATCCTGTGTTGGAGAGTGCATGGGCAAAACGCTGGAAGAATATCTATATCGGCACCCGAGCTGATCTGGTGGAAACATTTACCCGCAATGGCTCCCTCTGTTACCGCTTCAGTTATACCGCGAACCAGGGGTTGTTTGAGTTGGAACTGCCCCAATCCCATTGCAACCTAATCGACACAGACTCCACCGTGGAAAATCTGGCCCAGCATATTGCAGATGTCCTGAAAAAAGAAAACCCCGAATCAACATTCAGGGTAAGAACCTACGAAGGAGTGGATAAAGGGGCTGTTGGAGAGGCCTGAGACAACCAGCTTCTGACCCGATTTTTATTATCGATCAAACGCCAGACGTTGACCAAGCACAGCATCATTAACCCCACCCTCATGGTAAGCCATCCGGCCATTGACGATAGTGGCCACCACCCGGGAACGAAGCCGGTCACCCTCCAGCGGAGACCAGCCGCACTTATAGAGCGTATCGTCTCGCCTCACCCGGTAGGAACTGGAGAGATCCATCAATACCAGATCGGCCCAGTAACCTTCGCGCAGATAACCCCGATCAACGATATTAAACAGCCGTGCAGGCCCGTGACAGGTCTTTTCCACCAGTTGCTCCAGGGAGATCAGCTTATCCTGATAGAGCTCTAACACCATCGGCATTGCCCACTGCACCAACGGCAGACCGGCCGGGGATTTGAAATAGCTCTCCACCAGCTTCTCTTTCAGGGTATGGGGAGCATGATCGGTACCAATCACATCGATACGGTTATCCACCAGTGCCCGGCGAATGGCGTCTCTGTCTTCTCTGGTTTTGATCGCAGGATTGCACTTGATAAAGCTCCTCCTGTTCCCATAATCAGCTTCATCAAAATAGAGATGGTGGACACAGGCCTCAGCGGTAATCTGTTTTCCATCCAGAGGCCCCGCTTCAAACTGTTCCAGCTCCCTGGCCGTAGTGAGGTGCAGAACATGCAATCGTGTACCATGACGCCTAGCAAGTGCAATAGCCATAGAGGAAGATCGATAGCAGGCCTCTTCACTGCGAATGGCCGGATGAAATTTCATCGGTACATTCTCGCCATATTTTACCCGGTACTCCTGTTCATTTTTCAGGATCGTCGGGGTATCTTCACAGTGAGTGGCCACCAGCGTTGGCGCATCCTTGAAGATCGCCTCCAGCGTCTCTTCGCGGTCCACCAGCATATTTCCGGTGGAAGCCCCCATGAACACCTTGATACCACAAGCCTGCTTCGGGTCCAGCTGACGAATCACTTCGATATTGTCGTTGGTAGCCCCCAGATAAAAGCCAAAATTTGCCAATGACCGATCAGCTGCCAGAGCGTACTTGCTCTCCAGTGCCTCCAGGGTCACTGCCTGTGGGTTGGTGTTCGGCATCTCCATAAAACTGGTGATGCCGCCAACCACCGCAGCTCTGGATTCACTCCGTATATCCGCCTTGTGGGTCACGCCGGGCTCACGAAAATGAACCTGATCATCTATCATCCCCGGCATCAGTGTCATACCCTCGGCATCCAGCAGCTTTATCCTTCCTTTTGCTGGGATCTCAGTGGCGATCTGCTCAATACGCCCATTTCTGATCAACAAATCCCCCTCTATAATCTCTCCATCATTAATCATCTGGGCATTTTTGATCAAAATATTATTATTCATTTAGTCGTACTCTCTGTCTTTCCAGCATCTTACGGCAGTAAATATTTCCGCACCATGAATCAGGGGTTTGCCGGTATATCTCTCCGCCGCCGCCTTCACAGCCGGCACATCAGTGCGCATGAATGGATTAGTATCCAGTTCCATCTGCAGTGTTGAAGGGACGGTTGGCTCACCTCGGGAGCACATCTGCCCGACCACTTCCTCTCTCTGTTTGATAGCGTCACTATCCGGCTCAACCCATCGGGCAAACCCAATATTGGCACGGGTGTATTCATGGGCACAGTAAACCTGCGTATCGGGGGGAAGTGCCGCTATCCGCCGCAGTGAGTCATGCAGTTGCTCATAGGTTCCGCTGAAGACACGCCCGCACCCGCCAGCAAACAGGGTATCGCCACAAAACAGGGCACCTTCACCATAATAAGCGACATGGCCTTCTGTGTGCCCTGGCACATCGATCACCCGGAATTCCGAATCCAGAGCTGGAATTGAAACCCTATCGCCCTCTTTGACCTTAACGGTAACCCCGTTGATCGGCTCACTGGCGGGACCATATACGGGAATACCCGGCCAGGCGGCTTTCAGCCCGGCCAGACCGCCGGTATGGTCTCCGTGTTTATGGGTAATCAGCATCCCGGCGAGGGTCAGCCCATCCTGTTTCAATTTCTCCAGTACCGGGGCTTCATCCCCGGGATCAACCACCACAGCCATATCGTTATCGGGATTGCGCAGCAGCCAGATGTAATTGTCATCAAAGGCAAGTATAGGAGAGATCTGCAGCATAGCTCCTCCTGTCACTTACCGTAGAGCTCTTCAGGATCGATCAGTAGCTCTGTCACTACCTCTACCTTGTCGCCATTCACTTGATTGTAGAAGCAACTGCGACGGCCGGTATGGCAAGCAGGGCCTGTCTGATCGACAACCAGAAGAATCGTGTCACCATCACAATCAAATCGCATCTCTTTGAGCATCTGTATCTGTCCTGAAGACTCGCCTTTGCGCCAGAATTTCTGCCGGGACCGGGACCAGTAGCAGACCCGTCCTTTCTCAAGCGTCTCATCAATGGACTGACGGTTCATCCAGGCCATCATCAGCACCTCTCCAGTGTCGTATTGCTGGGAAATGGCTGGAACCAATCCATCACTGTTATAGGGCAGGCTATCCAGTACCTCTGACAACGGGAGGCTCTGGCCCAAGCTGAATTTTTCTGTCTGTTTCATGCTATTAAGATAGACCTTGTTAGATGTACTTGGCGCCTTATTTAAATAACACCATAGATAATGTTCACAAGAAGGGTATGGAGATACCCTCCTCCACCGAACTTTTTGGGGACTTGAGGCTAATGCCACTTTAGGCTGTTGGAGTGATATAGTCTCCCGTATCTCACAAAGGAATCAAGTTCGTGACAGAGATATCCAAAAAACTGAAAAAAGCAGGACTCAAAGTGACCCGGCCCAGACTCAGAATTATTGAGATTCTGGAGAACAACCGCGAACAGCACGCCAGCGCAGAAGATATCTATAAACTACTGTTAAAGCAGAAAGAGGATATCGGTGTCGCCACTGTTTACCGCGTTCTGACGCAGTGCGAGCAGGCAGGTCTGGTAAAGCGCCATCAATTTGAGGGAGGCCGCTCTGTGTTTGAAATTACCGAAGATGATCACCATGATCATATTGTCTGTGTGCGCTGCGGCCATGTGGAGGAGTTTCACGACGACACTATCGAGGCCAGGCAACAAAAGATAGCCGCCAAGGCAGGATTTGCCATGGAGGAGCACAGTATGGTTCTCTATGGTCTCTGCCCCAAGTGCCGAAAGCAGGCCAAATCCTGATGCGTATTTTCCGCATCGCCTTCATCAGTCACGAACCCTGTGCAGAGGCGGTCCGTCAGGCCGAGATATACGGCTTCATCGAAATTGAAGGATTGATCTTCGGTGAGACCACCTCAGCGGAAGAGCGGCTCTAGAGCGAATTCAGCGGCGTCAGTCGCACCCTGATTCCGATGCATTACATTATCCGTGCGCGTGAAGTCGAAAAACGGGGCAATGTGCAAAATCATGGAGCTGGATGGTAATGCCAACTTCACCCCCTTTCCCAGCGCCATCTACCCGCCCGGCAAGAAAACAGACCACTAATCTCTTTCATCAAAGCCGCATTGCGAAAAATCATTGTCCAGACGGCGACTGTGCCGCTATTAATGGTGCTCCCTGAAAAGTGAGGCACAGATGCACCTACCGCTGTTTTACACCCTCCTGCTACCCATTCTGCTGGTCACCGGCTGTACTCAGGAGCCAGATATAACGGATGGTGAGCAAAGCTCACCCCTTATCATCGCTGCAGAACAGGGTGATATGGCCCGGTTGGATGCACTGCTTTCTGGAGAGTCCCAAGTCGATATCAGGGATATCTGTCGCTGGACGCCATTGATGAAAGCTGCCCTGAATGGGCACACTCAGGCCACCAAACGCCTGCTTCAGGCAGGCGCCCGTCTGAACCTGGGAGATAAAGGTGGCTATACCGCCTTGATGCTGGCTGCATCCAATAATCACGCTGAGATTGTCAAACAGCTGGTACAACAGAGCGCCGACCTGAATATGCGTGAATCCACCCGGGGGTGGACGGCACTGATCTGGACGGCAAAGCGCGGGCACAGAGAGAGCGTCCAGGCACTGCTGGCGGGCGGCGCAAAATGCGATATTAAAGACTATCAGGGTAATACAGCGCTGGATTGGGCTAGTCGTAATGGCCATGGAGAGATAGTCTCACTACTGAATGCAGCATCTGGCCAGGAGACTGCACAACAATATTCATCTCCATCCCTGTTTTAACCGGATACCTGTTTAGGGAGCATCTGATCAATTCATGAATTGGATTCCTCTCATTACCTAGAATGTAAGTGATATATCCATCCGCATGCACTTCTGGCAGAAAAGTCCAGCCCCGCATGGAAAGTGGCAATTCAGTCACCTATGGCAAAAAACTGCCTGATGATCGAAAGCGATAAGGGTACTGTGGATAAGAGGCTGAACAGCAGTACAAAATAGCCGAAGAGTTTATGTCATAACTTGGGCTCGCAACTCCCGATACTGCCATACATTCCCACTAAATTGTCAGTGAGGAGTATCCATCGGATACCTGAATCTCTATTCCCGCAATATGAGAAGTGATTCTAGAGAGAAAAAACAGGCTAATATGACCCACATAAGGACACATTAAAGGAGCCTCGGATTAATTCCAGATCGGATGGATAACGAGTTGAAATCTTCTGGATCAAAGCGAAAATTGCCGATAATAGCGGGCTATTGCCAAGATTTTCAACGCAGAGCCGGGAGATTTCAGCCATCAAACACCGATTCATGAATTGATCAGAGACTCCTAAAGGAACGAAGTTCTCAATAACATTGTACAGAAGTTTTTGCGAGAGGGTATGGAGATGCCTCCTCCTCCCTAACCCACGGACTTTTGAGAACTGACCGCCCCTTCAGCCAACATCAGGAATTACATGTGAAATCGACCATAGAACAGATCATCAGAAATGCGCTAGAACCCACCCACCTGGAAGTAATTGACGAGAGTCACATGCACAGCGTACCGGAGGGTGCGCAATCCCACTTCAAGGTAACCGTGGTTAGCGAGGCATTTGAAGGTGAATCACTGATTAACAGGCACCGCCGGATCAACAGCCTGCTGAAACAGGCCTTCACCGGCGGTCTCCACGCCCTGGCACTGCACGCCATGACACCCGAAGAGTGGTTTAAAAAGAGCGGCAAATCGCCTGACTCCCCTGAATGTCTCGGTGGATCCAAGCAGACTTAAACCAAATGGGAAATCAGAAGCTGCTCAGAAGAATCATCAACTGGCTGCCACTTTCTGCCGTCAACGCCCGGTCGAAGAGCAAAAACGGGTAGGCGAAGAGAGTAGCCAGCTGGCAATCTACTGCTTTAAGAGCTGCCCTTACTGTTACAAAGCCGACCGGACCATCGCCCAACTTAAACTGAAAGTTGAATCTCGCGATATACACGCACCAGAAGCGCACTCACTCGAGCTTTTTCAGGATGGCGACAAACGGCAAGTTTCCAGCCTGAGAATACCGACCGGGGACAGCAAAGTGAAGTGGCTCTACGAATCTAACGACATAGTCAGCTATCTGAAACTGCGATTCCGGACAATCACTTGACCCAACCGCTTGCGCTCCTCTGTTTTTTCCTTACCTTCTTTGGGTGTGATCCCATACGGACTTGGGGGAACTTACCATTGGATTGACTGCTAGTGCATGATCTCGAATTGCCGGGTCAGTAGACCCTCTGCCAACGAAGTTCAGGCGGCAATAACCAGGAAGTAAAAGAGCTTCCATGACCGTCTGCTCGAATATTAAAAGCTATACCCGGCACCATGAACGTATTGCCAACCTATTCTCTCCACTTGCTGTGATTCTGTTTTTTGTCAGCATCTGGTTTGACATCAGCTTCCAACAGCAGATCATCGAATGGATGGGCATAAACATCATCCTCAACGGCTCCCTCACCATACTGGTCTTGGCTCATGATGTACCCTTTAATTTTTACATCAGCTCTTCCCGTATTTACCGAGGAGGAGGGGAACGCCTGCTTCGGCACTTTTTAGGAAGCATCGCCACGGGGGTCATCCCTGGATTCTGCCTTCAAAAGGCTGGCTCCACCACATAAAAAACACCGCTGAAGAGAGGCAGATGACCGGTAAAGCCCAAAGGAAATGGCAGTCATTTACCGCCGCTATTATGGTGAGCCTCCTGCTTGCCGATTGCGCGTCTATGGCCACTCAACAGCTGTCGGAATACCGTTCGGGCAGACGCATGACCGACCGCTCCAGGCGCTATCCCATGAGAGGCCGCTCATCTGTGGAAGTGAAGAAGGGGCATTTGAACAATTCGAGCCAGAAATTCGGACCATAGAAAGACACGAACTGGAGATGCTCTATACCTACGCTATAGGATAAAAAGCCGCAAAGGCGACTAGAGCGCCCTTGCAGACCTGCCAAAAGTTGAACTGCTTCTGCAACGAGTCATTGACCTGGAGCCAGAATACGACCAAGGCAGAGCGCAACTCTATCTGGGTGTGATGCGCTCGCAACTGCCCGCAGCCATTGGTGGAAAACCGGAAGCTGGCCGCAGACACTTCGAGTTAGCCATTCTATACTCCAAGAGCCGGGATCTGATGGCAAAGATTGGATATGCCCGCCAATATACCCGACTGATATTTGATCAGGAACTCCATGACCGCCTACTGAATGAAGTGCTAAAAGCAGACCCGAATGAGCCTGACTTGGTCCTGAGTAATATTCTGGCCCAGCAGGCGGCACAAGAACTGCTCACAGATGGCTATTTTTAGAAAGCTCTCAGCAAGTAGATACAGTGGAAAATTTAGGGCATCTTAATTAAAGTAATCGTATGCCATTGACCTATAGATCACCAGCCCCAGAAAACCGATGAAACGACAAAGCTTAGAAGCTAGGAGTTTTGAAAAATACCGAAAAAAGACCCGCAAGGAGCAGTTCTGGATGAGATGGAGAAAATCATCACCCGGAAGGAGCGCTTCATGATTCACCTGCCATGAGTAAGCTCGTCAGTATTGATCTGGGTAATGAGCCCGTACCGGATGAAACAACCATCTGCAATTTTTGCCATCTGATGGAAAGGAATAACCTTGGGGGATGAGCTGTTTCGCTTTGGTCAATGTTTACCTGACCGAGAATGATATGAAGCTCAACCGGGAACTCCTTATTGATGCCACGATAATCAATACACCAAGTTCAACGAACAACAAAGAGAAAAGCCATGATCCGGATATGCATCAAACCAGCAAAGGCAACCAATGGTACTTTGACATGAAGGCCCATATTGTTGTGGGCAGCAAAACCAAACTGATCCACTCAATTGCTGTGACACCGGCCAATATTCATGACTCGCAGGTATTGGAAGACCTGTTGCATGGAAACGAAACCCGCGTACGGGGAGATTCTGCCTATGCAGGACAGAAAGATAAACTGACCAAGCATGCGCCAAAGGCCAAAGATTTTACCCAGAAGAAAGCCTGTCGTAATCGACGATTAACTGGACAAGAGCCATCGGCAAATCGAGAATGCACGCCAGCAAACGCTTTTACCTGTGGCCACCTGAATTAGCTGAATGACCGTTTCTCTCTATGATTTGTCTTTCAGGACATTGGGCTCATTGGCTTGCAAATAGGCCAGTTCTTCATCAGTCAGTTCCACATCGTCGTAGCCTGTAATCATCGGCCTGACATGATGGATGAAGGAGTCGCCGGTTGTCAGCAGATAGACGTGGGCAATGACGAAGACCACAATAGCCATGGCGGCAATGGTGTGAATCAACGCAATATTCTCTAACCCAATGACGCCAAGAAAATTTCCCAGACCAAAGCTGATCAGCAGATAGGCGACCCCAGATATCCAGATGCCGGGGAAGATAACCGTTTTGACCAACAGGTAGGTCAGCGCCTGCAGTGGATTATGCTTGCGCCGGTAGGTTTTTATGTAGGGGTAGTGCTCTCCTTTGAAAATGCCATAGGCATAAAAGCGTGCGACTTTGGCAAAGTTTTCCACCGTGGGTATATAGTGTCGCCACTGCCCGGTGGTAAACAGCCAGAAAATTGCAAATGCCCAGATTGCCAGCAGTAGCAGGGCGGCCCAGGTATGCAGCGTTACGGCATCACCAAAATGGATAAAGCTGTAGAAACCGTGGATGGCGAAGCCGCTGAGGATCAGGGTGAAAACGAGTGCCATCTGACTCCAGTGCCAGAGACGTTCAAATCGCTTGAAAACTAGAATATTATGCATGGACATCAGTTTTTTCTCCTGCTTCTTGAGGCTAGTCCGCGTAGCCCGGCATGGCCTGTTACACCTGCAAGGGCACCAAAAATTGCCAGCAAGCCTAAGATATCAACCCATTCGTTACTCCCTGTTCCCGGCATATAGACTTTTTCTAGACGACTGAGCCGGCCATTTTTTGCATGGCACTGCCCACATTTCATGGCATCCTTCTTTGGGGCCACCATATGATTGACAGGCCAATAGGAGTAGGTTTCAACAAAGCCCCATTCACCGCTGTAAGGAATGTTGTTTTTCTTCATCCCCGCCTCAATGGCTTTACCAAAGTCGTAGTTGCCCCAGAGTGCATTCTCATCATTGCCCCAAAGATGCATGTAGGCCAGGGTGTTGTTTCCCTTGTCGTAAGGCTGGGTGGTGTGCATCCGTTTGAATGGATAGATGCGTGATCCCGGATCCTCGTGAGAACCGGTAAAACTATTTATGTCGATGGGCCCTTTTGATGGATCGAACTTGGTGTCGATGGTTGTATAGTTCATGGTGCCATCAAACCAGGCATACATTGGCTGGATATTCTCTCCGTAGGTGAAATTGCCTTTAATGGATTTGTAGGTGGCACGATGATGGCCATCGCCCTGAGTGTACTCTTTGAGTTTAAAACCTTCACCATCTTTGAGTTTACCCATGGTGCGCCAATCCCAGTCAACCTCTGTGGCGACGCCACCCCTGGCAATCTCAGGGATATGGCAGGTTTCGCAAGCAACCCGGTCGGTATGGCTATTGAGCTTGATGCCTGTTACCGTGTCCATTGGATGAGGTAATGCGCTGTGACAGCTTTCGCAGGAGGCAACTTTACGGGGCATGCCAGGTTTGCCGGTACCGACTTCATCATTGACCAGCATCTCATATCGGCTGCCAGCCCACTCATGGCCTTCCCCAACATGGCAGGTGATGCAGTCGAAATTTCCACCGGCCTTGCTCATGTGAACATCCACCTCTTTTGGCGGGTCGAACAGCGCGGATGAAAGATCACCATGCTTGACGTTATCGCCGCCACCGCCGTAGAAGTGGCACTTGCCGCAGTTATTACGGGTGGGCATGTCGACACTTTGGGCTACTTTTTCCCAAATAATCCCTGACTTACCCTCAAACATAATGGAGCAGGCTTTGTTGCCTTCTGAGGTCGGCGTTTTGTAATAGGTCCCGGTTGTCTCGTGGCAGATCAGGCAGTCGATGTTTTCCTGATTGGTAAAATCGAAGTCGGAATCTGTCATGTTATAACCGGCATGACACTGGGCGCACATGCCTTCATTGCCTCTGGCATTGGTGCAAAAGTTATTGATCAGAACGCTTTTCCCCAGATGCTGACCTGTTTTGGGGTGTTTGTAGTCCCAGGTCCAGTGCTTGTTTTTCATGAACTGGTGACCGGCATTGTTGTGGCACTCAAGACATACCTTGGTGACTTCAGGGCCACTGAAGAATGGCCCTTTCAGCTCTTTCAGTTTTGAATGATCAGTGGTGGATTTACTCTCTTCCCTCTCTCTTTTAGCGGCATGGGCCTGATCTGTGACCGTGTATTCGGATATGCCCAGTTCCACTACCGTTTCACCGCTGTGCTCCGCATAGATTGTTCCCGAAATAATTAAGCAGAAGGCACCTATGGCTATGCAGTAAAGCCTTTTTTGGGTTGTTCGGCTATTTGTGGCCGCAGCGTGTTTTTTTCTCATTCTAATATCGCTCCTTAATGTATGCCCCAGGTAAGCGCTGTTTTTGATGGCAGTATCTGTCTGAATTTGTTGGAGATAACCCGGATCGTAAAAAAGCCTCATTATCTCCCTGTATATCCATAGCAGTAATGATAATAATCAATTTAACTGAAGGGTGGATATTTATTGTTCAGTGGAAAGCGCGCACGCGGGAATTCCCCATACTTTACTACTGGCCGTTTTTTTGTCATGCTGCATCGCCGGCTAGAGCTGAGGGAGAGAAACTTAAGTTTTCCTGAGTCATCCCGGCTTTCCCCTTGTCGTAAGTGTGATGCTCTATTTCCCTCTCAATACGCCACTTGAGCATGGATATGGCCCACTCTGTTTCAACATCACCCTTGCAGTCCCAGCTATTGATAACGTCTCAAGGCCACTGGTTTTTTAGTGATCAACGCTTCCCTGTCCATAGTTCTGACCCCTGGTCATAGCCAAAGATCTCCGGTCGCAAATCAAACCGAGTAACCTTCAGGTTAGTAATTTTTACTATTTTCTGGGCACTATTGAGGGTGCAGGGATGCTTTCTTGTGCCATTGTTCTAAGGATCTGATGGTTGTTTCTGGCACCTCGTGAGCCCTTGCCAGTAACTGCCTAGTTTCTCTGCGCTCGTAACGTGGGTGCCAGTTCATATACTCTATCGCAACATCATTTTGTATCGTTTAACCCCCAGCAATGATACGCTGTGTATCCAAAAGGCCAATAACAATATGTTACGTGTCGTTGATACAAATGATACAAGCTATATTATTTGCTCGATGAGACGAAACTGGTTTGATCGGGCAAAAGAGTGCATGAAGCTGGCGGGCGTCTCCCAGGGGACGATCGCAGAAGCACTCGGATGCACCCGTGGCGCAGTTGGGCACTATCTGTCGGGAAGGCGTAACCCGACCTTGTCACAATTTGGAAACAATTGCCGGCTTGCTTCAGCTTGATCCGGGATGGCTGGCCTTCGGGACCCGGCGCAGTGGTGTGAAGGATGCAGCGGGAGAGTATCTGATTGATCCCTCGGTTCCCAGAGGCTTAGCCGTTCGCGGCACCACCGCCTCCGGCCCTGCTGGAGATCTGACGGCGGTACCTGAGACTCTCGAGGCATTCGCCCTAGTCGTGTCGGGCAGCAGGTGGGCGCCGCGATTTTATGAGGGTGAGATTGTATTACTCTCTTCTCACGGGGAGGCAGTACCGGGTGACGAGCTCTGGGTCAGCTATGGCGGCGGCCAGACGAATTTGCAGTCGTTGATCAGTTTTCAGGGGGATAAGGCGATCCTCGATAACCTAGCAAGCGAGAGAAAACGCATCGTTACACCAATGGCAGGGATTAAATCGATGCATCCGGTCCTGGCTGTTTACCGCGCAACGGCCTTGGCCTGCGTGGAAAATTAGGCTCTCAGTAGCCGCCCATACCCTCCGGCAAACATCTGCTCCGTGTCGTTGAAAGCTTACTGAGCAATAAGTGGATTCAAGTTGTAAGTGCATCACTCCCAGATCGCGTTTTACGGTCCGGCTAGATAGCCAGCGCTTCATCTTCTTGGCGTGATGCACTCGATAGGTATCCAGTATCAGAAATACCTTTCTCCGGTGTAGATTCAATCAGTACCCTTAGGAATTTGATCAGCACTTTCGCATTCATGGCTGGCTCATACAGCATGAAGCTGTACTTCACCCTGATTCGCAATGGCTGAAATCATATTCAGCGACACTCGCTTGGACGGGAACCGCTGTACTGGCGTTTGTCCTTGCGGAGCATGACAGCGACCATGCTGCGTGGTATTTTTTATACTCGTTTCATCACCCCGGAATATAGTGGCATTCTCTTTTTTAGCCCGCTCCTTAATGCCAGGATACTCATCTTTCAATCAGGCATCTATTTTTGCCTGGGATTTTTTCCCAGGCTTGCTTTGCTGGCTTTTGCGGTGTAAAAACCTAGCGATTAAGGCAGTCGGACATAGTCCGCACAGGGATGTTAACTCCCCAAAGCTGCTTAATAAGCTGGGCAATGGATCATCGAGTCCAAAGCGCAAAACCGTGTTTGTATTGATCCGGCATACGATCCCGAATCGCTTCAATGACTTTTTACTTCTGAGCTTCAATGCAGGCGACGGTGTGCATTTTTTGGTCCTCGCTTCACAATGGCCAGAATTTCTTTACCACCGGCACGATAGCGCTTATACCACTGTCCAGCCGTATTTGGATGAACATTCAATAAGCCGCCTGTTTCCTTAAAGCCCTTTCCTTGCAGGCGGAGCTGAACAGCTTGCTGTCTCAGGAGTTCTTGTTGCTCAGTGCTGAGCTTGCTTGCATCTACTTTCATACAAGCATTATATCAATATGTAAATGTCCGCCGGGTTAATAACTTAAAGGGGTCGAGTACTGCCAGCTTATTTGCAAAAGCCAATTTCCTCCATGCTTTTGAAAAAGCTTTTGGTGCGAAAAATGAGCACACAGTCACGAAAAAAAATAACCCACATATATTATGGGGCATATTATACAGTTCAAGTAGGGCACCGTTCTCTTGTAAAGAGCATTCGAGTGTTCATGTAAAGAGATTCTTGAAAGGGTAAGTGGGCCGCGTGATAAAAGCCATTTCTGCAAAAGGTCGCTTTTCACCCCAGGAGGCCGACCTTGAGCTTCCGGGTGTTGAGCCCGCTTTTATTCTTGATCGCTGGCATCGGCTAAGTGCGCCGAAGCCGCTTGACCGGGATAGGCTGGTCAGCCACTTCGCCCATCAAGTTGCCCGCACGCCTTCTGATCTGCTGACACACACGCGGCGGATTCTGTATCACATTGCAAAAAACGATAGCTCTGGTGTGCATGGGGCTCTGCTCGATCTCTATCTAGTACTTGGTGACAAAGGCTATGAATTACGCCGCCGTATGTACCACAAATCTCGCCTGTTTTTTTCCAGTGAGCAGAAAGAACACTTTGTCTTCTGTCAGCGATCAGGAATAGATCGCTCTCATCCGTTGCCGGCTTCCGCAGATTCAGTGTTGGGCGATTTTTTTAATGGTACGGGTCTGCTGGTGAGCCGACAGAGTAAAACCTTTCCTGTTCAACCATTGTCGCTACTGCAGGAGGCGCAAAGACTGCTCGAAGGTGACCAGTTTGATGATGCCCGAAAATTGCTGGAGGAGGGCGTTCTGGCCAATCCAATGGATGATGAGCTGAATAAAGTATTGCTGGAAATTTATTACCACACCCGAAATAAACAGGCGTTTATGGAAATGTGGCTGCAATTGGGTGGTGTGACAACGGCAATACCCGATCAGTGGGAAAAACTGGCCGGTTTTTTTACGGATAGTTAATCGATGATCGCGATGAATCGAGAGCCGTTGACGGTGGGTGTGCTGGGTTTTAATGAACGCTCACGCAGTATGTTCGAACTCTATTTTTCAGGCGAATGCCATAACCGCTATTTGCTGGTAAGATTGGAGGCAGCACAAGTCACTATTGCTGATCTTGACGCTGTGGATGGGCGGAAGATGCTTGATGAGTAGCTGAAATCCTATCCCAATCGTCCGATTGTTGCAGCGACGGTTCGTGATCTGGAGATTGATGGGGTGCAACTGCTGCACAAACCGATAAAGCTCGATTTACTCCAGAGAGCACTTGAACTTTTTCAGACCGAAATATCCCCTCCGGTTGCTGATGATCCAGGGCCTGACAGAGTGCATGCGAGAGAGAACCACATGATGTTTGATGTGCCTGCAATACGGGAGACGGTTTTTCAGCCAAAGAAGCGACTGCCTGTATCCTCTCCTGGTGGATTTGGCACTGCTGCAGATTTAATTCCACACGCTCCCGACAATCAGTCAAGTACCAAGACTACACTGAAGAGCGTGGTGTGCAACAACGCCCGCTATGGGCAATCGACAACCCGTCCTGCCATACGTGCCATTGAAGACAGATTACGTATTGCTCATGAAAGTTGCGGCAGTAGGAAAGATATCTCTCCTGAGAATATCGCGGCAAGAGCGCTGCTTGTTTATCAGCCGAAAAACTATATACAGGGTCAGTTTGAAGAGGCCCTGTCTGTTGCCAGGAAAGAAAACAGTGCTGTTGAACTGAGATTAAGAGGAGCCAAGAGTCTGATCATCCTGCCTGAGGCGAGGATGTCCATCGTCAACATCAGTGACGGACTGCTTCGGGCGCTCACCGTAAGGCCAATGCACCAAGGGATAGATTATGGCATTATCCGGCTCGCCGAAAGTGAAAAATCATTGGTTAATGAGGCCCGAGTGGAATTGATTTCACTGGAAACTGGCAATCTGGACTGCTCGTGGGCGTGTGCCGAAAGGTACCGATCTTGATCAGCCGGTGCGATTGATTCATTGGCCAAATTTTACCCGCTTGATGGTGCTTCCCGCTTTTATGCGTATCGCGGCATTCTGGTCAAAAGCCCCTCAATCACTGTTTGCAACAACCTCCTCCCTCTCTCTTGGTCAGCGGTATGTTTTTTCGTTTTACAGTGCGTGCTGTGCATTGAATCTTGCTTGTGTTGAGCGAAGACATTCTCCGGTACCTTCCGTGGCGCCTGCCGGGAGTATCAGACAGCGTTCGATATTTGGCCGAATTCTTGCCCATTTAACAGGCGCTGGATAATCAGCTGCAAGGTGATGAGAGATGTCTAATTATAAAATTATATTTACCGGTCCGGTTGGCGCAAGGAAGACAACGGCCATCAATGCAGTCAGTGACACCCCAGTGATTATGACAGACGAAGTAGCCAGTGATATGACCAGGACGAGAAAAAAGAGTACGACCGTTGCGATGGATTATGGCGTGATGAATCTGGGTTCCGGTGAACGGGTTCATCTTTATGGGACGCCCGGGCAGGAGCGCTTTAATTTTATGTGGGACCATTACTTACAGAAAGCGGCCTTGGCCTGATTCTGATGGTTGATAATACCCGCAAGGACCCGTTGCGTGATCTGCACTTCTTTCTGAAAGCATTCAAAGAATTTATCAGCCGCACGGCTGTTGTGATTAGTGTTACCCGAATGGATATCAAAAATAAGCCCGGTCTTGATGCCTATTACCAAGAGTTGGCTGAAAACCACTCTAGTCAGTTACCGCTGTTCGAAGTGGATGCAAGGCGGCATGCCGATGTATCCATGCTGGTACAGACACTTCTTTATTCATTGGATCCTGGGCTGCCTGAGTAATGTCGAATAATTACGTACTGCATAAGAACCTGTACATAAGACCAACGCCAAGTGGTGCATTTTATGCTGTTTCCAGTTCAAAACTGGATCCAACCCGAAAACTCATTTTCAGCCTGTTGCGGTATGAAGAAAATCCGGCATTAACGCTCCCGGGTTTGCTGCGCTGGAGCGGCAGTGAAACTGAAGAAGAGGCGTTGGAGCTACTCCACCGTGCGCAGCAGCTGGGCTGGATGGCAGCAGGAAAAATTCCGGAAAAACAGCCCGCTGGAACGGTTGAAAAAGTACTGCCTAAATTGCTGCCTCATCTCTCAGATACAGGGAAGGCGCTATTGGCCGATGACCATGGCTTTTATCTCGCCAGCCATGGCTATCCCCATGAGACGGCCGAGGAGTTATCCGCACTGAGTGCGGATTTGGCTTCTCTTTATGGGCGTCATGAGGGGTTCTCAAAAATAACCTGGGCCAACCGCTTCAGGCGTGGGGGTTAATGGATGCAGCAGGCAACAGCCAGCTTGGATTCTGGCCGCTCTATTTTGGAGAACAGCGGTTTGTTCTTGCACTTAACGGCCGTCCAAAATTTAATCAACCTGCTTTTAGGGACATGGTCTGGGTATTGGCTCAACGGTATGCCGATCCTAAACTGTTTTTGGAATTTGAACAAAACATGACGGCAGAGATTTGAATTTTAGATAGTTCGTAAGGAGTAAACCTCGATGCGTGAAGATATGCTTTCCTCCATTTTAAGTGATCTCAACGGTAGCTCGGCCGATATCGAAGCTTCCGGTGTTATCTCTACAGATGGTTTGATGATGGCCGCACTGCTGCCGGCGGGAATGGATGAGGACCGGGTTGGTGCCATGAGTGCCGCTATGCTCTCTCTGGGCGACAGAACGGCCAAGGAGTTGGCGCGTGGTGAACTGCAGCAGGTGCTGATAAAAGGTGATAATGGGTATGTGCTGATGACCCATGCCGGCTCAGAAGCCGTAGTCTCGGTGATGGCGAAATCCAGCGCCAAACTGGGCCTGATCTTCCTTGATGTGAAACGGGCGGCAAAAGCGGTCGCCAAGGTTATCTGACAGGCGTCAGAGGTGGATTCACCTTCAGTTTCGCCAAGGTGAAGAGCAGACCGGGGAGAGCAGATATGCAAGATATGGTACTGGCCGATATTTCTGGTGATTATCGGGAATCAACGCTGATCTTTTTTGATGGAACGAGCCGTCATGTTTTCTATACAGAGATCGAAAAGCCGTTTCCCGATGGAAAGTTGATTGTTTCAAGGACGGATACAAAAGGGATCATTACACACGCCAATCACTCCTTTGTTGAAATGTCCGGGTACTCGAAAGAGGAGTTGATCGGAGCACCGCACCATATTTTACGTCACCCCTTCATGCCGCCCGCCGCGTTCAAGGACCTCTAGGATACCATCGAGCAGGGAAAAAAGTGGCATGGTTATGTAAAAAATCTGAGAAAAATGGCGGCTACTACTGGGTCCATGCGGTGGTGATTGCAAATATCCGCAATGGGAAGATTACCGGTTACACATCGGTCAGGCGCAAGCCTTCCCGCCGAAAAGTGGATGAATGCACCAAGCTTTATCCAACCCTGTTTTAGTTTGTAGGGGTAAATTTATGTCCTATTTCTTCACTGTAAGTCCTGATTTTACACCGGATAAAATCTCCGGCTGGTATATCTTCAATACTTGGCTGCAACGGGCGATTGATGAAAATATACACCTGGAACTGTTCGATGGTTTTGACAGCCAGCGGAAGGTTATCCATAAGGGTGGGGTGGACCTGATCTTTGCAAATCCATTCGATGCCGCTGCCCTGATCAGGGAAAAAGGGTTTCGTGCGGTCGCCCGACCGAAGGGAAAAAGTGATGAAGCACTGATCGCTGTGGGTAATGACAATCCGGCGCAACGGATTGAAGATCTTACGCCAGACTTAAGAATCGCATCAGCAGATGATCCGGATGTGCACCTGATGGGTTTTATTATGCTGGAGCCTGCCGAACTGGATGCTACGAATACCACCAGAACTCTGTGCGATACCTATCCGCTGGTTGCAAAACGACTGATCCGGGGGGAGGTTGATGCAGGTTTTTTTCTGGCAGATGCCTTTGAAGGGCTTTCAGGTATTACACGTAAACGGTTACGGCCACTGGTCCGAAGCCAGATACACGTTATCTATCATGCCTTAAGGTCGGGCCAAGGCTTGCCCATCGTTGCAATGACATCCAGCGCTGCCTAGTTGGAATGGGAAAAGATGCAAAGGGTTCAGGTGTGTTGAAAAGCCTTGAATTCAAATCCTGGGATCCGGTCAAGGAAGAGGAGGCGGAGTTTATGATCGACCTGATGGAAACATTGACTTGGCAGCTATGATAAAAAGCGACTGATGTTCAGAAATGGGATAATCATGAGCCCTGTTTATTAAAATCATCAACCATGCTCCAGGCATGCTCAATATTCTCGGCCGTGCCTGTCAAGTGCAGTGATACTGATCCTGCGCAATCGTCAAGGCCGCCTGCGGCGATAGCGACTGCATCTATATCGAACAGGGTTTTCATTGCTTCAATTTCGCTGATGACGGTTGCATAGTCCTTCATAATCGGCATGTAGCCTACGGGTGATCCCATAAACCGGTCTATCCGGCCCTGACCAAGCAGTCCGCCTATATCGGGAATTGAGGGAATCAACTTCTGTAGCGAGATGGGAATTATCAGCTCAGCCCCCCGCCCCCGTGACATTACGATTGAGATTGCAGCACCGATGGTACCGCCCACGGGGGAGGCCATTAAGATACCGATGTTGCCATCCGAGTCCAGGGCGTTGGCGCCTTTGATATAGATATCATTGGCCGCAAATTCATTCAGCAGGTCGCCTGGCCAGCCCCGGCTTATCTCTCCCTTATTAAACAGGAATGCCCCCGGACCACGCCCATCGGCCGGTGTCTCTCCCAGCAGGGAATTTTTTATCCAGCCCACAGCAAATTCATCGCGTCCGGGATCTTCTCCCGTCAAGCTTTTTACCACATGGCGCGTGGTGCTCCCGCCGACAATCGCCATTCGCCGGGAAGCTGCCGCGCTCTTAACCTGAGGCAGCTGGCTGACGGCTTTGCCAATTAATCTACGCCCCGTTTCCTGCTGAATGACCACCACGGCTGTTGCAGTTTCGGAATCTACGTGCATTGAAATCTCCTGCATCATCTATTGACGCGGGTTGAGGATCTATCGGAATATTCTGCAATCAGAGTTACCATTTTTTCAGCATAAATTGTGTCATTCAGACTGCATGAGCTCGGCAGATTTGAGCAGTCGGAAAATCATATTGCGGCGCTCTCGGAGGTTACTGATTTCGGCATCAATCTCCTTGAGATCTTTCCGCACTTTTTTGCGGGCGATCTTCTCCTCAAGATAGATGAGAAGCCGCTCGGTGTCTTCAAACTCTTTCGCCAGCTCATCATAGTGGTTTTCAGTTTGCTGCAAGGCGCCTTCCAGCCCGGCGATATAGTTTGACAGATAGTCCTGCTCCAGCTCGGCAGGACAAATGCCATCGTATCTTTGCAAAAGTTCGCCATGTCGATAGGCATTGGAGGCAGAGCAGAAGCGACGTAACCCCTTGTATCTACCCGTCTCGTAGGTTGAAATATCGACTCTTACACCGTGCTCGGCACAGGCTTCGCGGTGCTGATCAAAGCGTGCCAGGGATCGTCCCTGTACACCATCGCTGAAGCCGATACCATACCAGTCTCCTTGTTGACACTCCTCCTTCGAGAGACTAGCGCAACCGCTGAGCAGAAAAGCAATAGCGAGGGTGGGTAGTTTGCGGACATATGTCTTCATATTTGTTGGCCTGTCTGAGGTTGAAGGCGTGCCAGTCCCGCTGGGAAACCAAATTCTGGGCCGGTATTGTTGCAGGAAAATCAGTTTCCGTATAGGGACAATCAAAAACGGCTCTTCCCCTAAATTGAGTGGGTAGATTAACGTGCCCCCTATGAGAGATAAAGATCTATACGCCCGGATCCTGGGTATCAAAAGCCCTTGGCAGATTAGCAGTGTAGAGTTGGCTCTGCCAGAGGGAGAGGTAACGGTACAGATTGAATAGGAGGCAGATTCAACCTGTGGGCGGATCTCTCACCGAGCTACGACTCACGCGAGCGCCGCTGGCGGCACCTGGATACCTACCAATGCAAAACTATTCTGGTAGCAGATTTGCCCAGGATGAAGTGTAAAGAACATGGGGTGGTCACCGTGTCAGCCCCCTGGGCGGAGCTAGGCTATGAATTTACTGCAATGTTTGAGGCGCTGGTGATCAACTGGTTGAAAGAGGCATCCATCTCGGCAGTCTCCCGATTGATGGGGCTGAGTTGGAATGCTATTGATGGAATTATGCAGCGAGCGGTTAAGCGAGGATTGGCACGTAGAACAGAGATCAGCCCAACACGTATAGGTGTTGATGAGACGGCCTTCAGATCATGTAACAGTCTTATCAGGCCAGGATGCAGGCACAGTGCTATACGTAGGTAGTGACCGCAAAAAGGCGATGCTCAAAGCATGGTACGAAGGTCTGACAGAGGGGCCGCGAGAAGCGATAAAGAGTGTCTCCATGGATATGTGGCCAATCTTTATCAAGAGCCTGTAAAGTTTTCTGTGTAACAGCCAAGGTTAAATATATACCGCTAAGCGTTCTATAGAGCCTGTCCTGAATTCTATGTAACTGCCTGTCCTCTCCCTTGTTTGAGTTTAATGATAGGCAGTTACACAGAATTTAGGTCTGTCTCTTTATCAATGCCACACGGGAAAGCCTTGAGCCCCTACCAAAAACTCTACCGGGCATTCTTAGAAAATTCCGGCCTTAGAGTGCTTCTCCCGGAATTCATCCGGCGTCAAGTTTTCCAATGATGGGGTCGAAATGTATTGTAATCATGGCGCCAGCTTTCAATCTTTATCTTGCGCATCTTAAAAACCAATGGGTATTTAAACATCCCTAAAACTCCCATTGAACGACTCAATAAACGCATTATCTGTTGGCTTTCCCTGCCGCGAAAAGTCTAATGTTACTTTATTCTCATACGCCCATTGATCAATGGCCTTCGAAATAAATTCGAGTTATAACTAAAAGTGTTGTTTGAAGGGAATTGAAAAAAAGCGGGGTATCTGGTTGATTTATTGTTGCGAGACATCAAAACAACCATTGGAGATACGCCACCATGAGTAAGAATAACGTTGTTAAGCTGGCAGTTCGAGATACGATTATCGATCCGCTGACAGAGTTGCCGAGAAGCGGTGCGGAGCAGTTGATCTACTAGGCGGTGAAGGCCGAGCTGCTGGAGCTGTTGGCGGAGCACGTCGAGCGACGGACAGAGGATGGCAAGGTGGGTGTGGTGCGTAATGGTCACCTGCCAGCTCGTAAACTGCAGACAGGATTGGGGCCGGTCACGGTCAAGATCCCCAAAATACGAGCGAAGACCGGCGAGCCGGTGACGTTCCGATCAGCTCTGGTGCCGCCGTATATACGCAAGACGAAGTCACTGGAAGCGGCGCTGCCGTGGCTCTACCTGAAGGGGATTTCCAGTGGAGAGATGGGTAAGCCCTGAAAGTGCTGGTGGGTCCGGATGCAACAGGCTTGTCGGCCGGCACGGTGTCGCGTCTGGGCAGAAGAATATCGGGGCTGGTGCGAAGAGCGTCTGGATAAGGGCCATTGGGTGTATGTGTGGGCAGACGGTGTCTACAACGGATTGAGAGCAGAGCAGACGAAGCTGTGTGCCCTGGTGGTGATCGGCGTGAATGAGCGTGGTGAGAAGCATTTTCTGGCAATTGAGGATGGTGTACGGGAGTCCACACAGAGCTGGCGGGAGGTACTGTTGAAACTGAAGTCACGCGGACTGACCCCGCCAAAATTGGCGATCGGTGACGGTGCCATGGGATTCTGGGCTGCGCTGGAGGAAGTGTATCCGGAGACGCGCCAGCAGTGCTGCTGGATGCACAAAACCATGAACGTGCTGAACTGCCTGCCAAGGTCAGCTCAGCCGAAAGCGAAGCAGGCACTGCACAACATCTGGCAGGCGGAGACCCAGGCCGATGCGGAAAAGGCCTTTGATCTGTTTATCAAAACGTATGAGCCAAAGTATCCGAAGGCTGCCATCTGTCTGCACAAAGACCGAGAGGAACTGATGGCTTTCTATCAATTTCCTGCGCAGCACTGGCAGAGCATTCGGACCAGCAATCCGATTGAATCCACCTTCGGGACAATCCGCCATCGAACCAAGCGTTCCAAGGGCTGCCTATCGCGTGACGGCATGCTACACATGATGTTCAAACTCGGCCGGTGTGCCGAGAAGACGTGGAGACGATTACGGGATTTCGATTACCTGGCGAAGGTGATAACCGGAATCAAATTTAACGAGGGTGTTGAGGTAGCAAGAGTCGATCAGGTCACCGCTTGATTCAACTGGCTAAACACCAGATTTGACTATAACTCATGACGGTGATGTGATGGCGGGTAACATGATGTTTGATGACGCCGGTGAAGGTCTTGATGCCTTCATGGCCAAGCGCAAACCCGCCTGGAAACATCAGTAACGCCGCGTCATGTACCAACTACACTCTAGACTCAAGGCCGATACCTTTACTGTCTGTCATCTGACACTCCGTCTGCTTGACGACAACCGCTTCCCCTGGTTTATCCTTGTTCCCTGCCGTGAGGATATGACAGAGATTCACCAACTGAGTGAGAAAGATCAGCAGCTTATCCGGGAGTCCAGTCAGGTTTCAGCGGCATTGAATGTGATCTGCTCCCCTGACAAGATAAACATCGCCGCCCTTGGCAATCTGGTACCCCAACTGCATTGGCATGTTGTTGCACGCAGCCGTGATGATGCCTGCTGGCCCGGCCCAGTCTGGGGCTGTGGTGAGGCACAGCACTATACCGACCAAGCGGCAACCAGACTCAAAGAGAGGATGAAACAGCTTGTGAAACCAGAAGGCACCCAACCATGAAACAAGACTCCCTCGAACAGCTGAACCAACGCCTGCTGGCCTTTGCGCGCAGCAGAGAGTGGGAGCAGTTTCACTCACCCAAGAACCTCTCCATGGCACTGATTGCCGAATGCGCTGAACTGATAGAGCACTTTCAGTGGCTCACCGAAGAGCAGAGCATGCATCTGCCGGCAGAGAAAAAAGAGGAGGTCGCACTGGAGATGGCGGATATCCTGATCTACCTCATTCGTGCCGCAGAGAGGCTGGATATTGATCTCATCGAAACCGCTAACAAAAAGATTGAAATCAATGAAGCGCGCTACCCCGCGGAAAAAGTGACCGGTGATGCCCGCCGCGCTTCAGAATACGAATAGCCATTTTGCTATCTAGTCGCCCCTGAAGTATCAGGCCGGGAATCTGGTTTCTTGAACCTTTCAGATCTGATTCTCTGCCCATTGTCCGGAATAATCATACGATTTCCCGCTAACCTTGTCCAAGCACAATAAAACCAAGCTAACAACTCGGCTAAATTATATCCTGCTGCTGCCAAAACCACATCAGCTTCATTACCATATTCAGCTTTAAGGTAGTTTCGATTTAGCCTATTGTCTGATTTAAGGTGCCCAATAACCGGCTCGATAGCGGTTCGGCACTTCATCCACTTTCGGGTTGACCGAGTCGCCATCTTAGGGAGCCCGCCACAGAGCTTAACGTCAATTTCATCGCCTACGCGGTGCCCAGAGTAGTCCTGATGCACAATATGCATTCTTGAGTTTTCGGCTGCTCAAACTCTCCGCTTGTTCAAGTGGCCGCCAAGAGTGTATGCACATCATAAGGATTACCCGTCAAACGCCATGCGCCAACTAACCATCTGACTTTGGATCCGTTCACAAATGAGGGCTTATTGCCAAACACGTAACACCTGTGCACTTTTTACCTTTGGCAATGCATTCCTCTTCTGCTGCATGCACGCTGTAAAGCTTATTTTTGTCTTGTCGTTGTGGTGCCAAGTAAATGGTTAGCGCGTGCAAGTAACGCCGTGAGTTCACCATCTCTATACAGTGTCTTACGCCCAATGTCTCTCATCACTCGGCCCAAGTACGTTTTGAGTTTTCCAGTCTGCCTCGCTGAACGCTTTATCTGCTGAGCATGAGAATATCGTCCTTGCATGATCAAGGCGTTCTTTCCTACCTTGATATGGCTCTGGCGTCATTTGATGCCTCTCTTTTGAGCCGCAGACACCAATAGGTCACGCATTTTACGGTAGAGCTTTGCATCTGTTGTAAAGGTGATGGTCTTCTCTTGAACGGTGGTGTCCACATTGACGTCCTCTAATTCACGCAAGCTCATTGCTTTAGAGAGCCTCTAAAAGCCCTCCAAAATTAGCGATAATAGTAACAAATTCAACTAACCATTGATAAAAACCATGCAGCCAAGTTTTTTTGATCATCAAGACCGACTTGAGCTCCTTGAGCAACTGTGAGACCCGCTGCCAAAGCTGGAAAGGACCGTAGACTAGGAGGTTTTTCGGGCGTTGCTGGGCTCAATTTATAAAAACAGTGGTCCCAGTAAAGGTGGGCGCCCACCTTACGATGCGGTACTGATGTTCAATCTGTCCGATGATCAAACAAAGCTCCAAATACGGGCTCGCTATAGCTTTTGTCATTTTCTTGGGCTGAGCTCGGAAGGTAAGATACCCGATGCTAAAATAGTTTGGGTATATCGTGAACGCCTGAAAGAACCGGGCCTTGCTGACAAACTCTTTTCAGAGCTGTTGATCCAGATTGATGCAGCAGGCTTCAGTGTTCGCAAGGGACAGATTGTAGATGCCGCTATCGTTCCAGTACCCAGGCAACATAATACGCGAGAAGAAAATAGGCAGATCAAAGCCGGGGATAGCACTGAGATATGGAGTGATAACAAACGCCGCCAGAAGAATGTTGAAGCCCACTGGAACCATGAAGCATGGCAAAACCCACTATGGGTACAAAAACCACATCAGCATAGACCGGAAGCACAGGGTCATTCGCAAGTACGCCATCACATCAGCTAAAGTTCACGATAGTCAGGTCTTCGAGGAACGGCAGGATGAGAACAACAGTAATGGCAATGTCTGGGCCGATTCTGCTTCTTGAACGCCCAAATCACCCGCAGCCGACACTAACCAGAATCCCCTGAGTCTGGCCCTGATGGAACTGGCTGATACTCACCGCCAGCCACTACCTGCGTGACCGTGTCTGCGCTGGATCGATGTCATCGCCCGCTGGGGCCACAGCCAATCGGCCATCATTCTGTCCGAAACCAACAGCGACGATGGCTTTAAGCTGATCGACAAAGTAAGAGAGAGCTTCCTCGAAGAGAGCCTGCCGGAACAATCCTCTGATAAATCCCTCGGGTTTAATGGCAAAAGGGCAACGATGCCCGCCTGTTGATGAAGCAGGCTGCAGAGGCCATGGCTCATTTGAAAGAGCAGCTCGAATCCAGATCGTTCTGGAAAATCGATCGGGTGATAGAAGAGCGCAACATTCTGGTACGAGAGCTAACTCACAGCTACTGTCTGCTGACCGAATTTTTTCAGAGATTATGCAGATAGCAAAATCATCAATCCTGGGGAGAAAACTCTATGCCGTACTGGAAAAACGCCCCGGAAAAATAGACAGCATCAATCCCGGGATTGCAAATAATCTGGTCGAGATTCGGCTCTCACTGCACTATACCCACGCCCGGGACGATAGCCACGCCTAGTTTCTTTTTCTGAACGAAGTGGATGATGAGGAGACGGCACTGGTCACTAGCCCGCTCGAGACCTGACTGAAATGCTCACCTAGTGCCAACACAATAAGTTGTTGGGCCAAACGACCATCGTCAGAGACGAGCTCCAGGCGCCGCTTAATGTCCTGCGAAATCATTATGTCCCGCCTGATGAGATGGACGTCCTCATGGAACAGCTGGCGGCACCACCTTATGCGATCTTATGTGCTCTGTTTATCAATACCGGCATAGATCCCATGCCCCATCTGGCGAAGCTCGGCAAACAGCTGGCCAGTGACCGCAGCGACCCTCTGAGCTTCGCATCTGCCCATACCTCCCTGGTCGAGAGTGTTGAACAACTGATTACCACCAGTTCGGGCGAACTAATATTGCGCCTGGGGTACCTACGGACTGCTCGACAGCCTTTGCCATTTTCTCCGCCTTACGCAACAGGCCCCTGAAGCAGAGCCCGCTCCCCCTGTCACCGCTCACTCTCTCTCTTCAGTGCGGGAAGGCAGTGCAACAAAACGTGTAGAACAGCTGTTTAATGATGTCAGCCACAATTTCTCAACAAATGGGGTAGGTCCTGACAGCCTCTATTCTTCTGCAGGCTGATGACAAGCATTACCTGATACAGCAACAGGAAGAGCACTTCTCATTCTTCCCTGTTGAGTCATGGGATGGGCTGCTCGAAGTGCTGGCGGAACCCCAAACCCATTACCGAACAGTAACCATAGACCGCGCAACCCTGAGCGATACCCCTCTACCGGCAGCCATCATATCGTGATCATGATTGCTTCATCTGGCAGAGGCCATTTTGAAACGATGTAGATGAATGACCTCTGTTGGGGGTAGACTGCACAGATTAGCCAACTTCAATCTGGAGCAATCACGATGCACCCCTCTCCCCGTTATCTTCTTTGGCTCATTATTCTGCTTCTGGGCTCTGGCAGCATACTCTCGGCATGTGGCCAGAAAGGCGATCTTTACCTGCCTGACTCCAGTATCGAAACAGAAGAAGACGGAAAAAAGAAGCAATAAAAATCTATTTATGCTCTCCACTATCTAACTATGATGGCCAAATTCACTAAGATGCACGGCCTAGGCAATGATTTTGTAATGATCAACGCCATTGATCAGGCGATACAGCTCACCGACGAGCAGTGCCGGTTTATCGCTGACCGCCACTTCGGTATAGGTTGCGACCAGATCTTGCTGGTAGAAGCCCCGCGGACAGCCTCAACGGATTTCCATTACCGCATCTTCAACGCCGATGGCTCCGAAGTGGAACAGTGTGGCAACGGTGCTCGCTGCTTCGCCAACTTTGTGCGTGACCGGGGACTCACCGACAAAAAGATAATAAATGTCGGCACCCGCTCTGGAGAGATCCAGCTTCGTGTCCAGAAAAAGGGGATGGTCAGGGTTAATATGGGCTCTCCCTCCCTGGAACCGGGGCAGATCCCCTTTGACGCTGAGACAAAAGCCATCACCTATCCCATTAAAGTCGCGGGAGAAAGGCTCACCATCGCAGCGATATCAATGGGAAATCCCCATGCCGTGTTACAGGTTGAGAATGTGGACACAGCCCCGGTGGAGCAGCTTGGCCCACTGCTTGAACGTCATCCACGATTTCCCCGGCGGGTTAATGTAGGATTTATGGAAATCTGCTCCCGGGAACAGATCCGGCTGCGGGTCTTTGAGCGGGGAACAGGTGAAACACTGGCCTGTGGTACCGGTGCCTGTGCCGCCGTTGTGGCGGGCCAGCTCCAGAGCTTGCTCGGACCACGGGTCGAGGTATCACTGCCAGGAGGTAATCTTGTGGTAGAGTGGGGAGGCAACAGTGAGCCCGTTTGGATGAGCGGTCCCACCGTTCGTGTCTTTGAAGGAACTATAGAATTATGAACGCCCATTCCGAAGCAGCCATCACGGCCCAAGACCCTGAACAGATCGTGATCCAGTACCTGGAGTCTCACCCTGACTTTTTTAAACATCACTCAACATTGCTGGAGAGACTAGAGCTGGCCCATCAAAGCGGCGGCGCTGTCTCGCTGATAGAGCGCCAAGTCGCTTCATTGCGAGAACAGTCCAACGGCTACAAGCAACGGCTTGAAGAGTTTATTGCGGTCGCGCGGGAGAATGAGCTGCTCAACGACAGACTCCATGATCTCACTCTAACCCTGATCGATAACATTGAGTTTGACGAGGTACTCAACACCCTTCAGGACAAACTTCATGATGATTTTCAGGCGGAAGCCGTGGAGTTACACCTGTTCTCTGCCGGAGAGGCAGACCAGGAGAGCAATCCCGACCTGGATGGCTTCAGCGATTTTCTCGACCGGGGCACACCCGAGTGTGGGCGCCTCACCAAACAACAATTAACCTATCTGTTCGGCCTCCAGGCAGAGGATATCCAATCCACAGCCTTGATTCCGATCCTGGGCGAGGGACTGCTGGGAATACTCGCCATCGGCAGCCACAGTGAACACCGCTTCCATCCGGGCATGGGCACAGACTACCTGACTCGCCTGGGTGAAATCGTCAGTAAAACCCTGGAGGTGATTTCGGAACCCGGATTCTGATGCAAGCCGAGGAGGCACTTATTGAATGGATCGGTCGCTTTCTTGATCATCTGCGATACGAGCGTCAGCTCTCGTCCAATACCCTCAGCAACTATAGCCGTGATCTTCAACGTATTCAGAATTGGTCTGCAGAGCAAAAGCTGCGCAGCTGGAGCCACCTGACACCTCACCAGATACGCGCCTACGTCTCACAGCGCCACCGCAGTGGCATCTCAGGAAAAAGTCTGCAGAGGGAACTCTCCTCTCTGCGCAGCTTTTTCAACTATCTGCTGCGTGAAGGCGAAGCTGATAATAGTCCCGCACAAGGCATCCGTGCCCCCAAAACGACCCGAAAGCTACCACCGACACTGGATGCCGATCAGATCAGTGCATTGCTGGAGACGGCATCATCAGATGACCCTCTGGAGATACGTGATCTCGCTATGATTGAGCTTTTCTATTCATCCGGTTTGCGGCTGAGTGAACTGGTCTCGATCAATCTGGGTGATATCGATCGGGAAGATGCCACCCTGGTGGTAACCGGAAAGAGCAATAAATCTCGGAAGGTGCCGGTGGGAAGGAAGGCTCTGGAGGCCCTGGAAGCCTGGGAAAAAGTACGCCACCTGCTGGCCCAGGCGGCCGAGTCTGCTCTTTTTGTCAGCAAACGAGGCTCACGAATCCACCCGAGAACCATAGAGCAGCGCCTCAAACGGTGGGCAGTGAAACAGGGGGCTAATCGCAATATCCACCCCCACATGCTGCGGCATTCGTTCGCCAGTCATCTGCTGGAGTCATCTGGCGATCTTCGTGCCGTGCAGGAGCTACTGGGCCATGCCGATATCAGCACCACCCAGATCTACACCCATCTAGACTTCCAGCACTTAGCACTGGTCTACGACAACGCCCATCCCAGAGCAAAAAAGAAAAAAACGAAATAGATCGAAACCGGACCGGAGTACTGTTACACCATGCAACATGGTGCTCTTGGACATAGCTATCATACCCGGCGTGATACCAGAAGGCTTGCAACGTCCCTGTCGCTCAATCACCGCAGGATTACATCAACATCGCCCAGATCAGGGTTAACGCCGGTAATAACGCTGAGAACCACAATTCCGGCAACAACGCATGAAGTACAAACATATCCAAACAGACGGGTTGTCTCACTCAAATGTGGAAATTCCCTTTCCTACCGCTTGGCTGTGTTTTATTGTTTTAGGTATTTCAGGCTGACTCTAAAGATACAATTAACAGATTGATTAATATTGTTATTTATCTATCGCAACAGCGGCTAAAGCAAAAAATGAGAGTGTTCCCACTGCAATTACCTCATAATATATAAGTTAGAAAATGCACTTGTCAAGGAAAAACAGAAGTAAATCTTGTCGCTTTGCTTACTCTCCGCCGCGCAGCTTCCGAAAACCGAAACACCTCAGGCTACTTGAAATTCCGGCTTAGCCCCCCATCTAGACTCAGTTAGAATGCGCAGTTTACAAATAGCTGAGGAGTCACAAGCATGGAGCCACTCAGGGGCACGACAATTCTCTCTGTCCGGCGTAACGGCAAGGTGGTGATCGGTGGCGACGGCCAAGTCTCCATGGGTAACACCGTGATGAAAGGCAATGCCCGTAAAGTACGCCGGCTGTACAAAAAACAGGTGCTGGCCGGTTTTGCCGGTGCCACTGCAGATGCCTTCACGCTGTTCGAGCGATTTGAAGGCAAGCTGGAGAAACACCACGGGCACCTTACCCGTTCCGCCGTCGAGCTGGCCAAGGATTGGCGCACAGACCGTTCGCTGCGGCGGCTGGAAGCACTGCTGGTAGTGGCAGACAAAACCGCCTCGCTGATCATTACCGGCACTGGCGATGTGATTGAGCCGGAGGAGAGCCTAATGGCGATCGGTTCCGGCGGGCCTTTTGCCCAAGCTGCCGCCCGCGCCCTGTTACAGAATACAGAACTGGATGCCCGGTCGATTGTCGAGAAAGGCCTCGGTATCGCCGCTGACATCTGTGTCTACACCAATCATAATCTGACCATCGAGGAACTGGACACCTAAAGAGCCTATCCGGGAATAGGCTCCTAGACGTGTGCGCCGCCTGCTATGTCTGAAATTACCCCCCAAGAGATCGTTCGCGAACTGGACAAACATATTATCGGCCAGGCTGCCGCCAAACGTTCGGTGGCCATCGCTCTGCGCAACCGCTGGCGTCGCGCCCAGGTCTCCGGTGAGCTGCGCGATGAGATAACACCGAAAAACATCCTGATGATCGGCCCAACCGGTGTCGGAAAGACTGAAATCGCCCGTCGCCTGGCAAAGCTGGCCAATGCCCCTTTCATCAAGATCGAAGCGACTAAGTTTACCGAAGTTGGCTATGTTGGCCGCGATGTTGAGTCGATCATTCGTGATCTTGCTGACTCTGCCATGAAAATGGTACGCGAGCAGGCACTGGGGGAAATCCAGCCCAAGGCGGCTGAAGCCGCCGAAGAGCGGGTGCTGGATGTGCTGTTACCCCGGCCCAACGCCGACAGCTGGGAGTCTGACAGCAATACCCCGGTCCGGGATGACTCTTCCACCCGTGAGAAACTTCTTCAAAAAATCCGCAATGGAGAGATGGATGAGAAGGAGATAGAGATAGAGATCTCCAATGCCACGCTGGGTGTTGAGATCATGGCACCGCCGGGGATGGAGGAGATGACCAATCAACTCCAGGGGCTGTTTCAGAACATGGGCAACAATCGCACACGTAAGCGAAAACTGCCGATCAAAGACGCCTTGAAGCTACTCCAGGACGAAGAGGCGGCAAGGCGCATCAATGACGAAGACCTAAAATTGCACGCCCTCGAAATGGTGGAACAAAACGGTATCGTGTTCCTGGATGAGCTGGACAAGGTGGCCAACCGCGGCGAGTATGGCGGCCCCGATGTATCGCGTGAAGGGGTCCAGCGTGATCTGCTACCACTGGTTGAAGGCTGCACCGTCTCGACCAAACAGGGAATGGTTAAAACCGACCATATCCTGTTCATCGCCTCTGGCGCATTCCATCTGGCCAAGCCTTCTGACCTGATTCCCGAACTCCAGGGCAGGCTACCTATCCGCGTTGAACTGGATGCCTTGAGCAGTGAGGATTTCGTGCGCATTCTGACTGAGCCCAACGCATCCCTGACCGATCAGTACAAAGCACTGATGAAGACGGAGGATGTTAATCTGCAGTTCACCGATGATGGGATTGTGCGTATTGCCGAAATCGCTTGGCAGGTCAACGAACACACCGAAAATATCGGTGCTCGCCGACTGCATACGGTCATGGAGAGACTGCTCGAGAGTATCTCTTACACCGCTACCGAGGTCCCCGGCTCCACGGTGACCATTAATGCTGAGTATGTTGACAACAATCTCTCTGAACTGGCCGCTAACGAAGACCTTAGCCGGTTTATCCTCTAACCTGGCGGGTTCTCAATATTTGCTGTCAGCACGCTGTGAACCAGACGGATAAATACAACTTTTAGGAGTTAGAACATGTCTCAACACGCCCCGACCGAACTGAACTTGCATCGCCAGTCCCGTGTACTGGAGATCTCTTTTGCCGATGGCGCCAACTTCAACCTGCCATGTGAATACCTGAGGGTCTTCTCCCCTTCCGCTGAGGTGCAGGGGCATGGCCCGGGCCAGGGGACGCTGCAAATAGGCAAAGAGGATGTCAACGTCGATCAGATCGACCCGGTAGGCAACTATGCCGTCTGCCTGCATTTCGATGATGGGCATAATACCGGCATTTACTCCTGGGACACCCTCTATCAGCTCGGAGCAAGGCGCAAAGAGAACTGGAAGGAGTACCTAGCCAAGCTGGAAGCGGCTGGCCATAAGCATAAGGAGTCCAACTAACACCCGTCCAGGAACAATAGCGCTCGCTAAGACGCTAAGCTCGCAACGCTGTTATTTATTGTTATAAAACAGTATTCTTGGCCTTTACCTACATGGATGCAGATAAAAAGCGTGAGTTGTGAGCCGAAACTTAACGAGAAAACAGGATCATCTCCTGGCTGCCAATCACCATATGCCCACTCAGAGTACCCCTGAGAACAGATTGGCGTTGTTCTTTTCGCATCTTTTTTAACCCCCAGCTATTAAAACTCTGCGCTCTCTGCGGTACTCTCCCCCTCTGCAATCGAATAATTCAATAGTAGGGTTTCGCCATGACGGATAAAGGCACCACACACTTCGGCTATGAAACAGTGGAGACCGGAAAGAAAGTCGAACGGGTACGTGAAGTATTTGACTCGGTAGCCACCCGTTATGACCTGATGAACGACTTGATGTCATTTGGCATTCACCGCCTCTGGAAGCGTTTTGCAGTTGAACTGGCAGACATCCGCAGAGGTCAGGCTATTCTTGATCTGGCATCGGGTACCGGTGATCTTGCCACCCATTTCGCCAGCCTGGTCGGCCCCGAAGGCTTGGTGGTAATGACCGATATCAACGCCGCCATGCTGGAACAGGGGCGGATGCGCATGACAGACGAAGGCTTGGTGGGAAATGTAGCCTATACCCAGGTCAATGCGGAGAATATCCCGTTTCCCAATAACAGCTTCGACGGTATTACCATCGCTTTCGGCCTGCGCAACGTCACCGACAAACAACAGGCTCTGAACGAAATGCAGCGTGTACTCAAGCCTGGCGGCCGAGCACTTGTCCTGGAGTTCTCTCACCCAAAGGGCGCCCCATTGAAAGTCGCCTACGATATCTACTCATTCAAGCTGCTGCCGCTGATCGGCAAAATAGTGACCAAGGATGCCGAAAGCTACCGCTACCTTGCCGAATCGATTCGCATGCACCCTGACCAGGAGACGCTGAAAGAGATGATGGAGCAGGCCGGACTAGAGCGCTGTGACTTTCACAATCTCACCGGTGGCATTGTTGCCGTGCACCGCGGCTTCAAATTCTAACCGAAATGAGTATTTCAGCAATCGCTATTGCCGGCCTGGAAGAGGCCTTCAACCGCTATATCGCGCTCGACCAGGCTGCGGCGGAACAGCTGTTGCAGCTGCATGGTCAGGTTATTGCCTTTGATGTCGTCGGTCTGGGACTGGCACTCTATCTCATTCCGGGACCCGGAGGTCTGCAGATTCTCAGCGAGTATGAGGGCACACCCGACTGTCGTTTGCGTGGAACCCCAATAGCACTGGCGCACATGGGCAACCTGCAGGCAAACTCTGAGCAGCTTTTTTCCGGCACTGTCGAGATCAGCGGTGACACCGAACTGGCACACCAGTTTGGCAAGATCATCGGTGGAATGGAGGGCGACTGGGAGGAGCTGCTGTCACACTACACCGGCGATATCGTCGCCCATGAAGTGGGAAAACTATTCCGCAGTACCGGCCATTGGGGCCGCCGGAGCATGGATACCTTAGGACTAGATGTCCAGGAATATCTACATGAAGAGCTGCGCCTGCTCCCCGTCAAGCTGGAGATCGAGGCATTCATGAACGATGTCGATACACTGCGGGATGATGGGGAACGACTCCAGGCCCGAACAGACCGTCTGAAGAGAATGGCCCACGAAAACAAACAAGGGGAGTCCAAGTGATCCGACCTACGGAAGCGCTTCGCCTACTGCATATCAACTGGGTTCTGCTGCGCCATGGACTAGATGAGGTGATCCTTGTCACCCATCTGTTCCGGCCGTTTCGTTTTATCCTCTACCTCTCGCCCTGGTACTGGCTAAGGCGCAACAAACTGCCTGCCTATCCGGTGCGCATGCGTCGGGCACTGGAGGATCTTGGCCCCATCTTTGTCAAATTCGGCCAGATACTCTCAACCCGCCGCGACCTGCTGCCGGATGATATTGCAGATGAGTTGGCCCTGCTGCAGGATGCCGTGCCTCCTTTCCCGGGCACTGAAGCACGAAAAATCATAGAACAGGCCTTTGGCCACCCGATTGAGGAACTGCTGGATGAGTTCGACGAAACACCTCTTGCCTCCGCCTCTATTGCGCAAGTCCATACCGCGCGGCTAAAAACAGGCAAAGAAGTCATTGTAAAAGTCCTGAGGCCCGGTATTGAAAAAGTGATCAGCCGGGATGTCAGCCTGCTCTACCTCATCGCCGGGCTGGCCAGCCACTACTGGAAAGAGGGCAAGCGACTGCGGCCTCTGGATATTGTAGAAGACTACGAAAAGACTATTTTTGACGAGCTCGACATGCAACGGGAAGCGGCCAACGCCGCTCAATTGCGCCGTAACTGGGAAGGCAGCGACATTCTGTTCGTGCCAGAGATCTACTGGGACTACACTCGGAAAAATGTCTTGGTGATGGAGCGAATCCACGGTACGCCGGTGGGTAACATCGCAGCCCTCAAGGCCCAGGGCATCAACATGAAACAGCTGGGCGAGCAAGGTGTTGAAATCTTCTTTACCCAGGTATTCCGAGACAATTTTTTCCATGCGGATATGCACCCAGGAAATATTTTTGTTGAACCCAGCGGCCGCTATATCGCCGTGGATTTTGGTATTGTCGGCTCCCTCTCAACCGATGACCAACGCTATCTGGCGGAGAACCTGCTTGCCTTCTTCAACCGCGACTATTACCGGGTGGCAGAGCTGCATGTGGAATCGGGCTGGGTCCCAAAAGGAACCCGGATTGAAGAGTTCGAGTCAGCTATCCGTTCGGTCTGCGAGCCGATTTTCAACAAGCCTCTGAGCGAGATCTCTTTCGGCCACTTCCTGCTCAATCTGTTTCAGACCGCCCGCCGCTTCGACATGGAGGTGCAACCTCAGCTGGTACTGCTGCAGAAAACACTGCTCTACATTGAAGGCCTGGGCCGCCAGCTCTATCCTGAACTCGACCTCTGGTCCACCGCCAAGCCCTACATAGAGCACTGGATGAAAGAGCAGGTGGGCCCCAAAGCCCTTGCCCGGAAGCTGAAAAAGAACCTGCCTCAGATGACCGAATATGCGGCGGATATACCGCTACTGGCACACAAGGTACTGAGTGATGCCGCCGATGGACGGCTGGAGATTAACTGGAAATCCGATGACCTGAAGCAACTGTGGGAAGATTTGAAAGTGGGTCGGCAAAATACAGTAACCGCTATCAGCGGTGCCTCTATGCTGATTTCAGGTGCCCTGCTGTTGACCCTCGGGCCAAGCATTCTTCTCCCTGCATCCATTGTCACTACCGTTGGCCTGGGATTGGGGGGCATAGGTGGACTGATGCTGGCTCAAGCCCTGTTGAAAAGCTGAACAGTTTTACATGCATCCACTCCTCTTCATGTTTTATGGTTATTATCTCAGAATTCAGAGTACCCGTATAATCACATTTTACATTGGATTTTGTTGCAATAACGTCACGCCCCTCTCCCTCAGAGAGGCATTACATAGTTGCAACATCAATACAAAATTACCATGGGGGGCATCCACGTTGGCTTGATGATAGAGCTATCTAATCGCCCTTGAATTATTTATAACTACACGGCAAACAGGACCAATAAGCTATTTATGATGGAACGGTTCGCAAGAGCTAATATTGAGTCAAATTATTCTTGACAGGCGGTATGTACGCCACGTAATCGGCAGCCACGATGGATTGGGGCAGCATGGCTAGAATCCACGGCATATCAGCTGCTTGCGTGGGTTGTTGATGGCTTCCGGCATCCCCAAAGAGGCCCAAAACCGTTTTGGTATCGGGTACCCTCCCGGCTCAGCACAAGAAAATGACAAAAACTATAGCGACCCCGTATTTGGAACTCTGTTTGATCATCGGACAGATTGGACAAATGCTGTAGGAGAAATGCCTTGAACATCAGTACCGCATCGTAAGGTGGACACTCACCTTTACTGGGGTCACTGTTTTTATAAACTGAGCCAAACAATACCCGAAAAGCCTTCCAATCTACGGTCCTTTCCAGTCTTGGCAGCGATTCTCCCTGTTGCCCAAGGAGTTCAAGATCGTCTTGATGATCAAAAAAATTTGGCTACATAGTTGACCCTGAAATATTCATAACGCAATGATTTATATAAAATAAGCATCTAAATTTGATAAAATAAACGTCCGGGAAAGGGGTAAAAGCAGAGAAAAACTGGACGAAATAGAGGTGGATAATTGAGCAAACCCAAGACAGACAATCCCAACCAGCAAAGTTTCCTGCACCAGAACTTACTGGATTAGCTGAACCCCAAGCATCCACTTTTGCTACTGGCCAGACAGATAGACTGGTCATATTTTGATGCTGAATTTGCCCCGCTTTATTCTCATCTTGGAAAGCCCTCAAAACCCATCCGCCTAATGGAGGGCCTCTCGATACTCAAGCATCTGGAAGACCTCAGTGACGAGGTTCTGATTCAACGCTGGATACAAAATCCCTACTACCCGAGTTTTACGGGTGAGATCGAATTCCAATGGCAACTTCCTTGTGACCCCTCCGACCTGACTTACTTCAGAAAGCGTATTGGCAAAGAAGGTTTTGAAAAGGTCCTGGCTACCTCTATCGCCTTACATCAAGAAAAGGCGATCGAAGATAAAATGTGTATCGACACTACCGTACAAGAGAAAAACATTACCTTTCCAACTGATGCAAAGCAGTACCGAAAGATACACGGGCAGTTACTCAAGATGGCCCGAGCAGAAGGTATCGTGCTCAGTCGAAGCCATGAGAAGGAAGTAAAAATTCTCAAGCTCCCCACCCGATTTGCCACACATCCGAGGAATCGTAAAAAGGCACGTAAGGCCGTCAAGCGATTAAAGACCATCAGCGGCCGATTACTGCATGAAATACAGCGTAAGATGACCGGAGAACAACAGAAATTCTATGCAGAAAAGTTCGCCCTGTGCCAGCGCATGCTGAATCAGAAGCGTGCTGATAAAAACAAGTTGTACAGCCTACATGAACCTCATGTTTACTGTATGAGCAAAGGCAAGGCCCAGCAGCGTTATGAGTTTGGCACCAAGGCATCAATCACCACCACAAGGGACGCGGGCATTGTGATTGGTGCCCTGGCTTTTGAGAAGAATGTATTTGATGGTCACACCGTACCTGAGGTCTTGGTACAGGTGAAACGTCTCATCAATCGAGTACCCAAAGTGGGTATTGCTGATCGAGGTTACCGGGGCAAATCAAAGGTTAATGACACCCAGATAGTAACGCCAAAGCCTGCTAGGAAGAATACCTCAGGAGAAGCCATGGCATTAGCCAGAAAACGTTTCAGAAGACGAGCTGGCATTGAGCCTGTGATTGGTCACTTAAAGAGTGACCACAGGCTAAAAAGGAACTTTCTTAAAGGCTTTGCCGGGGATCAGATTAACTTGCTTATGGCAGCGGCTGCCTTCAACTTCAGAAAATGGATGAGGGAGGTTCTTTTTGTGCTGAAAAATATCATGTCCATACTGTTGTTCCTGTTTGCAAAACAGAAACAACAGTATTATTAAGTGCCTGGAATGAATATTTCAGGATCGACTAATTAGCTGAGGTTCAAAGCTGCCCGCTCTATCTCGCGGGGTATCCAGTTCAAACTGGCCATCTTCCGTTTGCAAGGTCTTGCTGGTAGTGCCGTTGCGGCTATTACTCGCTTCGGATTGTTGATGCTTGGCAAAGCCAAGATGATCAGCCAGTTCAGCATTGAGTGCTACCTCGACCGTGATCCTGGTTAGCATTTGCCGAAACTCGTTGAGATCTTCTTCAGTTTTGATGTTTTTAGCGGCCGCCTGGAGCTCTTTCTTGTCGATCATCTGCCTGTCCTCACCCTTGTTTGGGTTTAATGATAGGCAGTTACACAGCATTTAGGACAGTCTCGGCTCCTCTCACAATCGAGCGGGTAAGTATCGCTCAGCCACTCCCTCAGGATAAAAAATCAGCCCTCCAAGGTGGAAGTAGATTACATTGGCAAACCGCTCCTTGTTGCGGAAACCTCTGCTATGCACCTTGATCATCTTGATTCGGCTGTTGAGGCCTTCTGCCGGACCATTACTTACTTCCAAAACAACAGCGTTCAATATTCCTCACAGATGATCCTTGATTGTTCCCGCCACTTTCTTGATTGGCTCCAGGCCACTGCGCACTGCCTATGACAGCCACCGTTCCCAACCTTTCCTTGCCCATGTCTTGCTGGCACAGTGCCAGAGTGACATGGCAAACTCTTTGATCGCCCAGGCACGGGCAGTCTTCAGTGTGCTGTCACGTAGCGCCTTGAACCGCAATCTCTGTCTGCGCGTCATGTTCTCCGGGTTGTAGAGCCAGCCATACTGGCGGCCTTTAAGGTCCTCATAGCCTTCAGCGCTTTGTGCTCTTGACAGCCTACCTTGTCCACCGCCTCACCGAAGTGCTTGGCGGCATGGAATTTATCGAAGGCAATCTTCTCTTCAGCCCTAGGCAGGCTTTTCAGTGTGGCATTGATAAAGGCTGGCCACATATCCATGGAGACACTCTCTATCGCTTCTCGCTGCTCCTTTGTCAGACTTTCGTACCATGCTTTGAACGTGGCCTTTTTGCGGTCACTGCCCACGTGTAGCACTGTACCTGCATCCTGGTCTGATAAGACTGCTGCATAATCATGACGTTTCTTGAAGACCATCTTATCAACACCGATACGTGTTGGGCTGATCTCTTTTCTACGTGCCAGTCCCCGCTTAACCGCTCGCTGCATAATTCCATCAATGGCATTCCAACTCAGCCCCATCAATCGGGAGACTGCCGAGATGGAAGCCTCTTTCAACCAGTCGATCACCAGTGCCTCAAACATTGCAGTAAATCCATAGCACGGTTCCGCCCAGGAAACTGGCACGGTGACCACCCCATGTTCTTCACACTTCACTCTGGGCGCATCTGCTACCAAAATAGTCGCACTGGCGGGTATCCAGGTGCCACCAGCGGCGTTTGCGTGAGCCATAGCCCGGTGAGATATCTGCCCACAGGTTGAACAACACTGCTTGGCACCTGCCTCCTGCTCAACCTGTACCGTTACTTCTCTCTCTGACAGAGCCAACTCTACACTGCTAACCTGCCAAGGGCTCTTGATACCCAGGGTCTGGGCGTGTAGATCTTTATCTCTCATAGGGGGCGTTAATCTACCTACTCAATTGGAGGAAGAGCCGCCAAAGATAATCGTTTGTTTCTCAATGCGGTATTCTGGATTCTATGCACAGGTGCGCCGTGGCGCAACTTACCACCTGATTATGGTGATTGGAAGAACGCCCATCGGCGTTTTTGTCGTTGGCGTGACAAAGGCATATGGGAGGATTTATTGTCCCAGATAATTGATGAGCTGGACTTTGAATGGATCATGATTGATGGCAGTCATACCAATATTCATCCACATGCAGCAGGTGCGGATATGAGCCGTGCAAAGGGGCTTAACACCAAGATCTACTTGGCCGTGGATGCGCGTGGTGCGCCGATCAGATTCATTGAAAGGTACCAGAGCTGATTGCACGCAGGCTAGTACACTGATCGATGGGCTTAGGGGTGAGTGTCTTTTGGCTGGTAGGGCTTACGATACACAAGAGATATTAGAGAAGGTAAAATCACAGGGTATGAGTATTGTTTTTCCACCAAAGAAGGATAGAAGAGAGCAGCAAGAATATGACAAGCGTCTGTACTAAATGTGGTATATTTGGTTTGAGAATGCGTTTCTGCATCTTCAACGCTGGCATGGTATTGCGACATGCTATGCAAAAAATACCCGTTCATTTATTGCCGCTGTCCAAATTAGGTGTGTGATGCCTTGGGCTAGAATCTTATGACGATACTGTCTAGTTATCGATGAAAAATGTGGCTCACTCATATGCGCTGAATGCGGCGAAAAAGATGACGCTCGTTGGGGCATTTGTTGCCTTAATACCTATTCTGATTTATTGGGGGCAGCAAGGGTGGGAGTCCGCCGCTTTGCTTTTTGCTGCATCATTGGGAATAACAGCAGCTACAACTTTTCTGGTTTGGAGCCTCTTTTTTTATCGTCAGTCAACGGAGCATTGGTTTGCCGCCATTTTTTCCGGATTGCTCATTGTTACCTCTGTTTTTTGGACTACTTTTGCGCTGGTATTTTTTTTGCCGTCTCTAGGTATGGCAAATGCCACTACAAATGAGGTTAGTTATAGTGGCTCAGGAGTAGCCGCTCTGGGCTCATATGGATTATTCTCATATCTGTTGTTGTTTGTCCCCATTGGAACGATTGCTTCTTTCTATATTCGTCATGCTCAACGCGCGGAGCTGAAACAGATCATAGGTAACGTGAACTCATCCAGAGTATTGGGTTCGAAAAGAATTGAATATTATATAAAGTGGATTGTTAAGGCACTGTTTTGGTGCGTGGGTGTGGCTCTACTATTTTGGGTTTGGAGGGTAGGCTTCGTATTCTACATCTTTTCCGCATCAAGTGAGTACAGGGCAACCTCGCCGAGCGGGCAGAAGACATTTGTTGTGACAGAGGGGTGTCTCGGTCACGCTTGTTATCACGACTTTTCTATAGCGACGAAAACAGGATGGTTTTCAGTAGATACCAAAGAGTGCGCAGCCCGCATTTCTGCTGATGTAACACTCTTTAACATTGACAGTGAGGCGACTTGGGCAGATGACGAAAGAAGCCTGTATTGGTCTAGAGGGGAAAGCAGTGTTATACCTTATTCAGGTGCTATCGATTTAGAAACAGAATGTGACCAATAGACCCCATCCTCTTTTGGCGCAATTACTTTACTTGTGGTGCTGATATGGGAAGATTCTTATGTCTCACTATTTTTCTCGGTATTCCGGGATAGGCTAGTTTACTATCATCCGAAATTAAAGTAACCCGCCTGGCGGATTAGAAATTCAGTTTGACTGGTTGGAGAAACGAAATAATGAGTAATGCACTAAATTATCTGTTGGAAGCGCGTCCTGAGGCTATGACGGCCTATTTCTCGTTTCTGAAGAAGTCGGAAACCCATCTTGATATCAGGACGCGTGATCTGATCTCTGTGATTACTAAAGTTGCAGTGCAGACCGAAGGCGGCTTTCGGCAATACCTTACCCGGGCGCTGCGCAATGGGGCGATGCCCAATGAGGTGCTGGATGCGTTATTGATGGCCTTTCCGGTTCTGGGGCTGGCAAAAATCGTCTGGGCGGCGGAGATCCTGCTTGATATGGATATACCCGAGTTTCGCCCGGAGAACCTGGATGCCGAGCAGACGTGGCATGATGTAACCGCGGAGAGTGAGATTCCCATGGAAGAGCCGAGGTGGCTTGAGAGGGATGGTCGGCACCTGTTCGTATACCGTACGGCAGAGGATCTTCGGGTCTACGATAGCCGTTGCCCCCATCAGGTAACGGATATTCCCCATCTGGCTCTGGAGGGAGAGCACCTTACCTGCCCCAAACACCAGTGGGCTTTTGACATTAAAACTGGTGCATGTGTTGAGAAGGGCTCGCGTCCTCTGCGTCGGTTCGATCATAAAATTGAGGATGGCCGTCTGTTGGCCTATTGGTAACAGACCTGCAGCCCGGTTAGATGACCGGGCTTTTTGATAAACAGATCCTTTCATTCGACAGCAGATATCTATCCAGTTACTTATGGCTATGCAATGCCCCGCAACGCCGTCCGCTACCCTCTTTGATCCACTGGCAGAACTGCTCGGTGCGGTGGATTGATATCAACGTCTCCTTCGTCAACACGGTAACCCTGGCTCAGTGCCAGCAGAAGCAGTTACTGGTAAAAGGGATATTTTCACCGGCAAATATTCCGACTGTCGAGAGGTAATCCCCCATTTTCAGCTGCGCACAAAAGTAGAGCTTATGCGGCTTGTGCCAACTTCTGATACGGTGTTATTCCTCCAATGGCCATGTTTGGCCGCTCTGTATTGTAGCGCCACAACCATTGAGTGGCGGTGTGCTGGGCATACTCGATCGACTCAAAGAGATGCTGGTTCAGCCATTCATGTCGAACTGTTCTGTTAAAACGCTCCACGTACGCGTTCTGTTGCGGATTGCCGGGCTGGATATAGTGTAACTTAATCCATTATTTCTCTGCCCACTCCATCAGTTGACCACTGATTAGTTCGGGGCCATTGTCGCAGCGAATGGAATTTGGCTTGCCTCGCCCACTCGATGATCTGTTCCAGTGCACGAATGACACGCACTGCCGGTAACGAGAAGTCCACCTCAATACCCAGCCCCCCACGATTGTAGTCGTCGATGACATTGAACGTCCTGAAGCTACGGCCATCGGCCAGGCTGTCATGCATAAAATCCATCGACCACATGATGTTAATTTGACGAGGTACAGCTAGCGCATCCGGCACGTCGCGCTTCAATCGACGTTTGGGCTTGATCCGCAAGTTCAGCTCAAACTCCCTGTATATGCGGTATACACGTTTATGATTGTAGGGGTAACCCTTCACATTGCGCAGGTACAAATAGCACAACCCGAAACCCCAGGTTCGATTGGTCATCGTCAATCGGAGTAACCAATCTGCAATCAGTGCGTTGTCGCTCGAATGCTTGGCCTGATAGCGATAGCAGGTCTCGCTGATACAGAATGCACGACAAGCCAGGCGTACCGACACGCCATCTGCGTAGCTGCGATCCTGGCCATATCCTTGCGACGAGATGGCCTTACCGCTTTTTTGCCAGGGCCTCCTTGACCATCTCCGCCTCTAATTTGGTCTCGGCGTACATCTTCTTGAGTCGCCGGTTCTCATCCTCGAGTTCCTTCATACGCTTCATGAGAGAGGCGTCCATGCCGCCGTATTTGGCGCGCCACTTGTAGAAGGTGGCACTGCTCATGCCATGCTCCCGGCACAGATCGGAAACTGGTGTGACAGTCTCAGCCTGCTTGAGAATAGCAATGATCTGGCTGTCCTTGAATCTTGATGTCTTCATGCAGAATCTCCTGCGTTCATATTACGAGAAAATTCTACTTTTAGCGTCAGCTACTTCCCGGGGGGATTACCGAGAGTCGCTCGGTATTGGCAGTGAATTGCGGTTTTCAGAGTTTGGGCACGCTTCCTAAACCAGTATGCCCCGTCACTTTTATCTGAAATTTACTTCAGAAAAGAGGCGGTTGATATCCAACAGATGCCTGATTGGCGAAGCTGCATGCAGGAGCAGGCACGAGAGACAGACCAGGGGCGGGTCAGCAGCAGCTCTATCCAGACGCTCGAATAGTCGCGACCGCTGTGCATAAAAAAACCCCCCGGAGGATCTCCTCAGGAGGCTTTTCCTTTTTCTCTGGGCTTATTCAGATCGTTAATGTCTGCCCATAAAGCTGACCTAAATAGATAGACCGGGTCAAACTTCAAAATTTGCAGCGACGAACTTCCAGTTGACGATGTTCCAGATCTGGTCCATGTATTTTGGACGGGCGTTGCGGTAATCGATGTAGTAGGCATGTTCCCAGACATCAATAGTCAGCAGCGGAGTTTTTCCGTCGGTCATCGGATTAGCGGCATTCGAGGTGTTCACGATCTCAAGGCTGCCGTCATTGCTTTTTACCAGCCAAGTCCAGCCAGAACCGAAATTAGTGGTTGCAGAGGTGGAGAACTTCTTTTTGAACTCTTCGAATGAGCCGAAGGTGCTGTTGATGGCGACGGTCAGAGTGCCGGCTGGGTTGCCGCCCTTGGGGCTCAGGCAGTTCCAGTAGAATGTATGGTTCCAGATCTGGGCAGCGTTGTTGAAGATGCCGCCGGAGGATTTCATGACGATCTCATCCAGAGAGGCGTTTTCGAACTCGGTGCCCGAGACCAGATTATTGAGATTGGTGACATAGGTCTGGTGGTGCTTGGCATGGTGGAACTCCAGGGTCTCCTGGGAGATGGTGGGTTCCAGAGCATTTATCTCAAACGGTAAGGCTGGTAATTCGTGTGCCATGTTGCGTTACTCCTCACTGGACTGGGGATTCGGTTGGTCATTAATAACCAACTAGTTTACTTGGTAAATTCTGAGATTATTCTAAAGTGGGGATGATTAGATTGCAAGGCAGTTTTTCTGAGATCCCGTCAGACTTGCGTGACCCTGGTGAGAGAGAGCTATCCGGCCAGGTTAGTTTATCCTCAATCAGACGGGCTCCTGCCATTGTATGATATCGGTTAATTCATCCCAAAAGCCTCAAGGTCTACCAGTACTTCACCTCTGGTCGGTGCTGTGATGTTTCCTACCGGTAGATCGCTTCCTGCATGCCATTGACTTACCGCACGCTGTTTACTCTTGCCGCTGACCAGAAAAAGCAACTGTAGGCAGTTGCTCAGTGCCTGGGTGCTCAGACTGACGCGTTCGGCAGGTGGCTTTGGTGCGTTATGGATCGGGAGCACAGTAAGGTTTGTTGGATGCTGCTGGCGAGGGAACAGGCTGGCAGTGTGGCCATCCTCCCCAAGTCCGAGTATGACCAGATCGAAAGGGAATACCCCTGCCAGCGTTCCTGTGTAGCTTTTGGCAGCGGCCTCCGGCCCCAAGTCGGCAGGGATTGAATGGATCTGGTCGGTAGGGATGGCGACTTTTTCAAACAGTGTTTCGGCGGCCATCCGGCTGTTTCTGTCAGGGTGATCTCTAGGCAGGCAGCGTTCGTCTCCGAAGTAGATGTGCCATTGTTGCCAGGGACTCTGCTCTTTGGCCAGCAGCCTGTAGGCTGCTGCCGGTGTGCTGCCACCAGCAAGGACGATACTGAAGCGGCCCCGTTGGGCAATTGCCTGACGTGCTGCCACCATTATCCGATCACGGGCGGCCCGGGCGATAGTGCCGGCATTTTCCAGAATCGTCCACTCCAGCATGACTCAGCCTTTCTCCGGGTCCAGGCCGTGACGCCAGCGATGTTTCTCTTTCTCAAACAGGAACCGGCTCTCTTCCGGTCCCCAGCTGCCGGCTGGGTAGGTGTGGATAAAGTCCCGCTCCATGGACCAACGTTGGAGTATTGGGTCCACCACGCGCCAGGCGTATTCCACTTCGTCATAGCGCAGGAATAGCGAGCGGTCTCCATCGATGACATCCAGCAGCAGCTCCTCATAGGCATCTGTCTGGATGTCTTCCGTCTCTCTCAGATTGGCATCGAGGCTGCTTTGCCGGGTGCGCATCTCAAGCCCGGGCTCTTTTACCGTCATCTCAACACGCAGGCATTCACAGGGTTGAATACCCAGCAGCACCCAGTTCTGTTTGATCCGCTCTACCTGAGTGTCGCGAAAAAATTGCTGGGGAGGGTGTCGGAAGCAGATGGAGACCTGGGACTGTGTCTCCGCCAAGCGTTTACCCGTCCGCAGGTAGATGGGGATGCCACGCCAGCGCCAGTTGTCGATGTAGAGTTTCAGGGCCGCGTAGGTTTCTGTGACGCTATCTGCCGGTATATTCTCCTCCTGCAAATACCCTGATACTTTTTCATTGCCAATCATACCTTCGCCATATTGGGCGCGGAAGGCGTAAGCATGGACTGCATTGTGGGAGATCGGACGTACTGATTTGAGTACTTTCACCTTTTCGTCCCGCAGGGATTCCGCTTCCATTGAGACGGGTGGTTCCATGGTGACCAGGGTCATCAGCTGTAGCAGGTGGCTCTGGATCATATCCCGCATAGCCCCAGCGTTGTCGTAAAAATGGGCCCGGCTTCCAACGCCGAGAGTCTCTGAGTGGGTGATCTGGATATGGTCGATGTAATTGCGGTTCCAGAGTGGTTCCATCATGGTGTTGGCGAAGCGGAATACCAGCACGTTCTGTACTGTGCCTTTTCCCAGGTAGTGGTCGATCCGGTATATCTGATCTTCTCTCAGGTGGCGGCCGATGCGGCGCTGCAATGCCTGTGCGCTCTCCAGGTCGTAGCCAAAAGGTTTTTCGATCACCACCCGTCTCCAGCTGTGCCCCTCTTCCAGCAGGGTGACATCGTTGAGTCGCTCTATGACAACACCAAACTCCGCTGGACTGATAGCCATGTAAAAAGCGATATTTTCAGGGAATGCCGATGAGTCAGTGAGATGGCTTTTCAGTCTCGGATACATCTCTTGGCCGGTTAGATCACCCTTGAAATAGTCCAGGCGTTGGCTGAAACGCTTGAATACAACTTCGTCGAGTCGGCCCCGGGCCTTTGCATTTACCCATTCCCTCACTTCGCTGATCGTCTGTTCCCGGTCCCAGGGGCGTCGGCCGAGTAGCAGGATACGGGTCGTATCCGACAGTCTCCCAGCGACCTCCAGGCGGTAAAGTGCCGGCATCAGCTTTACCCGTGACAGGTTGCCGGTGGCACCGAAGATTACGTAGGTGCAGGTATCTGTCATTGTTGTTTTTTCCATTCAAACATCATAAGTGGAAGAGGCAGCGGCTCCTCCGGTTCCGGTCCAGTCGGTATGGAAAAATGTTCCCTTTGGCTGGTTGATCCGTTCATAGGTGTGTGCGCCAAAGTAGTCTCGTTGTGCCTGGAGCAGATTGGCTGGTAGTCGGCTGTTGCGGTAGCCGTCATAGAAGGAGAGGGCAGAACTGAAAGCGGGCAATGGGATACCCTGTTCTATCCCAAGAACAGTCGCTTTACGCCAGCCGGGCTCTGCCGCTTTGATTGCCTGGATGAAGAAATCATCCAGCAACAGGTTTTTCAATTCCGGATTGTTGCTAAAGGCGGTTTTGATATTGCCTAGAAAACGACTTCGTATGATACAGCCGCCTCGCCACATCAGGGCGATATCGCCATAACTGAGATTCCATCCATACTCTTCTGCAGCTTCTCTCATCAGCATATAGCCTTGCGCATAGGAGATGATTTTTGAGGCGTAAAGCGCATCATGTATCTGTTGGATAGCGGCTTTTTTATTTCCGATAAATAGCTTGTCTGTTCGGCCATACAGAGTTTCTGCCTGAACCCGTTCTTGTTTTATTGAAGAGAGGCAACGGGCGAATACCGCTTCACCAATCAGCGTCAGGGGGACGCCCAGGTCCAGGGCGCTGATGCCGGCCCATTTGCCGGTGCCTTTCTGACCAGCGGTGTCGAGAATTTTATCGATGAGCGGGGCACCATTATCATCCTTCATGCCGAGGATATTGGCGGTGATCTTAATCAGATATGAGTCCAGGACGCCCTGGTTCCACTCGGTAAAAACAGCTTGGATCTCACTGGCGGGCAACCCTAGGCCTTCACGCATCAACTGGTAGGCTTCGCAGATTAGCTGCATATCGCCATATTCTATGCCATTGTGAACCATTTTTACGTAGTGTCCTGCACCTGCTTCGCCAATCCATTGGCAGCAGGGTTCGCCATCGACTTTTGCGGCAATGGACTGGAGTATTGGTTTTACTTCTGGCCAGGCGGCTTGATCGCCCCCCGGCATGATGGAGGGACCGTTACGGGCTCCCTCTTTACCACCGGAGATACCGCAACCGATAAAACGGATTTCTTTATCTGCAAGTTCCCCGTATCGGCGGTTACTGTCGATGAAACGCGAATTGCCGCCATCGAGGATAATATCGCTTGCTTCCAGATGAGGCAGTAATTGGTCGATGAAATGGTCGACCGGATCACCAGCCCTTACCATCAATATAATCTTGCGCGGTATCGTCAGGGATGCGGCAAACTCTGCTATAGAATAGGTATCGACAATAGCCGTATTTTTTCCGGGGCCTTGCATAAAGGCTTCTGTTCTGGCCGGTGTGCGGTTATAGACGGCGATTTTGAAACCATGATCATCAATGTTCAAAGCCAGGTTCTGGCCCATTACCGCAAGGCCGATCAGACCAATTTCTGCCTGTGACATAATAATTCCTAAGTACATTGAAGTGAGTATTCTCTCGGCCGAGTATTGCATAATTTTACTTGATTACCTATGAAACTCAGCTATTGCTCAGCCGAATTGTGGGCTGTAGACTCGAATGGCACTTATCTTAGGCTTAATATTCCCTAATCAAGCCCCTAATTCGCCATTCCGGCGCAGGAACCGGAATCCAGGAAACAACCACTATTGCTCGCTCTGGATCCCGGTCTGCGCCGGGATGATGATGGTTTTAAGCCTAAGTAAGTGCCATTTGGCTGTAGACCCCATAAATACTTCGGTCGAGGTCCAATAGTGCTGCCGAAATAATACGAATTATCGTTAATATAAAAACAACAGCACATAACGCCCCTGCAACCTATCGAATCCAAGGTAATTATGTTTCTTGCGTCATAGCTGAGTTTCATAGGTAATCAGGTAATCAGGTAATCAGGTAATCAGGTAATCAGGTAATCAGGTAATCAGGTAATCAGGTAATCAGGTAATCAGGTAATTTTATGACATTGATTTGATCGCAATCGAAAGCCGATGTTAGTTAGTGTTCGTGCCGAAAACGGTGTTTATAGACGGTTGCTGGTTATAAAAAGTTCATTGGTTATGCTGAAAAATTACAGCAGATAAATAGCTTGTTGTTCATCTGCATCACGGGAGTACCAGGATGTGTGGGTTATGTGGTGAGTTGCGTTTTGATGGCCGGGTGTCGGATCTCAATGCTGTCCGCCAAATGACGCAGCGGCTGGAACGTCGAGGGCCGGATCATGATGGCAGTTATAGTGACGGTCCATTAGGCTTCGGCCATCGGCGCCTCTCGATTATCGACTTGTCGGAGCACGCCAATCAGCCAATGGTGGATCAGGCACTGGGTCTGGTGCTGGTTTTCAATGGTGCAATCTACAACTATCCGTCCCTGCGTGAGGAGTTACGCGGGATGGGGTATCACTTTTTCTCAGATGGCGATACTGAGGTTATTCTCAAGGCCTGGCACGCATGGGGAGAGCAGTGTGTGGAACGCCTCCAGGGAATGTTCGCTTTTGCCATATGGGATCAGCGCAAGCGACAGCTGTTTCTGGCGCGTGACCGATTGGGGATCAAGCCGCTCTACTATGCTCATTTAAACGGCAGCTTTCGTTTTGCCTCGAATATTCAGGCCATTCTGGCACCGGGTGGTGTGGATACCAGTGTCGATCCTGTCGCACTGCACCACCAGTTTACGCTGCATGCAGTGGTACCTGCACCACACACCATTTTAAAGGGTGTACGTAAACTACCTCCCGGTCACTGTTTACTGATAGATGAGCAGGGCAATCGCACTGAGCGCCGCTACTGGAGCCTGCCTGCGACTAGGCCGGCTGAATCCATGAGCGACGATGAATGGCTGGAAGCGATCCATGATGCGTTGCGTCAGTCGGTGCAGAAACGCAATGAGATTTCAGATGTGCCGGTGGGTGTGCTGCTCTCCGGCGGGCTAGATTCAAGCCTGCTGGTGGGTTTGCTGGCTGAGGCGGGCGTATCTGATCTGCGGACTTTCTCGGTAGGGTTTGAAGACCATCCGGATGAGAAAGGAAGTGAGTTCGAATACTCTGATCAAGTGGTTGAAATGTATGCAACAGACCATCACAAATACTTGATACCCAATACCGAGGTTTTGCAGCGTCTTCCGGACGCGGTGGATGCCATGGCGGAACCGATGTTCGGTCAGGATGCTATCGCTTTTTATCTGTTGGCGGAGCAGGTATCGAAAGAGATTAAAGTCGTACAGTCAGGCCAGGGGGCCGATGAGGTGTTCGGTGGCTATTTCTGGTATCCCCGAATGATGGCCGAAACTGACGGAACGCCGGTTCAGCGCTTTGCGAAACACTATTTTGACCGGGATCACGATGAGTTTCGGCAGATGGTGACGCCGGATTACCGGGGGGAAGATCACACTTCTCTGAAGATAGCCGGCCTGCTGGCTGAACCGGAGGCGGGCGCCTTTATGGATGCTGTGTTGCGGATGGATGTAACCACGCTGGTCGTGGATGATCCGGTGAAGCGGGTCGACAACATGACCATGGCCTGGGGTCTTGAAGCACGGGTACCTTTTCTCGATCAGCAGCTGGTCGAACTGGCAGTACGTTGCCCGCCGGAGCTGAAGTTGAGAGAGGGAGGTAAATACCCACTCAAAGCGATGGCAAGAGGCTTGATACCCGATGCTGTCATTGACCGTCCCAAGGGCTACTTTCCGATGCCGGCGCTGAAGTATGTCAGAGGTAACTTTCTTCACTTTATGCGGGATATCCTGGAGTCTCGGGTCTGCCGTGAGCGGGGAATTTATTCACCAGCTTATGTCAACATGCTGCTTGCTTCTCCGGAGATGCATCTTACCCGGCTACAAGGCAGCAAACTCTGGCATTTGGCGCTGCTTGAATTCTGGATGCAGCGGAATGTGGATGGTGTGAGTTGATTAGGTATTACTTACAACTTACAGGTAGTGCCGGAAACACGGTTTTCACCACGAAAAACACGAAGCTAATAGTTTGATAGGCAATGAGTTTTCTTCGTGTGTTCTATGGACTCCGTGGTGAATTGCAGATTTTGGGACGGCTGGCTCCTATGGAGAAACTTTGGGTGCCTGCTATCCTAAAGACCGTTTTAGTATCAGTTGGCAGGAGTAACCTGAATGTTATTCATGGCATCAACCCTTCATCTACTATGGAAAATAGTCTGGGTGGGATGTTTTTTGCGCATATGGCGTTGCGGCCCGCAGCGACCGAACTACTTGAGCCATCACTGCAGCTTCCCCTTTTGAAGCGGACGCTTGACCATTTTTTTGTTTGGTTCAAGACAACTATAGTGCTGATTTTGGTCACCGGATACTGGCTTTCTCTTGTTGCCTGCCAAGGGCAAATGGGGCCTTATGTCCACATTATGCAGGGGACAGGTTTGCTGATGGTGGGGCTGTTCTTATTTATCTATTTTTTCCCCTATAAACGCATGGGGAGGGCTTTGGATAGGGTGATGTCCCGCTTGCCGGAGCCCTGATGGCTGTGATTCGGCGCATAATAGGCATTAATCTGACACTTGGGATGGGAACTTCTGTCATCGCTGTTTTAAAACCGTTTTAAATTTAGCTTGAAAATCAGTTGGTCTGGCCTCATATTTTTGACAACTATTTATTTCTGAGTGTTTGAGGTGAGTTGATGGACGTGTTGGATAGAATCAAAGAGCAGGTGGAGGGCAATCCCATCGTGTTGTACATGAAGGGGACACCCCAGTTTCCACAGTGTGGATTCTCATCACGTACCGCTGCTGCTCTGCAGGACTGTGGCGCCAAGTTTGCGTATGTGAATGTGCTGGCCGATCCGGAAATTTTTGAAAACCTGCCAAGATATGCCGATTGGCCCACGTTCCCCCAGCTCTATATAGAAGGGGTGTTGGTTGGCGGCTGTGATATCACCTTGGAGATGCATGCCAGTGGTGATCTTCAGAAGGCAACGGCAGAGGCGGGTAGCAAAATCGCCTGAAAAGGAGAGCATCTGAAGCTGTTATCGCAATTGAATATGGCAAAAACCGGTGTTAAATCTGGCTGGCCCTTAGGCTGTTGTAGCAGCCAGCCAAGGACGGTCGGGTGCGTGTTGATGCCATTGGTTTATAATGGTGCAAAAGAGTTCGGCGGTTTTCTCCGTATCATATATTGCAGAGTGGGCCTCGTTGTTATCCCATTCAATTCCAGCAGCCAGAGCCGCTTTGGCGAGGACCGTCTGGCCATAGGCGAGTCCGGCCAGTGAGACGGTGTCGAAAGTGCTGAAGGGGTGAAACGGGTTACGCTTGAATCCAGTCCTCTCTACGGCCGCATTGATAAAACCAAGATCAAAAAAAGCGTTGTGGCCTACCAGGATTGCCCGGTTGCAGCCGCTGGCCTTGATCGCCTTTCGGATCGGAGCGGTGATTTTAATCAGTGCCTCTCTTTCCGGCAGTGCCATACGAAATGGATGGTCTGGGTCGATACCGTTGAAAGCCAGGGCTTTTGGATCGAGGTTTGCCCCAGGGAAGGGCTCGACGTGGCAGGAGTAAGTCTCTGCCAGATGCAGCGCTCCATCATCGTCCATCCGAAGCGTCATGGCGGCGATCTCCAGTAGGGCGTCATGCTTGGCGTCAAAGCCAGCGGTCTCCACGTCCACCACGACAGGGAGGAAGCCGCGGAAGCGTTTTGCAATATCTGGATTGTAGGTGGTTTCATTCATACCTGCAGAGGATAAAGTAAACTGGCCCGGATATCGATTTCAGAGTGTGATATTGGCGCTCTGTATACACGCAATAAGAATGTGTTAATATGGTCTATCAATCGGCCGACAACCCTATCGAGTTTGCCTGGGGCGTCTCAAGGGAGCGGTGGAAGCTGCGTGAAATGGTGATCAATATCACGCTTACAGCCACTTTCTGGCTGGATCAAGGTGAATCTAGTGCCTTGTTGGAGTGCGCTAGCATTTCGCCTAGTCATCCAGGGAATAATCTTTATTCAACATACGGAAAGTAAGTGCTTAAGGATTTAAGATTGATGGCGGATAAGAGTCTCCTCAAACAGGCGCAGGTGATAGTTACAGCGCTGTTTTTTGTGTTGTCAGGCTGCGCAACAACAAGCGACTATCAGGATCCCCGAGATCCCATAGAGGGCTTCAACCGGGCGATGTATTCATTTAACGATGTTTTGGATAAAGCTTTGGTCAAGCCGCTTGCCCAAGGCTATAAAACGATAACGTCAGCCTCGGTCAATCGTGGCATCAGTAACTTCTTCGGGAATCTGACTGATGTGGGCTCTGTGATCAATAATTTGCTGCAGTTCAAACTGAAGCACGCCGCATCTGATGTTGGCCGTGTACTAGTTAATACCACAATCGGTTGGCTGGGGTTCATTGATGTTGCCAGTAATATGAACCTCCAGAAGTACGACGAGGACTTTGGCCAGACCCTGGGAACTTGGGGTGTAGGTGCCGGGCCCTATATCGTATTACCGCTCCTTGGCCCCAGCAGTGGTCGTGGCGTGTTTGATGTGGTTGTAGGTTGGTACACTAATCCTGTGAGCTATGTGAAGTCTAACTATTGGCGTAACTCGCTGGCCGCATTGCGGGCAATAGATACCCGTGCTGACCTTCTTGGGACGAGCCATGTCATGGAGGAGGCGGCGCTTGATCCTTACGAGTTTAGAAGAGATGCGTATCTGCAGAAGCGGAAGAATGACGTCTATGATGGCGCGCCCCCTCCAGATCCTGAATTTGAGTAAGTCTGACTGCAGCCTACTAGTGATCCTTTAACAATCCCTTAATAAGGGATTTTTATTGTGTGCTTGTTGGCAATCAGGTAACTCAACGACAATGGACTGAAAGTCGCTACGGTTAAACAGTATTTTTTGGCATTTTAAAGTAAAAGCCTTGCACTATAAAGTGCATAGTTTTAACTGGCGGACTGGGACAATAAATAGTCTATAAAATATATATACGCATATACATCAATAGTATTTGAATAATTAAGAAAATACTAATATTATTTTTACAAAGTTAAAGCAGGGTAGTGCAATACTTTCTGCTAACGTTGCAAATACTAACAAATTATTGGAGATGAATGATGAAAACTATCGTTAAAACGGCTGGAATGCTCGCTGCATCCGTATGGTGGGGTGGTCTTTTTAACAATAGCTGAGGTGATAGCTTTGGCGATTTTAACATGAGCTTCAGTGGTCGTGGATCTGGCTACGGCCATGATAACAGTTACAACAGTTATGGCTACCCAGCAGCTTCAGTAGCCCCTCGGGTTCCTGCGGCCGCTAAATTAGATCCAGCTGTTAGACTAAGCGAACCACCAGGGATGGATTTGGCACACGGAGGTGCTCATTAATTTTCTTTGGGCAGATTATGCAGTAGGAGACAGTCGGATTTAGATAAGTTGCGACAATGTCCAAATCCGACAGCCTCTATTCGTCTGACGAACAAACATTTAAGGGTGCATTAGTAATGAAAAAAATCACTAACTTGGTAGCTGTTGCTCTCGCCACTGTTTCCATGACCGCCAGTGCCTGGTGGGGCGGTCCTTGGGGCAACAACGGTTCCGGCGATGGTTTTGGAGATGGCTCCGGCTCCGGTTCATTCAATATGAGCTTCAGCGGTAGCGGCCATGTTTATGGCTATAGCAATGGTTATGGCCAGAATCGTTATTATAATGGTTATGCCCCTTATGGCTACAATGGTGCCTATGCGCCCGCTGCCCCTCTGACTGAAGAGCAGAAGAAGGCGATGACCGAGCAACAAACCAAAGCAATGCAAGATGCTATCGAGGCTCAGCGTAAATTTGCAGAGCAGTTTGCCGCTAATCAGCCAGAGAACTTCCAGGCACCTTTTGCCCGCCCTTCCTTTGATGCACCTGCTGACACGACTGCCCGTAGTAATGAGATGCAGAAACAGATGGAAGTCCGTCGCGCCGAGATGATGAAGCGTATTGAAGAGCAGCACGCCGCCATGCGCAAAGCCATGGAAAAGCGTCGCCAGGACAAGGATACCTGATTTTTCTGATATTCGCACGCCCTCGGTATTGAGAGTCTGTTCACGTACCTTTTAAATATCGTTTAACAGCCGGTGGCTGACCCAGATGACGTGGCCGATAATCGCCAGGTCTTCACCGGGTGTTTCCAGGGAGAGGTCGAACGGCTCGTAGGCCGGGTTGTCGCTGGTGATCTTCACGCGGTCGGGGAAGCGCTGGAGGCGCTTGACCAGGGCAATCCCGAACGGGGTTTCAGAGGAGGGTTCCAGTGGCGCAGCTTCAAACAGGTATTCGAGGAGAGCTACCACGCCAACGCAGATAAGATCGTGTGACCCACCGAAGAGCAGATTCCCCGCTGCCTGCTGGCGGCCGAGAAGGTATGGGCCCACAGCGAACCCGGCGTGGGAACAATCGGGTGATCGGCGCCCATGACCTATTGGCCCTATTGGCCTCGGAACTGAGCGATCTGACGGTGTCGGAGGTCGGCGCCCTGCTGCCGTGCGGGGCTAATCGTTACACCGAGACTTGGGCCATCGCCCTGGATGACGATGGCGCGACGGTAGCAGCCAACGGCAATATCGACGAATAAGGAGTTGGTCAAGGCCGGCACCAAAATGCAGGGCGTGACTGGATCGATGGTCGGCACCAGCCTGAAAAACTTTTTCCTGAAGGCCACCAAGCAGCAAATCTTCAGAAATGCCGATGGTGAACTCAAGAGCACGGTTGAGATTATCGGGATTCTGCGCAAGAGGCCCGAAGGCATGGGCGATACACAGCGCAACGGCATTCTGGCCAAGGTGTTTGGTCATGAGGGCTTGCTGGTGGCGCTGGCCCTGCTCTAAAGGGGCGAGAAAAGCTTCGAGGATATAGCCCTGGCAAAAGCCTGTAAAGTTTTCTGTGTAACTGCCTGGGTTAACTATATACCGCTAAGCGTTCTTCGAACTCAATCATAAATCTATTCAGTGCTGGTTTCGAATTACGGATTGGCATTGTCCACTTTTTCGATGCGGCCTGGATTGCCAGATAGATTACCTTCTTTGCCGAGTCATCGGTTGGAAACAATTTCCGCTTTTTGATCGCTTTGCGAATGACGCTGTTCAGCGGCTAATGGTGTTGTTCGTGCAGATCACTTTTCGTTTGTCCTCCGGGTAGCTGAACAGTGTGTTGATATTCTGCCGATGGGCACGCCAGGAGCGGCTGATCCGGGGGTACTTGTTGTCCCACCGGTCAGAGAATTTATCCAGCGCCAATAAGGCTTCTTCCTCGGTGATGGACTGGTAAATCTTTTTCAAATCAGCCGTGACAGGCTTGTAGTCTTTCCAAGGCACGTACTTCATCGAGTTCCGTACCATATGCACGATACAGAGCTGGATCTGGGTATCCGGAAAGGCCGTGTTGATGGCATCAGGAAAGCCTTTTAAGCCTTCGACACAGGCAATCAAAATATCCTTCACACCGCGGTTTTGAAGCTCTGTCAAAGCGAGGTAAATCGCTTTGTTGATCACTTTCTTGTCTTGCCTGATTTTAACGACAATGCAGTCCAGATAAATAATAGGACAAATCGCATCCAGGGGGCGAGATTGCCATTCAACAACCTGTTCGATAACTACATCAGTGACTTTGGATATGAGTGTGGCAGAGACATCGGCCCCATACATCTCCTTGAATGTCGTGACGATTTCGCGGGTTGTCATACCTTGGGCATACAAGAAGAGGATCTTGTCATCCATTGAGGTAAATCGACGCTGGTGCTTCTTAACTAGCTGAGGTTCAAAGCTGCCCGCTCTATCTCGCGGGGTATCCAGTTCAAACTAGCCATCTTCCGTTTGCAAGGTCTTGCTGGTAGTGCCGTTGCGGCTATTACTCGCTTCGGATTGTTGATGCTTGGCAAAGCCAAGATGATCAGCCAGTTCAGCATTGAGTGCTGCCTCGAACGTGATCCTGGTCAGCATTTGCAGAAACTCGTTGAGATCTTCTTCAGTTTTGATGTTTTTAGCGGCCGCCTGGGCTATCGCCTGGAGCTCTTTCTTGTCGACCAGCTGCCTACCCTCTCCCTTGTTTGGGTTTAATGATAGGCAGTTACACAGCATTTAGGTTTGTCTCGGTTTAAAAACAGCCTACTTCTCTTTTTCCGGTCAAATATACCAAAATACTTAACCACCTCCCGATACCTTTAAAAGAGCTTGCCCAACTCAGTAACGGATAAGGTAAAGAAGTCTGGTCAGCATTCACGAATTTTCGCTTCAAACGATGTAAGCCCAACACTCTCCTGGGTGTACAATGTGCCAATTCTTTTTCACCGGGAGGCAGCATGTCAAAAGAAGGCCAATTCACTGTAGAAATGGAACACCTGGAGGGCTACGAGTTCAAGATCAGTTTTGATCTGGATAGCGTAGAAGACCTCCTGGCTGACGAACCAGCACCTCTTGGCGCCAGCAAAGGCCCAAACCCTTCACGCTTGCTCACTGCCGCTGCTGCCAACTGCCTCAGTGCAAGCCTGCTGTTCTGTATCAGCAAAAACAAACCGCCCAGCGGCAGTATACGCACCAGTGCCGTCTGCACCATTGGCAGAAACGACAAAGGCCGGGTGCGAATCAGCCGCATGGATGTTCAGCTCATAATCGACGAAAATCTGGAGGAAGCGGTCAGGGCCAAACGCTGTCTGGACCTGTTCGAGGATTTCTGCGTGGTAACAGCCAGCCTGCGTGATGGATTCGACATCGATGTGGAAGTAGTCAATCAGACGGGGGAGACGCTACACAAAGGAAGCTGATGAAACGATAGGGAAGTAAATCCAACTCCAGCGCTGAACTGACACGGGCAATGACAAAAAAAGCCATCTTGAGCAAGTGCGTAGTATCGGTGTTGCGGCACATATCGATGCCGGCAAGACAATCCTGACTGAACGCTTCGATATCGCCTGATGGCTATCTCCATACACTCTCCATCGCACTGGCTTATTCAGAATAATCTACAGAGGGCATTGCCATGATCAGAATCATCTCTCTCGGAGCAGTACTCATTTTCGCTAGTTTCAATACGGCACTGGCAGAAACCCCTCTCACCTATGATCGAATCAATCTCTCGGTCAGCGCTGGAGAATCGGTCGAAAATGACATATTGAAAGCGGTACTCTTTGCCCAGCAGGAGGGAAATGATGCCGCCCGTCTGGCAAGAGAGGTAAATCACGACATCAGCCGGGCTGTAAAACAGGCCAAGCGGGTTGCCGGCGTCAAAGTGCAGACACTGGAATACAGCACTTCGCCTATCTATCGAAACCAGTCGATAACGGGTTGGCGGGTGCGCCAGTCGATACGTCTGGAGAGCAGGGATGCAGCCAGTCTCAGCAAGATTATCGGCAGTCTGCAAGAGCATTTTGGCGTCAGTAACATCTCTTACGCGCTATCACCTGAAGGCCGAAAAACCATTGAGGATAAATTAATCGCCCGGGCCATTTCGCGTTTTAAACAACGGGCAGCGCTGATCAGCAACGAGATGGAACAGAGCGGCTACCGCCTAGTGCAGATGAACATCAACGGCTCAGGCATTTCATCCAGACCGGTCCAGATGCGCGCCATGGCCATGGCGCTGAAGGGCGCCCCATCACCGACACTGGAAGCCGGCAGCCAGCGGGTCGTGGTCAACATCAACGGCACTATTGAGTTGAAACCCTGACTCCAGTACCCCCCAAGCCGCAATAACCACGGGGATTCTTTGCCAGATACTGTTGGTGATAAGACTCCGCATAATAGAATCCGGGGGCATCCAACAACTCTGTAGTAATGGTACCAAACCCCTTGTCGATCAAGGACTGCTGATAGTTCGACAGTGAGAGCTCCGCCGCTCTTCTCTGGTCTGCAGAGTAGAGATAGATACCGGAGCGGTACTGAGTACCCTCGTCATTGCCCTGGCGCATTCCCTGTGTCGGATTATGACTCTCCCAGAAGAGTTCCAGTAACGTTTCATAGCTCACCTGGCCCGGATCAAAAACAACTTTTACCACTTCGTTATGGCCGGTCTGGCCACTACAAACCTCTTCATAGGTCGGATTGGGAGTATGGCCGGCAGCGTAGCCAACGGCCGTACTGAATACCCCCTCTATCTGCCAGAAGCAGCGTTCAGCCCCCCAGAAGCACCCCATACCAAACATGGCGTACGCCATATCATCAGGGAACGGTGGCTGAAGTGGGTTACCATTTACATAGTGGCTCTCCGGTACCGCCATTGGTGACACGCGCCCCGGCAATGCCCGGTCCGGCGCGGGCATCTCACTTTTGTTTCGAAAAAACAATTTCTCGCCCTCGTCGCTAATTATAGCGCCCATTAATTTACAACTTACTGTGTTGTTTCCAAGCAGAAACCAACTCATAACTCTATTTAGTCGACCCTGAAATATTCATTCCAGGCACTTAATAATACTGTTGTTTCTGTTTTGCAAACAGGAACAACAGTATGGACATGATATTTTTCAGCACAAAAAGAACCTCCCTCATCCATTTTCTGAAGTTGAAGGCAGCCGCTGCCATAAGCAAGTTAATCTGATCCCCGGCAAAGCCTTTAAGAAAGTTCCTTTTTAGCCTGTGGTCACTCTTTAAGTGACCAATCACAGGCTCAATGCCAGCTCGTCTTCTGAAACGTTTTCTGGCTAATGCCATGGCTTCTCCTAAGGTATTCTTCCTAGCAGGCTTTGGCGTTACTATCTGGGTGTCATTAACCTTTGATTTGCCCCGGTAACCTCGATCAGCAGTACCCACTTTGGGTACTCGATTGATGAGACGTTTCACCTGTGCCAAGACCTCAGGTACGGTGTGACCATCAAATACATTCTTCTCAAAAGCCAGGGCACCAATCACAATGCCCGCGTCCCTTGTGGTGGTGATTGATGCCTTGGTGCCAAACTCATAACGCTGCTGGGCCTTGCCTTTGCTCATACAGTAAACATGAGGTTCATGTAGGCTGTACAACTTGTTTTTATCAGCACGCTTCTGATTCAGCATGCGCTGGCACAGGGCGAACTTTTCTGCATAGAATTTCTGTTGTTCTCCGGTCATCTTACGCTGTATTTCACGCAGTAATCGGCCGCTGATGGTCTTTAATCGCTTGACGGCCTTACGTGCCTTTTTACGATTCCTCGGATGTGTGGCAAATCGGGTGGGGAGCTTGAGAATTTTTACTTCCTTCTCATGGCTTCGACTGAGCACGATACCTTCTGCTCGGGCCATCTTGAGTAACTGCCCGTGTATCTTTCGGTACTGCTTTGCATCAGTTGGAAAGGTAATGTTTTTCTCTTGTACGGTAGTGTCGATACACATTTTATCTTCGATCGCCTTTTCTTGATGTAAGGCGATAGAGGCAGCCAGGACCTTTTCAAAACCTTCTTTGCCAATACGCTTTCTGAAGTAAGTCAGGTCGGAGGGGTCACAAGGAAGTTGCCATTGGAATTCGATCTCACCCGTAAAACTCGGGTAGTAGGGATTTTGTATCCAGCATTGAATCAGAACCTCGTCACTGAGGTCTTCCAGATGCTTGAGTATCGAGAGGCCCTCCATTAGGCGGATGGGTTTTGAGGGCTTTCCAAGATGAGAATAAAGCGGGGCAAATTCAGCATCAAAATATGACCAGTCTATCTGTCTGGCCAGTAGCAAAAGTGGATGCTTGGGGTTCAGCTGATCCAGTAAGTTCTGGTGCAGGAAACTTTGCTGGTTGGGATTGGCTGTCTTGGGTTTGCTCAATTATCCACCTCTGTTTCGTCCAGTTTTTCTCTGCTTTTACCCCTTTCACGGACGTTTATTTTATCAAATTTAGATGCTTATTTTATATAAATCATTGCGTTATAAATATTTCAGGGTCGACTATTTAACCTATATCCGACACTCTTTCCAGACAGAATAAACAAGGTTCTCCCGAGCCAACCATCAACATTCCAAAAGCCACGCCATTAAGGCTATAGTGAGCCTATAAAAAAATGGCTAATCGGATATGCTGCTTTTTTCTTCACGCCTTCCAGACAAACAGTAAATCAAATACAGGGATTACCGTGAGCCGCCAACAGAACCACTCCATAAAAGAACACCTAGACATCTTCGGACCGGCATTGTTGCTCATTCTGGTTGGCTCTGTTCTCGCTTACCAGTTCAAAACCTGCACCTCCCGATCATATCCGGATTGCCACCGGCCAGAACGAAGGCGCCTATTATCTCTTTGCACAGCGGTATTAGGCGCTTCTCAAGCAGGAAAAGATTCAACTGACAATCGTCAATACTGCCGACTCAGTGGAAAATATCGGTCTGCTGGGAAATCAGAAGGTGGATATCTTTTTTGTACAGGGGGGATGGCCAGTGGCGCGCAATGATGAGCGATACCGAGCAGGGAATCAATGGCTTCGGTACGATTAGGGGATACTTGTTGTCCCATCGGTCAGAGAATTTATCCAGCGCCAATAAGGCTTCTTCCTCGGTGATGGACTGGTAAATCTTTTTCAAATCAGCCGTGACAGGCTTGTAGTCTTTCCAAGGCACGTACTTCATCGAGTTCCGTACCATATGCACGATACAGAGCTGAATCTGGGTATCCGGAAAGGCCATGTTGATGGCATCAGGAAAGCCTTTTAAGCCATCGACACAGGCAATCAAAATATCCTTCACACCGCGGTTTTGAAGCTCTGTCAACACGTTCAGCCAGAATTTGGCCCCTCTCATTCTCCGATAGCCACATCCCTAATAATTCCTTGTGGCCTTCCAGGTTAACGCCCAGAGCGAGGTAAATCGCTTTGTTGATCACTTTCTTGTCTTGCCTGATTTTAACGACAATGCAGTCCAGATAAATAACAGGACAAATCGCATCCAGGGGGCGAGATTGCCATTCAACAACCTGTTCGATAACTACATCAGTGACTTTGGATATGAGTGTGGCAGAGACATCGGCCCCATACATCTCCTTGAATGTCGTGACGATTTCGCGGGTTGTCATACCTTGGGCATACAAGAAGAGGATCTTGTCATCCATTGAGGTAAATCGACGCTGGTGCTTCTTAACTAGCTGAGGTTCAAAGCTGCCCGCTCTATCTCGCGGGGTATCCAGTTCAAACTAGCCATCTTCCGTTTGCAAGGTCTTGCTGGTAGTGCCGTTGCGGCTATTACTCGCTTCGGATTGTTGATGCTTGGCAAAGCCAAGATGATCAGCCAGTTCAGCATTGAGTGCTGCCTCGAACGTGATCCTGGTCAGCATTTGCCGAAACTCGTTGAGATCTTCTTCAGTTTTGATGTTTTTAGCGGCCGCCTGGGCTATCGCCTGGAGCTCTTTCTTGTCGATCAGCTGCCTACCCTCTCCCTTGTTTGGGTTTAATGATAGGCAGTTACACAGCATTTAGGTTTGTCTCCCTCAGCCTGATACTTCAGGGACGACTAGGCACCTCCAGGGCTAATCCGTAAACATGCACTTCGAGAATGATCCAGCTTGAGGTGTTCTGCCATTGTTTCCGGTGACCAATCCTCCTGTAACCGCTCGATGACATAATGCAGGCGTTTTTTATGCGATCGCCTACGAGTAGTGTGCCTCGGTTTCTTGTGTCGAGCCATCGCACGTTCCTGTGCAAACTCATCCCGGTAACAGGCCATGAGTCGACCATTGCGTTTCACTTTATGTGAGATGTTGGTGTGATGACGGCCCAGACGACGACCAGTGTCTCGATAACTTAAACGCCAATGCAAAAGATACATGAGCGTATGGCGTTCTTTTGCACCAAAATGACGGTAAGACACGATTTGCGGTGCTCCTGTGTAAATAAGGGAACATGACGACCTTCACCACTCGAACATATGAGACCTTAGGCCAAACTCTTTGTCACCAACTAAAATGCTCTGACAACACTAACAGCCAGACAGTTGAAGCAAGCGCAATAGCAAGAAAGACGGCAGCAGAGCCTATATCCTTGGCTCTACCGGATAGCTCGTGGATTTCGCCACTAAACCTATCGACAATCGCCTCAATCCCGGAGTTGAGCAGCTCTACCAAGGGGACCAGCAACAGACTGCCCAGAAGCAGAGCTCGCTCCACACCCGTTTGACCCAGCCACAACCCTAACGGCAACAGCACCAGGAGTACCAAAAGCTCCTGCCGGAACGCCGCCTCATGTTTATAGCAGACTTTGAGCCCGGCGATGGAGTAACCAAAAGCACTGATAATCCGCCGCAATCCCGTTGCTTTCTGGCTTGCCATCAACGCTGTTCCGGCTGCCAGCGAAGATCGAGTTCACGCGCTGCCCGGACATCGTCCAGCCGCTTCACGGGAAGGGAATAAGGGGCACCCTTTACCAGCTCGGGATTCTCTTCCGCCTCTTTAAGAATGATCCTCATCACCTCAATAAAGGCGTCCAGAGTCGCTTTGTCCTCAGTCTCAGTCGGCTCAATCAACAGGCATTCCGGTATCAGTAGCGGGAAATAGGTCGTGGGAGCGTGAAATCCATAGTCCAACAGGCGCTTGGCAAAATCCATGGTATTCACGCCCAGCTCTTTGGCTTGCTGGCGCAGAGTGATAATAAACTCATGGGTGGCACGCCGGTCGGGGTAGGCCGCCTCAAAACCCAGTCGCTGTAGCTGCTTCAGCATATAATTGGCATTCAGCGTAGAGTACTCCGCCACCCGGTGCATGCCATCCCGGCCCAGCATCTTGGCATAGACATAGGCACGCAACAGCACACCGGCATTACCCGCAAACGCCGACAACCGTCCGATAGACTCCGGACAATCCGCCTCTGTGAGCCAAGTGTATTCATCACCGTCGTATGCCACCATCGGTACCGGCAGATAAGGGGCAAGCCGCTGGCTCACTCCCACCGGCCCGGCACCAGGTCCACCGCCGCCATGAGGCGTGGAGAAGGTTTTGTGCAGGTTCATATGGATAACGTCAAATCCCATATCACCTGGCCTTACTTTACCCAGGATGGCATTAAGGTTGGCACCATCGTAATAGAGTAGACCACCCGCCTCATGGATCAGTCTGGCAACTTCCACAATATTCCGGTCAAACACGCCTAGTGTAGAGGGGTTGGTCAGCATGATACCTGCGGTCTGAGGGCCCACGACTTCAGCAAGTGCCGCCACATCCACATCACCGTCGGGACCGGTGGGGATTTCGCGCGCCTTATAGCCGCACATCACCGCTGAGGCCGGATTGGTGCCGTGGGCGGCATCGGGCACCAGAATTTCGCGCCGTTCGTTATCACTTCTGGCATCGTGGTAGGCCTTTATCATGGCCACGCCGGCAAATTCACCCTGTGCTCCGGCAGCGGGGCTGAGGGAGACAGCACGCATACCGGTCACATCTTTCAGCATCTCCTGGAGTTCATACATACAGGCCATAAAACCCTGGCTATGGGTTGCAGGCGCCTCTGGATGACGAGAGAGAAAACCGGGCAACATTGCCAACTGGTTACAACCCCGCGGGTTGTACTTCATGGTGCAGGAGCCCAGTGGATAAAACTCGGTATCAATGGAGAAGTTCTTCCGTGAAAGCCGGGTGTAGTGACGCACCGCCTGCATCTCGGAAACCTCCGGCAACTGCGCCTTTTTGACACGCCTGAAGCGTTCTGGAACTGCTGTCAGTTCAACCTGTTCCTGGGGTGCCTGAGCTGTGGCCCGGCGACCCGTTTTTGAGTGTTCGAATATCAGCATGAAAAATTACTCTTTGGGGACCAGCTGACAGGGTGTGCCACCCTGCAGATTGATAACGCGTTCCAGCTTTTGGGAAAAGCTATCCATCTCATCCTGTGTGCGCTTTTCAGTGGCGCAGACAAGGATGGCATTACCCAGTTCAGGATAGTCTTTGGAAAGATCAAAACCACCAAGGACATTATGAGCAGCGAGTGAACGCAGAACGTTTTTGGCCGATGTCGGCAGTTTGATGACACGCTCATGGAATACCGCACCGCTGAACAGTGGTTTTACACCTAGAATAGCCGAGAGCTGTTCAACCAGCACGGCGGTGTTGGCATGACTTGCCGCCGCCGCACGTGCCATCCCCTCCCCGCCCAACATCGCCATATGGATAGTCGCCGCCGTCACCATCAGGCCCTGATTTGTACAGATATTGGATGTGGCCTTGGAACGCCGGATATGCTGCTCCCTGGCCTGCAGGGTAAGGGTAAAACCCCGTTTACCGTCCAGATCGATAGTGCGCCCGATAATGCGCCCCGGCATCTGTCGTACTAGGCTCTGCTTGCAACAGAGAAAACCAAAATAGGGGCCACCCGATGAAAGAGGTGCACCCAAGGGCTGCCCCTCACCACAACAGATATTGGCACCACGTTCACCCCACTCCCCCGGAGGAGTCAGCACGGCCAGAGCCAAAGGATTGACCACTGCTATAGCCAGTGTTTTATTGTCGTAAGCCCAGTCAGTCAGAAGATCCACCTCCTCCAATACACCGAAGAAGTTGGGCTGAGGGATGACCAGGGCGGTGATATCTTCACCACTATACTGCTCCAGGATCGCAGGATCGGTTTGGCCACTCTTGGGATCAAAAGGTAGCTCGACCAGCTCGACCCCCTGATTTTTGACGATATTATACACCACCCGACGATAGGCAGGGTGGACCGTCCACGGCACTAGCACCCGGCGCGACTTTGATTTACGGTTGGCCCGTACCGCCATCAGCACCGCCTCTGCAAGCCCCGAGGCACCATCGTAGAGAGAGGCGTTTGAGACATCCATGGCGGTTAACTCCGTCATCATGGACTGATACTCATAAAGCAGTTGCAACGTACCCTGGCTCGCCTCAGCTTGGTAAGGTGTATAAGCGCTGTAAAACTCGCCGCGGGTTGCAATCTCCCAGACGGCCGCCGGGATATGATGGTCATAAGCCCCTGCGCCGATAAAACAGGCGGCCTGGCCATCTTTTCTCGCCCGGTGACTCATAACCTGCCCAATCTCCATCTCTGAAAGGGCGGGCGGAATCGACGTCAGCTCATCGCATAGCAGGCTCGGTGGTACTTCATCAAACAGCTCATCGATGCTTGAAGCGCCAATGGCCTCTAGCATCTCTCGAACCTCTTCTTCAGTATGTGGGATAAATGGCATGCTGATTAGTGCTCTTCTGATTCCATCACTGCAAGGTAGCCATCGGCATCCAACAGGTCGCTCAATTGAGCCACATCATCCAGTTTCACCTTGTACAACCAGCCATTGCCAAAGGCATCCTGATTGATTGTTTCGGGAGCATCGGCCAACGCTTCATTGGTCGCAACCACTTCACCGGTTACCGGGCTATAGACGTCAGAAGCGGCTTTCACTGACTCGACCACCGCACACTCATTGCCGGCATCGACACTGGCGCCCACTTCAGGGAGTTCAACAAATACCAGATCACCCAGCAGCTCCTGGGCATGCTCAGTGATACCCACAGTGACGGTGCCATCGCCCTCATCCCTGATCCATTCATGGCTCTTGGTATATTTCAAATCACTCGGTACATTACTCATCAATATTCCCCTCAAGACGCTGAATCAGCGTTGTTTGAATTTAGCTGTTAATTCTCAATGCAGGAGTTACCCTTCCGTGCAAATGGCGGCTTGACCACTCTTGCAGGTATCCGCTTGCCTCGGATCTCAACATCGCAACTCGCTCCGATATCCGCCCGCACCCGCGCCAAGGCTATCGACTTTTCCAGTGTAGGAGAAAACCCGCCAGAGGTAATTTCACCAATCTCATCGTCGCCGGAAAAAAGTTTCTGGTGGTTCCGCAGCACGCCCCGGCCGGTCAAAACCAACCCGACAAAACGACGGTTGTCAGGATTACCTCTTTTTGGCTCAATTGCCGAACGGCCGATAAAGTCACGGTCTGCCGGTTCCCAGGCGATAGTCCAGTTAAGCCCCGCCTCCAGTGGCGAAATCGATTCATCCATATCAGAGCCGTACAGATTCATCCCCGCTTCCAGTCGCAGGGTATCCCGTGCACCCAGCCCGCAGGGTGCAACACCGGCCTCTGCCAGCGCCTTCCAGAAGGCCACTGCCTCGGCTTCAGGCAGTACCACCTCAAAGCCATCTTCACCCGTATAACCGGTACGACCCACAAACCACTCTCCACCCTCAGCGGCATGGAACGGTTTCAGCTGAGCTGCGTCATCACGTAGAGTTTGGGGCAATAGCGGCAGCACCTTTTCACTAGCCTCAGGCCCCTGAACGGCAATCACCGCGAGATCAAAGCGAGGATTCGCCACCACATCGAATGTCGGTGACTGACGTCTCAGCCAAGCTAGGTCTTTTTCCGTTGTGCCGGCATTGACCACCATACGGAACCATTCGTCGTTCATGTAATAGACGATCAGGTCATCGATAACCCCGCCCTCTTCCGTCAGCATGGAGCTATAAAGCGCCTTGCCGGAATCTTTCAGGCGGGCCACGTCATTAGCCAGCAGATAGCGTAAGAAGTCGCGAACACGGGGACCGGTAAGATCGACCACGGTCATGTGGCAAACATCGAACATCCCGGCATCGCGACGGACTGCGTGATGCTCCTTCATCTGGGAGCCGTAGTGCAGTGGCATATCCCAGCCGCCAAATGGAACGATACGTGCGCCCATTTCGTTATGAACATCAAAAAGAACAGTTCTGTTTCTCATCAGGATCTCTCTCCAATAAACAAAAAGGCGGCGCAAGAGTCCATCCCTTGCGCCGCCCCTCTGTCCAAAACCTGAGAGTTTGAAGCCAGTAAAACCAGCCCCAGCCCCGTCGGTGGGCCTTACGGCCACTCTCCAGAGTCAATCCAGGAAATTGAATCCCCCTCCCCCGCGGTCTTTCTGCCTGAGCGATTCCAGACGGTTTGCGCCTTCGGCGCCGGCGTTGAGCCGGCCTCTCCCACAGGGATTTGGATTGAATGGCTGAATATACAGCTAGCTGGCCCGGTTGCCAACACAAGGTTTCAGTGGCCGCAACCCTTACGACCCGGTTACATCAGCCTCCTAGAACTTTTTCATCGTCAGGGAGGGAAGTTCACCCACCAGCCCCATGGCACGCCTTATCATCAGATGTTTTACCGGGCCGGATGCGTCCGCCAGATTCAGACCGAGGTTACGCAACAGGGTCAACGGGGGATTTTCATTGCTGAACAGGCGCTTGAAAAAATCCATGGCCCCCAGCATACCGATGGTGGCACCTCTGCGTGCCCGCTCATAACGGCGCAGTGTGGCCATGGAGCCAATGGCGTGTCCTGCTGCCCGCGCCGCCACCAGCACATCCACCAGAGTCGCTGCATCCATTAAACCAAGATTCACTCCCTGACCAGCCAGGGGATGAATGCCGTGTGCCGCATCACCGATCAGCGCCAGACCCGGCAACACATAGTGGTCGGCATTTCTCAGGCGCAGGGGAAAAGCACCACGGGGACCTACCCGGGTAATCCGGCCGAGCATATACTCTCCAGCCGCAGCCAACTCCTGGCAAAAATGGTCATCATCCAGGGCCATGAGCCGGTCCGCTTCAGCGGGCGAAGTGGACCAGACGATGGAGCAACGTCCATCATCTATCGGCAGGAAGGCCAGAGGGCCGTCGGCCATGAAGCGTTGCCGGGCCACATCACCGTGATGCTGTTCAGGCCAGGCAGTAGCCACGATGGCGTGTTGATCATAGGCCCAACCACTGGAGGTGATACCGGCCATTTCACGCACCGGAGAGGTAGCGCCTTCAGCGCCAATCAGCAGGTCAAACCGGAGCTGTTTCCCACTTTTTAATTCCAGATAATGAGGCTTATCCCCCAACGTTATCTGCTCAATTGAATCGGGACAGATACGGGTCACCCCATCTATTTCATCCAGCCGTTCCCAGAGAGCGAGTTGGGTAACCCGGTTTTCAACGATATGCCCCAGGTCCGGCTCACCGATGGACGCGGCATCAAAATGGATACTTCCCTGACCACCGGCATCCCTGACTCTCATCTCCTGGTAGGGGCTGACCCGCATTCGTTTCATGTGTTCCCATACGCCCAGGTTCTCAAGAATATGCTGTGAAGCCCGGGTCAGGGCAGAGACCCTCAGGTCTACCTCATCCACCGGCCAGTCTTTTTTTGGTTCGTTAAGCTCAATAACAGCAACCCGAAAGCCCTGTTCAGCCAGCGCACAGCCAAGCGCACAACCCACCATACCGCCACCGGCGATAGCCAGATCACAGGTGATGATCTCCGTTTCAGATTCAGACAAGAGAGCGCCCCCTTGAGAGTTTTGGCAGTCGGCCGTTCAGCCCCATAAACTGGCGCGTCAGGAACCGCTTCGGCCCCGGCATCAGATCCAGCGCCAACATTGAGAGATTGCGGATCATTCTGACAGGCAATAGTGGATTGGTAAAAATCCGCACCAGACTGTCCGTCATCAGAGCCACCGCCTCCTGGTCGTGCTTACGCCAATCGGCATAGCGCTCCAATACCGGTAATGATCCTATATCCTGCCCGCGCTTAGCGGCATCGACCAACACGTCGGCAAGTACGGCAACATCCCGGATACCCAGATTAAAACCCTGCCCGGTAATCGGATGGACAGCATGAGCTGCATTACCAATGAGGGCGACACGCTGGCGTATATGTTCAGAAGCACGAACCAGCTTCAGCGGATAACAGGAGCGCTTTCCCGCCTTTTGAAACTGCCCGAGGCGATAACCGAAACGCCCCTGCACTCGTTCCAGGAACGCCGCTTCATCCAACCCCATCACCGCATCCAGATCAGCATCGTCCAGGGTCCAGACCAAGCCATAGCGCCCACCAGTCAATGGCAGCAACGCCATAGGTCCCGCATCGGTGAAACGCTCAAAAGCGACACCTTCCGGTTCGATACCAGGGGTGAGATTACTGATCACGGCAGTCTGACCATATCCCCACTCCTTGATGCTGATATCAAGCTGCTCGCGCACCAGTGAGTTAACGCCATCTGCCGCAACCAATAACTTGCCCTGCAGTATCTGCTCGCCCTCTTCCAGAGAGATCCGCACCTCGACACCGTCGGCAGAGAGATCAAAAGAGTTCAGCGAAGCAGGGCAGAAAAGCATCAGGTTCGACAGTTGACCCAACCCCTTTAAAAGCACCTGCCCAAGCGCATGGCCGGTGGCCACATAACCCAATGCGGCAACACCCTGCTCTTGGTGATCCAGGCGGGTAAAGCCAAAGCGCCCACGATCAGAGATATGAATATGGCGTATGGGTTCGGCGTCCGGCTCCAGTTCAGGCCATACCCCAATGCCTTCGAGGATAAGGAGTGTTCCGTATGCAAGGGCAATAGCACGATCGTCATAACTCGGCTGCCGGGTGGAATAGAGAGAAGCCGCTTCGATTATCGCAATGCGCAGATTGGTGGCCGCCAAGGCGCGGGCCAGGCTCGCACCTACCATACCTCCGCCGATAATTATGACATCAAAATTGGTTTTCATAGCTCTCGCCAGATATCCAGCTGACAAATACAAAGCGTCCCTTTTCTATCATCCTGCCATCAAGGCCTCGATCTCCTCTACTTTTTTTGGCGCATCCTTGGAGAGGATATCGTGACCATCTTTTGTTACCACCAGATCATCTTCAATCCTGATACCAATGTCCCACCACTTCTTGGCAACGCCTTTGGTACCGGCTGGAATATAGAGACCGGGCTCGATGGTCAATGCCATACCCGGTTCCAGCAGCCTCCATTGGCCATCTATTTTATAGTCGCCCACATCATGAACATCCATACCCAGCCAATGGCCGGTACGGTGCTTATAAAATTGTTTATAATGTTCATTTCTTATCAGCGTCGATGCACGCCCCTTCAGAATGCCGAGTTCAGCCAAACCTTTGGTAATCACTTTCACCGCCGCATCGTGGGGATCATTCCAGTGACTTCCCGGCTGTACCTTCTCAATGGCGGCCTGCTGAGCTTTCAGCACCAATTCATAAAGAGCCTTCTGGGCAGGAGTAAATTTGCCATTCACCGGGAAAGTGCGCGTGATATCCGATGCATAACACGTATACTCGCAACCGGCATCGATGAGTAGCAGGTCGCCATCCTTCAACTCATCACTGTTTTCGATATAGTGCAATATACAAGCATTTGATCCGCCACCGACAATGGGAGGATAGGCTTGATCACGGGCACCTGCCCGGGCGCATTCGTGGACAATCTCAGCCTCGACCTGCCACTCTTTCACACCCGGACGGCAAAATTTCATGGCTCGTTTATGTGCTTTTGACGAAATCTTTGCAGCCGTGCGCATGGCCTTAATTTCGGACCGGCTCTTGTAGAGCCTCATGTCGTGAAGATAGTGGTCCAGAGCGATAAATTCCAGAGGTCCCTGAACCTCCATTCTGGGTTTGGTGCGAATATCCTTAATCCACTCCGACATCCGTTTATCCAGTTCAGGATTACAGCCCATGGCATAATAGACCCGTTCACACTGCTCAAGCATGCGCGGCAATATGTCATCCAGATCCCCAATGGGGAAGGAGTCATCGGCAGCATAGGTTTCGCGGGCGCCATCCTGGCCCGCCCGGGCTCCATTCCACACCTCTTTTTCCGGATTCCGTTCTCTGCAAAAAAGAACATATGCTGCGTGACTGCGCCCGGGAATAAGCACAGCGACCGCGTCAGGCTCAGGGAATCCCGTCATATAGTGGAAATCACTGTCTGGTCGATAGGGATAATCCACATCCCGGTTTCTCCGTGCCACGGGTCCAGAGGGGAGAATCGCAATACTGCCTGACCCCATCATACGCATCAGCTGATGGCGGCGGCGTTTATACTCAGCAACAGTCATGAGCGCTCCGTTGGACCATTGACAAGATCGCTATGCACTAGCGTGGCGGCAACCCACAGAAATTCTGTTATCTCTATCAACGCATCGTCCTCTTCGTCATTCTCTCCGAAAGCAGCGACATCTAGGCGGCTGATTTCGGAAAAATCGCCCAATGCTTCCCGGGTCGCCGCGGATAATTGCGCCTCAGGATCGATGCCACTCAGGCCGACACCAAACAAAAACCCCTGGCACCAATCGCTCACGGCCTCTCCCCGTTGTTGTACCGGCGTTTCATCATCCGGCAGAAAAACGGTAAACCCCAGACCGGGCCCATTAATGGCAGAAGAGGTTTCACGATACATCTGATCCAATGTATTACGACACTCCGTCAGCAGGAGGTCCCCATCATCCTGGCCTGATAACAGCTCTCCAGACCAACACACATGGGCATCTTCGCGCCCTGAGCAGAGTAGCCCACAGAGCATGCCATGCACCTCTGCACCGCTGAGCTCAACATCTGCCGAGGCCAGTTGCCGCGCCACAAGCTCGTAATTCAAGGGAATATCAGACATCATTCATATATCCAAAGAGGGTCTCAACGAATCATAATAACCGAGAATGGGATTAGATACGTGATAGATACCGTTGACCCGTTGGGCTTAGCCCCCTATATTGAGCACTATGAGAGTGGAAGATCAAAATACTGGAACAGAGCTGGACCTCCGGCGCCTCGAAGTTCGCGTGGATGAGCTCATCCGCAACCTAACCCGGATAACAGAAGAGAACAGGAATCTCCGGGGAAAACAGGATGATCTTATTGCCGAAAGAGCTAAACTGATTGAAAAAACCGAGCTGGCAAAAAGCCGTGTTGAGGCAATGATCACCCGGCTTAAATCCATGGAAACACACCCGTGACTCAGGACAGCATCCCCGTCACCGTACATATTCTGGAAAAGGAGTACCGTGTAGTCTGCCCCAGAGAGGAAGAGCAGAGCCTGCTCTCTTCTGCGCAATTTCTCGATGAAAAAATGCGGGAAATCCGATCAGGCAGGAAAATCATCGGTACTGACCGTATTGCCGTGATGGCCGCGCTGAACATAGCCCACGCGCTGCTGGAGCACAAAAACAGCAAAGGAGACTCTTCGAAAACGGTCAGCCTGCGCTTGCGCAACATGCAAGATAAGATTGAAGTTGCGCTGCATCAAGAGAATCAGCTGGAATTTTGAGTCAATTGGCGCTAGCCTAGTGCAGACACTCCCTGCGGCGTTCGTAAGTTAGCCGGGTGTTTTCTTGAGCCTAATTGATATCTAGGGGGCATAACGGGTGCGCTGTGTGCGTGTCCGCCTTGAGCGGGAGACCTAAGGTGCCCCGGTTGCTCCCGACCTTGAACCTACTGGTTCAAGAACGATGGCAGACTACGGCACAGGTGGGGAGTGTCTATTTACATCCAATACCATGCAGACCCCAGCTGAAATACGCAAGCAAAAACGTCTCCTGCGCCGCCAACTCACGGACTATGAAAAAAAAAGCCACAGCGAAGCCGTCGCCAAGCATTTTATCTGTTCATCCCTGTTCCTACGCTGCAAACGGATTGCTCTCTATCTGGCAACTGATGGAGAACTGAACCCCGAGCCGCTGCTTCAACGTGCCAGAACAAACGGTAAAATAATCTATCTGCCGGTACTTCGTCCAGGCACTTCAAACTCTCTACTATTCTCAGAATTTCACCCGAGAGAGCGGCTGATTAAAAACAGGTTCGGTATACCTGAACCTGATATCAGAAAGCACAAACCCACTCCTGTATGGGGATTGGATATAGTGCTGTTACCTCTAGTCGCCTTTGACAACAGCGGCAGCCGTCAGGGTATGGGCGGCAGCTACTATGACCGCACACTCTCTTACCTCAAACAACGAAACCATTGGCGTAAGCCAACACTCATAGGGCTTGCTCATGAGTGTCAAAGAGTATCTTGCCTGGAAAGAAGGCAATGGGATATACCACTGCATGGCATCATCACAGAGGATGGACTGCAAAGATTTTCCTCCAACATTACCTAGTCGACCCTGAAATATTCATTCCAGGCACTTAATAATACTGTTGTTTCTGTTTTGCAAACAGGAACAACAGTATGGACATGATATTTTTCAGCACAAAAATAACCTCCCTCATCCATTTTCTGAAGTTGAAGGCAGCCGCCGCCATAAGCAAGTTAATCTGATCCCCGGCAAAGCCTTTAAGAAAGTTCCTTTTTAGCCTATGGTCACTCTTTAAGTGACCACAGGCTCAATGCCAGCTCGTCTTCTGAAACGTTTTCTGGCTAATGCCATGGCTTCTCCTGAGGTATTCTTCCTGGCAGGCTTTGGCGTTACTATCTGGGTGTCATTAACCTTTGATTTGCTCCGATAACCTCGATCAGCAATACCCACTTTGGGTACTCGATTGATGAGACGTTTCACCTGTGCCAAGACCTCAGGTACGGTGTGACCATCAAATACATTCTTCTCAAAAGCCAGGGCACCAATCACAATGCCCGCGTCCCTTGTGGTGGTGATTGATGCCTTGGTGCCAAACTCATAACGCTGCTGGGCCTTGCCTTTGCTCATACAGTAAATATGAGGTTCATGTAGGCTGTACAACTTATTTTTATCAGCACGCTTCTGATTCAGCATGCGCTGGTACAGGGCGAACTTTTCTGCATAGAATTTCTGTTGTTCTCCGGTCATCTTACGCTGTATTTCACGCAGTAATCGGCCGCTGATGGTCTTTAATCGCTTGACGGCCTTACGTGCCTTTTTACGATTCCTCGGATGTGTGGCAAATCGGGTGGGGAGCTTGAGAATTTTTACTTCCTTCTCATGGCTTCGACTGAGCACGATACCTTCTGCTCGGGCCATCTTGAGTAACTGCCCGTGTATCTTTCGGTACTGCTTTGCATCAGTTGGAAAGGTAATGTTTTTCTCTTGTACGGTAGTGTCGATACACATTTCATCTTCGATCGCCTTTTCTTGATGTAAGGCGATAGAGGCAGCCAGGACCTTTTCAAAACCTTCGTTGCCAATACGCTTTCTGAAGTAAGTCAGGTCGGAGGGGTCACAAGGAAGTTGCCATTGGAATTCGATCTCACCCGTAAAACTCTGGTAGTAGGGATTTTGTATCCAGCGTTGAATCAGAACCTCGTCACTGAGGTCTTCCAGATGCTTGAGTATCGAGAGACCCACCATTAGGCGGATGGGTTTTGAGGGCTTTCCACGATGAGAATAAAGCGGGGCAAATTCAGCATCAAAATATGACCAGTCTATCTGTCTGGCCAGTAGCAAAAGTGGATGCTTGGGGTTCAGCTGATCCAGTAAGTTCTGGTGCAGGAAACTTTGCTGGTTGGGATTGGCTGTCTTGGGTTTGCTCAATTATCCACCTCTATTTCGTCCAGTTTTTCTCTGCTTTTACCCCTTTCATGGACGTTTATTTTATCAAATTTAGATGCTTATTTTATATAAATTATTGCGTTATGAATATTTCAGGGTCGACTATTCAGTGCTGGTTTCCAATTGTGAACCGGCATGGTCCATTTTTTTGATGCTTGCTGCACCGCCAGGTACACCACTTTCATTGACGAGTCGTCGGTCGGAAATAGCTTCCGTTTTTTAATTGCCTTGCGAACCACGCCGTTCATTGACTCGATGGCCATTCAATCACTTGTTCAATAACAGCGTCAGTCACTTTGGAAATCAAGGTGGCGGAGACATCAGCACCGTACATTTCTTTAACGGTCGTGACGATTTCTCGTGTTGTCATGCCCTGGGCATACAAGAAAATAATCCTGTCGTCCATGGAAGTAAATCGACGCTGGTGTTTTTTAACGAGCTTGGGCTCGAAACTCCCAGCTCTGTCGCGTGGTGTATCGAGCTCGAACTGGCCAGATTCCGTTCGGATAGTCTTACTGGCATAGCCGTTGCGGTTATTGTCAGCTTCGGACTGCTCGTGCCTTTCAAAGCCAAGATGATCATCTAACTTAGCATTCAGTGCCGCTTCGGTCGTAATCTTGGTTAGCATCTGCTGAAAGTCTTTGTGGTCGTCTTCCGTCTTGATATTTTTAGCGGCCGCATGAGCGATCGCCTGTAGTTCTTTCTTGTTCGTAGTGCTTATCCTCACCCTTGTCTGGGTTTAATGATAGGCAGTTACACAGAATTCAGGACACCCTCTTTATCCATTTTCGGGTTGATCGAGCCGCCCTCTTAGGGAGCCTGCCACAGATCTTAACGTTAATTTCATCGCCTACGCGGGCCCAGAGTAGACCTAATGCGCAATATGCATTCTTGAGCTTTCGGTTGCTCAAACTCTCCGCTTGTTCAAGCGGCCGCCAAGAGCGTATGCCCATCATAAGGGCTACCCGTCAACGTCAAACGCTATGCGCCAACGAGCCATCTGTCTTTGCATCTGTTGGAAAGGTGATGGCCTTCTCTTGAACGGAGGCTGGCCAGCACCTTCGTTGTAAATGATATCAATGTCAGCCTCAAGTTTTCCCCCGTTCATCTTCTCGGATAACCGCACCAATGGGTGTCCGAGGTTTAAGACCTGAGAAAGTTTCGAACGGAATAAATCAGCATTGTTATCCGGTTTTTGTGGTTTCATGTTTGCAAGGTTTTGATGATGAGGGGGGCTTTCTTGCAGACTATTTTCATAAATAGATTATTAGTTCATATTTATTATGTTGTTATGAATAATTCAGGGGCGACTATCCATACCCTTTCGTAGATATCTAAATGTCTGTTGCCTAGGGATTGACCTTCCCTCCATCTTAATACCAAGACTTGGATGAGATAATTCATTCTAAGCGGCCCTATTCACAAAGGCCACAGGTGAAAAATAATTTAATGCGCTATGAGGCCGCACGTGATTGTAGTGCTCTCGCCATTGATCAATTTCATGTCTAGCGTCATCAATGGACCTGAACCAATGCTGATTTAAGCATTCATTTCTGAATTTACCGTTTAAGCTTTCTACAAACGCATTCTGAGTAGGCTTACCTGGCCGAATAAAACCTAGCTTAACGCCACTTTCTTTTTGCCAGTGGAACATCGCCTTGCTAGTAAACTCAGTACCGTTGTCGCAGATTATTTGATCCGGAGCGCTCCTTAGCTCAATCACCTGAGTTAAAAAACGAGCGACCTGGTGACCATTGATCGAGAAGTCAGAGAGCTGGCCAATAACTTCTCTTGAATAATCATCAATCACATTAAATACTCGAAAGCGGCGACCATTAGCCAACTGATCACTGACAAAATCCATTGACCAGCGTATATTTTTACCAATGGGCATAATCATTGGCATTCTTGGTCGTATTATCTTCTTGCGTTTTTTAGTCCTCACTTGAAGACCTTCTTCGTTATAGACTCGGTAGGTCCGCTTCTTGTTTTTCACAAGCCCCTCTCCTCTCAGGAGGCCATGTAAAAACAAATAACCATAACTCGGATGCTTTTTTGCCAGCTCAAGTAACCGTTTGCGTAGAGGCTCATCTTTTCCCCATTGAGTAACGTACCGAAAAGCGGTTCTACTTAAGCCTACTAATTGGCAAGCTCTACGCTCACTTAATTTGAACCGCGACTTAAGGTAGCTCACGATTTATTTTCTATCAGCAGGCTTTACCACTTTTTTGAGAGCACATCCTTCATCGCCTCAGCTTCAAGCATTTTCTCGGCAAGTAACTTCTTAAGCTTGTTGTTTTCGCTTTCAAGCTCTTTGAGCCGTTTGGCTTCTGAGACATCCATCCCGGCGTACTTGCTTCGCCAGTTATAAAAGCACCCGGTTGAAATGCCGAACTGACGACAAATGTCATCAACTTTTACCCCTGACTCATGCTGCTTGATGGCACCAATAATTTGCTCTTCTCTGTAACGCTTCTTCTTCATGTTGAGATCTCCTAATATACAAACTAATTGGAAATCTCATCCTTGTCATGGCTCTATTTTGGGGGGGAAAGGTCAGGATGTCTAAAAAATTGAAGTTTTTCACTTCACCTGTCATCCAATCTTGAATATGTGTAAAAACAATCCGCGTTGTTCTCTGATTTGACCTTAATTTTGGCTATTCTGGGTCTTTCAGCCGCAACTTGCCTATGATATGGCTAATAAATGCCGCTTAGCCAGTACCCGATTAATCAAGGCACACTTGATAAACACACAATGGGTATTTTTCTCAAGCTCTCGATAGCAAACCTTGTTAAAACCAAACTGCTACTTCATTACACCGAATGCATGCTCTACTCTGGCGCGCGTTCTCGATTTGTATCGATTCGCTGATGGCTCCTGTCCAGTTAATTGTCGATTACGACAGGCTTTCTTCGGGGTAAAATCTTTGGCCTTTGGCGCATGCTTGGTCAGTTTATCTTTCTGTCCTGCATAAGCAGAATCTTCCTAGAACTTACGCCTGTTCAAGCTCTACCAGAGTACCGCAGAAATCTTTCGGGTGAAGAAACAGTACAGGCTTGTTGTGGGCACCGATTCTTGTCTTACCGAGTACTCGAGCACCAGACGCCTTCATCTGCTTTGCCGCTGTCTCTATATCCTCCACTTCGTAACAGACATGGTGAACACCCCCCCCTGGATTTTTCTCCAGAAACCGGGCAATAGGTGAATCCTCACCCAAGGGTTGCGGTAGCTCTATCTTAGTATTGGGCAGCTCAACAAATACCGTAACCACCCCATGCTCTGGCAGCTCCAGAGGAGCTGATACCTTGGCCCCCAGAATATCCCGGTAAACAGCCACGCCTGCATCGAGATCCGAAACAGCAATGGCCACATGGTTTAGTTTTCCGATCATTAGATTGGCTCCATCTAAATTGTTGGTACGTTTCAAAAAAATATCGAGCAACTCAGCAGCGGCAACAGCCGGCGGCAGACGACCCTAAAACGGCTTGTTGGAATCATCCAACACCTTGTCCCAAGGTCTGTCCCAGTCAATATCCTTGGCAGCCTCAGCCCAAAAAACCTCGGGATCACTCATCGAACGCGCATAGATCTCTTGGTAGCTCATGGTTCTCCTGCCACTGTTGGAGGTTATTATCACGACCGGAGCAGTTAACAGACCGGCCTTACATGTTAATTATTTCGCACAGATGAGCTTAAAAGGGTATGCTAAAAATTATAGAGGTTACCTACTTAATTTTTAAGAATATTTCATTTATCCACGCGTTTTATAAATTACCCTAGTCATTGCCAGTTAATTTGCAAACGATAATGAGCATTATTGTCCCGTGCGCTCGCTCATCAGGCCTGCAAGCACCTCCGCACCCTGACGGGTCAGCTCCCGGCAGAGTCGCCCATTCCAGTTACTAATACCCATCTTTTTCAACAAGGATTCGCAGATATGGCCACCGGCCAACTGCTCCAGCTTAACCTGGAAACGCGAACTCAACACCTTGATCTGCCGCTTGCGTTGGCTATCGGACGCTCCATCCGTGAGCAGGCCAATGGCCAGCGCACCCCCGGTAAAAACGCCGCAGGTGGCATTATGGTTACCCATACCACCACAAAGACCGGTTGCCATTTGCGTTACCTCCCTGGAAGTATCAGGCACATACACTTCAATGGCCGCCAGTAGAATGGCCTCGGCGCAACAATATCCCTCTTTGGAACAGCGTTCAGCTGCATCACCCATCAGAGCGACTTGATCTGCAACCTGTTTTTCACTCACGAAAATCTCCTTACATCATAGGCCCCAAAAGATACTACGACAGGGAGACGTGATGCCAATAAAAAAGCTAATATCGAATTCCAGGTTTTTCTTTACCCAGGAGCCAACATGCAACCATTGCTGCAAAATATGCCTGTTTTACTCCTCACCCTAATGACAGCCACCCCGCTGTATGCGGACAGCTCAAGCGGCAGAGGGTAGACTTCCGAACACGGTGCCCGGGGCAATAACAGGGTGCCAAAGATTAAGTCCGTTTTGGGGATGGGAACGCCCCAAAACGTATTCCCTGCCGACCTTCGCTTCGCTCTCTGTGTCGGCAGCGAAGGTCTCACTCTTGGACTAGCAAAACGTGACCGGTTGCTACGACAAAGTATTAATCGATAAAAAAATTATTATCAATAATCCTGAGGAGCTGTAATTTACTGCCCATCGTCGGGAGTTATCGGTATTTTTATTGCAATACGCAAGCCTCTCATTGAGGACAGAAAGATGGGAAATAGCAGCGAAAAGATCTACGGCATGCCCCGATTGAATGAGGTGGCTGGTGCATTTGAAGCCCCAACCACCCATGGCGTAAAAAAGCTTGAGGATTATCACGGTAAGTGGCTGGTGCTTTTCTCTCACCCGGCAGATTTCACCCCGGTGTGTACAACCGGGTTCGTCGCTTTTACACGTCACCATGAAGATTTCCAGGCGCTCAATACTGAGCTGCTCGGGTTTTCCATCGTCAGCCACTACAGCCATGTAGCCTGGGTACGCAATATCAAAGAGAAGTTCGATATGGAGGTGAAATTCCCGATCATCGCTGACCTGAGCATGGACGTAGCTCGCGCCTGCGGCATGATTCATCTGGGTGCGGCAGATACCTCGGCGGTGCGGGCTACCTTCATCATTGATCCCAATGGAGTGCTTCGTGCCATGGTTTACTACCCGATGACCAATGGTCGCTCCATTGATGAGTTTTTGCGCCTGATCACTGCCCTGCAGACCTCTAACGAGCACGCTGTTGCAACGCCTGAGAACTGGCAGCCTGGCGACAAGGTGATTGTTCCGCCACCGGCAACGGCTGAAGCACGCATAAATGAAGGGTATGAGTGCACCGAACTGGTACTTCTGCAAAAAATCGCTTTAACTCCCATTGAACAGGGAATGAGAGGGCAGGGCAATGGCCCGGCCCTCTCTCACTCCAGATGGAAACGATGTCCCCCCCCCAATACCTTGTCAGAAACCGGGTTGACTTGATCTCGATACCCCGTTATATAATTACCCGGTAATATACTTGGTTTATCTTAGACGCGAATAAATCAGTCCATAAAAGGCAGCGGTAATGATGAATACACGACAGCTTTTTGACCTAGCCACCAGCACTTATACCTATCTGTTATGGGATAACGCAACGAAACAGGCTGCTATTATTGATCCGGTGATTGAGCAATGGAAACGCGATAAAAACCTGATTGAAGAGCTGGGGCTGCATCTTCAGTACTCGCTGGAAACGCATATTCATGCAGATCACGTGACCGGTGGCGGCTTGTTACGGAAGGCATTCGATTGCAAAGTCGGCGTGCATACAAACAGTCACGCAAATTGCGCTGATATTCTGCTGCAAGAGGGGGATCAGCTATCTCTCGGCTCCCGGATACTGCGGGTTATACATACCCCAGGTCACACAGATACCGATGTCTGCTATCTTGCCGATGGAATGATCTTCACCGGAGACACCCTATTGATCCATGGCAGTGGGCGGACGGATTTCCAATCAGGTAACGCCGGTCAGGCTTATGATTCAATTGTCCAGAAGATCTTCACACTGCCGCAAGATACCATCATCTTTCCGTGCCATGACTATGCGGGCTTCACCTGCTCCACGGTTGGAGAGGAGCAGAGATTCAACCCACGGCTTGGAAACAACCGAAGCCGCGAAGAGTACATCCGGATAATGACTGAGATTAGACTGCCCAAACCCGAAAAAATCGATACTGCAATACCGGGCAATCAAGGCTGCGGACTCTGAATTCACCCGAAGAAAAACGGGAATCAAAGAGCAGCTCAGTTATCCATGTGATCCCCGCCGGTTGCGGGCACGCCCTTCATCCGTCGCGTTATCTGCCAGCGGCTTCGTATCGGCATAGCCGATGGTCCTCAGGCACTCGGATGACCCCCCTGGGTCGCACGCTGAGCGGAGAGCTCCCAGTTGGAAGGGTAGCGCTCATTGGAAATAGGGATATTATCGGTATGCCCCTCAACCGAGATAGCATTCCCACTGTCATTCAGTAGTGGTGCCCGCCGACCCAGGAGCGCCTGCCCACCGGCCGTCAGACAGCTGAAACAGAATACGTTCACGAATCTGCAGGTCGATACGGTTGGAGGTCACGGTGATTTCGACAGACTCTTCCAATCCCTGATCCAGCAATGCCTGCTTGAACTGCTCTCGCAATTGATCTGTTTCCACCTCGGCAGGTTCTTCACACAGCGGTCTGAGTCTGTTGCCGCTGCAACTCAGGCTCAATGACTGTATCAACTTTACCCTGAACAGCCACGGTTTCTGAGAGGTGCGGGTCAACTCATCGAACTTCTCAGGTGGGTAAGTAGTCGTCCCTGAAGTATCAGGCTGAGGGTCTGGTTCCTTCAACCTTTCAGACCTGATTCTCCGCCCATTTTGGAATAATCATTCGGGTTCTTCCCCTAATCGGAGAGGGTAAGTATCACCCAACCACTCTCTCAGGATAAAGACTCAGCCCTCCAAGGTGGAAGTAGATTGCATTGGCAAACCGCTCCTTGTTGCGGAAACCTCTGCTACGCATCTTGATTCGGCTGTTGAGACCTTCTGCCGGACCATTACTTACTTCCAAAACAACAACGTTCAATATTCCCCACAGGTGATCCTTGATTGTTCCCGCCACTTTCTTGATTGGCACCAGGCCACTGCGCATTGCCCATGGCAACCGCTGCTCCCAGCCTTTCCTTGCCCACGTCTTGAGAGTGACATGGCAAACTCTTTGATTGCCCAGGCACGGGCAATCTTCAGCGTGCTGTCACGTAGCGCGCCTTGAACCGCAATTTCTGTCGGCGTGCCATGTTCTCCGGGTTGTAGAGTCAGTCATACTAGCTGCCTTTAGGGTCCTCATAGCCTTCAGCGCTTTGTGCTCTTGGCCGCGTACCTTGTCTACCGCCTCACCGGAGTATTTGGCGACATGGAATTTATCAAAGGCAATCTTCTCTTCAGCCCTAGGCAGGCTTTCCAGTATGGCATTGATAAAGGCTTGGCCATATATCCATGGAGGCACTCTCTATCGCTTCTCGCTGCTCCTCCGTCAGACTTTCGTACCATGCTTTGAGCACCGCCTTTTTGCGGTCACTGCCCACATATAGCACTGTACCTGCACCCTGGGCACATCTGCTACTAGAATAGTTTTGTACTGGCAGGTATCAAGGTGCCGCCAGCGGCGCTTGCGTGAGTCATAGCCCGATGAGATCTGCCCACAGGTTGAACAACACTGTTTGGCACCTACCTCCTGCTCAACCTATACCGTTACCTCTCCCTCTGACAGAGCCAACTCTACACTGCTAACATGCCAAGGGCTCTTGATACCCAGGATCTGGGCGTGTAGATCTTTATCTCTCATAATAGGGAGGTACGTTAATCTACCCAGTCAATTAGGCGAAGAGCCATCCTCTTGGTGATGATTTTTTTAAACGCCTTTGTCGATCTGGCGCACAAGATCACTATTCAGAACACGATGTTCAAGGTCTACGATGGTGAGACCTAGATCATTCTGGCCGCCATTGTCAATGTCCTGATCCCGTTCATCCTGCTGTTCGCACTTTCCGGTTATCTGGTAGACCGGTTTCGCAGGCTACGGGTGATGGTGGCCTCAGCCCTGGTAGCGGCTGGCTTGACTCTGTGGTTCCTGGCCGCCCTCGGTTTCACCTTTCTGCTGGCGGCGCAGAGTGCTTTTTACTCTCCAGCCAAATACGGCTATATCAAGGAACTGGCGGGGTAGGAACGGTTGGCACCGATGAATGCGGTGGTGCAGATGGTGACTATTGTTACCATTTTTCTCGGGGTATTTCTCTTCTCTAGCCTGTTTAAGCAGGCGTTGGCCGGTTATTTGTTTCAGGGGCCGTTGGACCTGTTGCAGCGTGTGGCACCCGCGAGCTGGCTCCTGGTGGCTTGCGCGCTGGTTGAATTGTTGATGGCGCTATGCCTGCCGATGATGCAGGCTGAGAATCCGGCGCTACTTTGCGGGATAACTGCAATATCTGGCTCTCTATATTCTGGGGCGTCTCTCAGGTGGTGTTGGCCACCTTTCCTGCTTTCGCCAAAGAGATCCTGGCCGAGACCAATACCGTTGTGATTCAGGAGCTGCTGGCCTGCTCCGGGGCAGGTATTACTATCGGTTCCCTGGGTGCCGGAAAGATCATATCGAAATTGGCTTGGTACCCCTGGGGCCATTGGTGTGATGGGTACTCTATTCATGATTACCCAGCTCGATACCGCACCTTTGCTGTCTGGATATTCTGGCGTTGGTTTTTTTGGTGGTATCTTTATCGTCCCCCTGAATGCACTAATTTAGTTCCATGCCCGTGATGATCAGCTTGGGATTGTGCTGGAGGGGAACAACTGGGTGCAGAATCTTACTATGCCCGGTTTTCTTGCGCTGACCGTCTTTTTTGCCATCTACGGGGCCGACAGCGTCAGTCTGTTTGGTTTGTTCACCAGTGTCGCTCTTGATACCTTCTATCAGCGGCCTCAGTTTCTGGTGCGCCATCTGGTCAGTCGCCTCTTTGCCGGCCGCTATCGGATTGAAGAGCTTGGTTTCAACAACCTGCCGGGACAAGGCGGTGTGCTGATGCAGGGAAATCATATCAGCTGGCTGGACTAGGCCATGGTACAGATCGCCTACCCTCGCCCAGTGCGGTTCGTTATGCATTGGGACTACTATAAGCGCTGGTACCTGAGATGGTTTCTCGATTTCTTTGGAGCGGTGCCCATTGCGCCGGGCCAGAGCAAGGAGGCGCTGCCGATGAATGCAACGACCCGGCAGGTGAAGCAAAGTGCATTTAATCTTTCGATTGAAGCTGGGGAATTGCACACCGAGCGTCTTGGTCCCATCCCTCTGGCCTGGATACGGTCAAGCGTCAGGGTGGTACCCTCTGCGTGGCAGACGCCAGAGGTGGCGGTGAGCTCTCGGGTTATAAAACACTGGTTGCCGCCATTGTCTTCTCCCTACCCAACCGATGTACTGAATATCGCCAAGACGGTGGCTCGCTATCGGATTACCGTGATGTGTGTCACTTCCACTTTTCTCAGGTTATTTGTCCGAAACCGCCGGGTACATCCGCTGATGCTGGAGTCCCTCCGGGTAGTCGTGGCCGGAGCCGAAAGATTGAATTCTGATGTCAGAGATCCTTTCCAGGCAAAAATTTAATAAAACGATCTACGAGGGTTACGGTACGGCCGAAACCACTCCAGTGGCCAGTGTCAACATACCTGATCGTCTGGACACCCGCGAGTGGCGGGTACAGAAGGGGCATAGAGCGGGCACGGTTGGCCTGCCTCTGCCAGGGAGCAGCTTTTGTGTCGTCGATCCAGAGACTCTCAAATCTCTCCCGGCAGGGGAGGATGGCCTGATCCTGGCGGGTGGTACACAGGTGATGCTAGGGTATCTTAAGGATCCGAAAAAGTGGGGTGGTCATTATCGAGCTGGATGGCAAGCGCTGGTACAAGACCGGAGACAAGGGGCACCTGGATGAAGATGCCTTTCTCACCATCGTCGACCGTTACTCGTGGTTTGCCAAGATTGGCGGAGAGATAATCAACCTGGGGGCGGTAGAGAGTGCGATTGTCCAAGTGATGCTAGAAGGTATCGAGGTGCTGGCGACCAGCTTGCCCGACAGCCGGAAGGGAGAGCAGGTGGTGATGCTGTTTGCGGGGGAGACTGAAGAGCCTGTGGTGAAACAGGCGATTAAGGATGCCAAGCTAAATCCTCTGATGATTCCATCACGCCTGGTCAGTGTTGCGGCCATACCCAAGCTGGGGAGTGGCAAAAGTGATTTTCGCCAAGCCAAGTTGCTGGCCGGGGAGGCGGTATGAAGACAGTTGATATCCACACCCATCTGCTCAATCCCAATGTGGCTTTCACCCGTCCATTCGACCGGCTGGCGGTGCGCTTTTTTTGCAGAAAATCTCGGCACCTCTCCCCAGGCCCTTCAGACCCATCCCCATGCAACCTATGTTGAAGCGATCTCCCGTTCAGTGCGTGAGTCCGAGCATATTGAGCGGATTTATCTCTTCGGGGTGGAGGGAGCTGCATCGGGATAAAACGGTCTGCGCCTTCACCGAGGATGTGCTGCAGGTTCACACTGAGCATCCTGACTGCTTTATCCCATTCCTCTCGGTCAACCCCTGGCGGGGAATGGCGCGCTCTCCCTGATTGATGAGTACGTGGAGCGGGGTTGCTGCGGTGCCAAGTTTTTGCAGAACTACTGGGGGCTGGATCTCAATGATCAGCGGCTTTTACCCTATTATGAGAAGCTGAAATCTCATGGCCTGCCGCTCTGATTATCCATATCGGCAGTGAGTACAGCATCAGCTCTTTCTCCCAGTACGAGGGTGTCGGAATGCTCGATCTGCCACTGCTTTCCGGGGTGACAGTGATTGCCGCCCACATGGGGCTGGGCAGGTTTAGCCACCGGCTGTTCCCCTGGCGGAATCTCTCAAAGAACCCGGCTTGGTTCGATCAGGACTATTTTCGGATGCTGGAGCTGCTGGCAAAGCATGACAATCTTTATGGCGATATCTCCGCCATTCTCTCCCCCATGCGTGCCAGGGCTCTGCGCCATCTCTCGGAACAGACCGAAATACACTCCAAACTGTTGTTCGGGACCGACTATCCTGTGCCCTCCTCCGTCGGCGTTAACAGCTATGATATGGAGAGAGAGGCGGCGGCAGATCAATCGCATTGAAAATCCCTTTGATAGCTATGCACAGGTGACGTTGTACTATTTTCCAGAAGATAACCCCATCTACAGTAACTATCAGAAGATTCTGAACCTTGGTTGCAATGCAAATATAGGGTCCCAATAAAGTCCGTGCGTTAAAATTCTTGCGAAGGCTTTTCCGCTCCACTATAATATCGTGCTCTCTCAACCCATGCTGGGCAGAATGAAATCAGTTTTTGTAGAGGCAATCATGAAACCAGATATTCACCCTAAGTACGGCGATATCAAAGTGGTCTGCAGCTGTGGTAACGAATTCGAAACCAGCTCCACACTTTGTGAAGATCTGCATGTGGAAGTCTGTTCCTCTTGCCACCCCTTCTTCACCGGTAAGCAGAAGATTATGGATACTGCTGGCCGTGTGGATAAGTTCCGTAGGCGCTACAGCCGTAAAAGCTAAGCAGACAACCCAAGCTGTTAAACAAGAAAAGGCACCTTCGGGTGCCTTTTCTTGTTCTTGGCTTTTCTTCTGCTGCCTGCTCAGCCCCATTCCCCGTGTGTTGAGAGCAGCCTTTGTTACTGCAGGCGCCACAGCCTAGCCTGAAGACGTTTTTTTTCTCCGGATTTTGTCTGCCCAGCCAAAGCTGAAACAGCATCCAGCCCGCACAGAGCAAGACTAGGCCAAGCAGGGTTAATAGATGGGTTAGCATTGGGCGGTTCTCCCTCAGTAACGGCTTAATGGATAAACAAGCGCTCTACTCTGTTAAGTCTAGCTGGAACTGAACAGGCCGGCAAAACCCATGAAGGCCATCGAGAGTATCCCGGCGATGATCAGGTTCATGGCGGTGCCTTTGATCAGGGCGGGAACGTCCGACAGCTCAGACTCTTCGCGCAGGCCCGCCATCAGCACCATCGCCAGCGTGAAGCCGGCACCTGCACCCAAGGCGAATACCAACCCTTCAACCAGACTGTAGCCGCGGTTGGTGGCGAAAATGGCCAGACCCAGAATGGCGCAGTTGGTGGTGATCAGGGGCAGAAAGATGCCCAGGGCCTTGAACAGGGTGGGGCTCAGCTTCTTGATCGCCATCTCGATGAATTGCACGGTACTGGCGATGACCACGATAAAGCTGATCAATCGCAGATAGGGGGCATAGATCAGGATGTAGGTGTTGAGAATCCAAGCGCAGAGTGCCGTGATCAGCAGTACAAACGTGGTGGCCAGCCCCAAGCGGAAAGAGGTTTCCAGCTTTCCGGAAACCCCGAGGAAGGGGCAGAGGCCGAGAAAATAGGCCAGCACAAAGTTGTTTACCAGCAGGGTGCTGACAAAGATCCAAATCAGGTTATCCATTACCTACCCGGCCTCCTTCTCAGCATCCGCAACCTGGGCCAGGAAGGCGGCTTTTCTGGCCGTCACCCAGTTGAAGAAGAGCAGGATCAGGCCGAGGGTGAGGAAGCCGCCGGGGGGTAGAATCATGATGACCCAGGGCTCGAAATTATCGCCGAACAGGAGGATGTTGAAAAGTGTCCCGTTGCCCAGCATCTCCCGGATCCCGCCAAGCGCCAGCAACGCCAGCATAAAGCCCATCGCCATGCCGATGGCATCCATCACCGCAAAGCGGATGCTGTTGCGTGAGGCGAACGCCTCCTGGCGGCCAAGAATCATGCAGTTGGCAACAATAAGAGGAATGAATGCCCCCAGCTCTTTATGCACTTTAGGCATCAGGGCCAGCAGGGTGTAGTCTGCCACGGTGACAAAGGTGGCGATGATAATAACGTAGAGGGAGATGCGGACCTGTTTCGGGATCCACTTCTTCAGAGAGGCTACCAGAAAGCTGGAGCCTACCAGCACGAACAGGGTCGCCATGCCCATCACCACCGCGTTGATGGCAGAGTTGGTCACTGCCAGCATCGGGCACATGCCGAGAACCTGGACGAACACGGGATTGTCGCGCCAGATGCCTTTTATCAACTCTTCGTAGGCGCTTTGGTCTTTCGTTTTCACCGTTCGCCTCCTTTTATGTCAATCGTAATCTTTGGCTCGTTACCGGGTGGTGGCAACAGATCTTTCCAGTGTTGATGCCCTTCATTGATGATGCGTGCAACCGCCTTTGAGGAGATGGTTGCCCCGGTAATGGCGTCAATTTCGTTGGCGGCCGATTTGGTCCCTTTTTTCATTGTCTTGATTGAGGGATCTGCTGCGAGGTTGGCGAAGTTGGCAACAAACTCAGGATCTTTGTAGATTTTATCGCCTAGGCCGGGAGTTTCGCGGCTTTCCAGAATCTCCATGCCGACAATACGCCGGCTCTCCGGCAGATAACCGTAGAGTACTTTGATGGTGTCCTGGAAACCCGGTCCGGCACTGGGTATTGCGTAGCCGATGAAGCCACCTTTCTCATCGTAACCACCGTATAACGTCAGGTCGCTTGGTTTTTCTCCGGGTGCGGCAACCAGCTTGTCATCTTTATACTGCAATTGCTGTAGCTGGCTGACGCCGGGCAGCACTTTGAAAACAGCCTCGCGAAGCTCTCGTGCCTTGTTCTCAGTAATGGTGGAGAGCGTCGCCTCGTAGATACCGATGATGGCGACACCCGAGATGAAACCGGCAATGGCGAGAGAGAGAACCAGCCGTGTGCTCCCCGGCTCTTTGGTCACATCATTGCTCATTTTGCCTTACCCCCACGTCCAAAAACACGGGGTTGGGTGTAACGGTCGATCAGCGGTGTCGCTGCATTCATCAACAGAATGGCATACATCATCCCTTCAGGCAGGCCGCCAAAGGTGCGGATAAGCACAACCAGAATGCCGATTCCAATACCGAATATCCATGTTCCCTTGGGCGTCAATGGCGAGGTGACCGGGTCTGTGGCCATGTAGATGGCGCCCAGTAACATACCGCCGGAGAAGAGCGTGAAGAAGGGGTCGGGAAAGCGTACTGAATCTGTCAGGAAAAGGGCCAGGGAGAAGAGGCTGGCTGAGATGAAGATTGCCGCCGGTATGCGCCAGTCCAGATCCCGTCGCAGCAATAGGAACAGGCCACCCAAGATAAGCAGCAGCCCGCTGGTCTCGCCCAGGGAGCCGGATGTATTGCCGATAAACAGGTTGAGGAGATCGGTGCTCTGCTGTTCAAACTTCATCAGGCCCAGGGGAGTTGCGGCAGACATCGCATCATAGACAGGCGATTGGAACGGCAGCGCCAGAATGCTGCCCTGAATGTCAAAAAAACCGGATGGGCCGATTGCCGCTGTCCAGGTTGTCATGGCGATAGGGAAGGTGCCGAGCAGGAAGGCACGGCCAACCAGGGCGGGGTTGAACAGGTTGTTGCCGAGCCCACCCCAGATTATCTTACCGAGGCCGATAGCGACCACGCCGCCGAGAAATGCCATCCAGAGGGGCAGCGAAGGAGGCAGGGTGAGCCCCAGTAGCAAGCCGGTAAGTGCGGCGCTGTTATCACCGATCGCCGTCCTTCGTCGATCTTCTGAAGTGAAAATCCACTCTGTCAGCAGAGCGCCTGCAATCGTGGTTATCAGTAACAGGAGAGCGCCAATGCCAAAAAACCAGAGCGCCGCCAGAACGGCGGGTGTCAATGCATACCAGACATCCTTCATCGCCTGAGGAGTGGTCATTCCCTGGCGCAGCATGGGGGCGGACTGGAGTAGCAGATGAGGATCTTTCTGCGTCACGCTGTTTTCACCTTGTTATGTCGTAGATTGTCTTTTGCGGTGCGGATCAGTTGCACGATGGGGATATTTGACGGGCAGGCAAAGGTGCAGGCCCCGCACTCCACACAGTCCATAACCTTATACACGCTCATCTCTTCGAATAGCCGCGCTTTGCCAAGCCGGGCTAGGCGGGAGGGGTTAAGAAAATAGGGACAGGCTTCCAGGCAACGGGCACAGCGGATACAGGGATACTCCCTGGGCCGTGCCGTCTCCTGCTCAGTAAAGGCGAGAATGCCTGAACTGCCTTTCAAAACCGGTACATCCAGGCTGGCAATCGGGGCGCCCATCATCGGCCCTCCCATCACCACTTCTCTGGTCTCCTCTTTTATGCCGCCGCAAAACTGGAGTACATCGTGCACCGGGGTGCCGATGGGCACGATCAGGTTAGCCGGATAGGCGGCTCCCGGTCCTGAGACGGTTACTACCCGTTCGATCAGTGGCATGCGGCGATCAAACCAGTCGGCAACGGCTACCAGGGTGCCAACATTATTCACAGCGACCCCCATATCCCTTGGTAACTCTCCTGCCGCAACTTCTTTGTCATAGACTGCTTTAATCAACATTTTTTCCGCACCCTGAGGGTATTTTACCGGCAGGGATATCACGTCGATGGGTCCATCAGGATCAAGGTGTCGGTTCAGTACCTCGATCGCCTCAGGCTTGTTGGACTCAACGCCAATGGTGGCGCGCTCTGCGCCCAACTTGGTCATCAAGATCTCGATGCCGCGTAGCAGTGCCTCGGGCCGCTCCATCATCAGGCGATGATCATTGGTCAGGTAGGGCTCGCACTCGGCCCCGTTGACCAGCAGGTCGTGGATTTTCTGCCCTTCAGGGATGGCGTATTTTACATGGGCGGGAAAAGCGGCACCGCCCATGCCGACAATACCTGCCTGCTGAACCTGGGCGATAAATTCGTCCATGGAGAGCGATTGCCAGTCGATCGGTGATTTAAGCTCTAACTGCTGGGTGGCAAAGGGGTCTGCTTCAATCTCTATCGCCGGCTTGAAGGTGCCATCCGTATAGCGATGAGGCCCGATATCTTTTATCCGGCCAGTTACCGGGCTGTGCAGGCAGGTGGATACAAAGGCCCTGGCTTCGGCGATCAGCTGGCCACGTACTACCTTGTCGCCCACCTCGACAACCGGTTTGGCCGGCGCGCCGATGTGCTGCCCCAGTGGCATTACATAGTGCTCGACGAAAGGGAACCGCTGGATTGGCCGGTCCGCCGTCTGCTCTTTATTGCCCGCGGGGTGGACGCCGTGGCGGAAAGAAGTTTGGAATAGGTTTAACAGTGACATGGGAGTAGCGCCTTATTTATACCCGGCCAGAGACATCAATCTATTCCGTAATTGGCCAGCCATATCGCCCTGAACGCCATCCCGAACTGCTTGTATCTGCCTTTCGTGCTCTTTTTTCAGTGCATCCAGTTCCGCCTGATGCTCCTCAGCAACACGCGCCTCCGCTTCACGATTAACCCGCTCCGTGAACGGCGTGACAAGCCCTGCCAACTCCTGCAGGGTGCGCCAGATGTGGCTCAGCTTCTCAACTTCAGCCATCAGCTCTGTGGAGACTTGGCAGCGCTGTGTGCTCTCCTCTTGGTCGATTTCAACGAAGGGGGTCTTGCCGGCTCGCTTGCCAGCCTCCAGGGCGAGCCAGTCATCCGTTTTTATCGGCGATGCAGCGCCCTGTTCCAGAGTGGAAAAGTGGCTGGCAAAGCGCTCTTCCGCTGCCGCCCAGGAGAGTGGTGTTATGGGTTCTTCAGCGTCATTGGCAACCCAGGCCTGTTGGGGTTCCGGGTTGCCTTCCAGGGTAATCCGGCTGCCAAAAACGCCATCCTCTTCCGGGTGATAACGGAACAGTGGAAAGGCCCTGCTGCGCACCGCAGCCGCTGCCTGTTCCAGGGTTTTGTCCGTGGTAAAGCCGTGACGCTGTGGGCTGGGTGCATGGAGACGAATCAGGGCGGGACCGGTGAAACTCAGGGCCTCTTTCAGGCTCTGGCGGAAGTGCCCCGGCTCAGCGATAGAACTCTGGGCGACATAGGCTTGGCGCTGGGCCAGTGCCATCAGCCCAAGGTCGGTGCGTGCATCCTGACTGGAGGCCAGAGGCTTTGCTTTAACACCCCGGGTATCAAGCCCCAGGTCCAGCTCGCTCAGCACAAGAATCTTTACCGGCATGCCGGAATTGAGCAGCCAGGCTACCTGGGTGAAGCCGCGTCCACCCAGTTCGGCTTCACTGCCCACCAGAAACAGCGGAGGGCAGAGCCTGCGCTCATCATCGGTAAGGTTGTCCCAGGTCAGAGTGTGGCGCTGATCCTTGTTGTTTTTGCCCAGTTCCTTATTCGCCTGATGCAGCTGGTTCAGGGTATCAACCGCTTCTGCCAGCTGACCCTGGAGCAGGCCCGCGGCCAGTTGGGCCGCATCGCCTGTCATATCCAGAGTAACCGGCGCCTGGAAGGGATTGTTGGGAAAAACTCCCGCCCATTGGGCAAGTGTGCCGGGGGCCACGGCCAGGCCGAATCTAGCTCGGCCCAGGCCCTGTTTCCCTTCCGATAGCCGCCAGTAGGCAGCGCCGAGGTTTTGTGCCAACTCTACCAGCCGGGTTATGCGTTGGGTGTCGATGCCGCTTCCCTCGGCACGCTGAGTTAGGGTGGTAAGATCGGCATGGCGCCCCTGCACCTGTTGGAGATTCTCTGCCAGAGTCGCTAGATCATCGGTCGGCAGGGCGTCGGTAAGGGTCTCCTGGATCAGCTCATTGATGTGGTTGCGCGCTTCATTCAGCTCCTGAGTGAAATGATACTGCAGCGGCTGCTGTTGATATTCTGTGGCAGAAAGGGCCATGCGAAGGGCGATCTTTTCACCGGACCCAGCCTCTGCGCCATCACCCCCCGCCATCGCCTGGGAGCAGTAACGGGACATCAGTAGTGCTGCCATTGGGTCCAGCGTGCCGGTCTCTATAGCGTGTTCAATAGTATGCGATTCTGTGTCCGGGGTTTTTTGCCAGGTACGCCATAATGTGCGGTCCTGTTCGATCTCATCTGCCGTCCGGGCGGCGGCTGTCAGGGCTTCAGGTTCACAAGTGGCAATACAGATGCCGCACCGCTTGCAAGCCTCGGGGTTGATCACCAGGGAGAGTAGGGCGCCACCATCTTTTTTCTCTTTCTCTCCCTCATGGAACAGGCCGTCAGTAATCGCCATCGGCAGGTTGCCGATCTGATTGACCAGGCGGTCAAAGCCTTCCTGGATGGTCGCTTTACGCTCTTCCGGCAGCGGGGCCTTCTGTTGAAGCCAATCCCAGGCCTGGCCCAATAGCTCGCCCGCAAGGTTTCCGTCAGTATCGCCGCTTCTGCCCAAGGCGCTGATCCTGGCCGCAAGTTTTGAGCCGATCTGCCGCACAGCATCGGCACCTGCCATTTGAATGCCGCCGTTAACCAGGCTCGAAGGGGTCATTGCCACGACGCCGATGGCGCTGTCGGGACAGGCGGTCCAGCAGTCGCCACAGCCGGTACAGGCTTCCGGTGAAAATGCCGGGATGGCGCTGCCGGGTTCGCTGAGATCACGGAAAGTGGCGCTGAGGGGCGGTATGGCACCGGTGGAGAGAAAGGGGTCGGCGGTGAGCGTGTCACTGCTGCCATCGCGGTGAAGGATACCGACCTGATCCCAGAATCGTGGCAGGCTGCCGATGGTTCTGTCGCTAGTCCCCAGGTGCTGAATAGCCAGAGGTGCATCATCACTCCAGTTGCCGGAGCTGCCAACAGGATGACTGAATTGGCTGGTTTCAACCTGCCGCAGTGCTTCAAAACCGGCTTCAAAAGTGCTTGTCAGTGCCGTCTGTTCAGCATCACTTAATCCTTCCAGGCTCTTCTCCAGTGTCGCTTGAATGCGCCGCAGGGTTTGGTCGATCAGGGTCTGTTTTTGCAGGGCAGCGAAGAGGCCGCCAAGGAGATAGGCATCCGCCATCTCTGCATTGGATGGTGCATCTGAAACGATGGAGTAGTCAGGTAAATCCTGTGGTGGTAGGTGATAGAGAGCCAGGGACTTGCTTAAGATGGCAGCCCGCGTTTCAGCGCCAAGAGCGCGCCATAGCCGGTCGTCATTGTCGGCACCAGCGACCAGTAACCCGGCATTTTGTATCAAGGCCTGATGCAGCTGTGCAGAGGCAAGATTCTCCGGACTGCAGGCCAGTGCAAAGTCCACGGGGGTGTTGTCTCCGGGATCACCGGACCCTTCGGGTGTGTGGTGCATCAGGTCGCTGGACCAGCCCGCCCAATCATCCCAGGAGAGGCCAGGCAAGGTCCTTACCGAGCCGTCTTCGAGGTGCTGCAGCATACTGCCAGCTTCAGCAGCAATGGTTTCACCGCCTCTTCCACTCTGTCGGTAAACTTTCAGCGTGAGGGTGCCATTGGGCCTGGAATCATCTCTTTCGCCCTTCAAGCGCACTCCCAATTGTTCGATATCAGGGTATGCCCGGCGAATACGATCCAGCAGGACTTGACGCTTTGGGTGGGTATTGGAGCTATTGTGAAAGTCGATCCCAAGATAAACACGTGAAGGGTGCTTACCCTTTAGATCTTTGCACCAGTGGGTGAGTTCGGCTGCATCAAGCGGGAGGCCGCCTGTGCCATAGATGGCCGAGTGAAGGGTAGGGCGCTGCTGGGCATCCAGCTCGGGATAGCCGGGGTGGACAGCCTCTCCAAAACGGCTGTTTTCCAGGGCGCGGTCCAGACCGGCCCGCAGTTCCCGCAACAGCGGCGGATCACCTGCCAGTGGGGTTTCGAGCCGCTCAAGAACGGCAACCGATGCTTTGCCGCTGAGCTGGCTGATCAGCTTCGCTCCCGGGAAGGGGCGCAGGCAATGAATACCGAGTACACCTGTTTTCAGTTTTGCCTTTTTCCCAAGTTGACGGGCCACGGCCTCAGCCGTCTCGACGGCCGAGCCCTGAGCCACCAGGACTAGGCTGGCCCCCTCCACCCCTTGGCTGGAGAGTTCGCTGTATCGACGTCCGGAAAGCTTGGCAAACTGCTCGAATGTCTGGGTCAGTATGGCGTCGAGGTGCTGATCAAAATAGGGGCGGTCACCGGCGACTCCCAAGGCAAAGGTGGTGGGGTCCTGGAGTGAGCCCTGAAGCATCGGGCGGTCAAGATCATGCCAGCGGGGAACCCGCGGACGTTGTTTGCCGAACAGGATCTCCTGAGCCGGGGTAGGGGAATCGATCTGCTCGCTTGAGGCGCCAAGGAAGTTGTGGATCAGTCCCGGAGAGGGGAGATGGAGTTCCTGGGTTGAGAGAGCAGTGCGGTCGCCATCCATCACCACCAGACCAGGGATCAGTGCAGCCTCTGCCACCTTTCGAGCTATCAGGGTAAAGTCTACGGCCTCCTGAACATTGGCGGCAAAGAGGATAAAACAGCCGCTGTCGGCTGCCTGGTGCAGTGCTTCATGGCCCGTTCCCAGAACCTGTCCCTGGGCCGGGAGTGCCTGATTGTTGAGATGGATCACAAGTGGCAGATGGCGTCCGGCAGCGTTCGCCAGCAAATCCTGGGCGGTAGCCAAGTCAGGTGCTGACAGGAAAGCGGTAGCCCTTCTGCCTGCCATGGATTGACCGATGGCTGCGGCCAGGGCGCCACGGGGGCCTTCGGTATCCTGGCTGTTCAGTGCGCCGCTAAAAAGATTACTGGAGAGCCGTTGAACCTCATGACGCCATGCCAGAGCGGCTCCAGTGGCGGAAGCTGTGCCGCCGAGGACGGCGACGTCGGCGATACAGGCCTCAGTGAATGCAATGGCGCTGTTGCCATCGATAACGGCATCGGCCTCTTTGGCATCCGGATGGATGTTAGAGACATTGAAGAAACGTCGGTAGAGACGTATGGCCATGTCGTTAAAGCTGGGCATAGCGTATTTCCTCTTCGGTTTCGGCCGTTGTCCGGTCGTGGAACTGGTCACCTTCCAGCCATTGAATGGCACCGGTAGGGCAACGGTTGATAGCAGCCGGCGTTACCGGCAAACCGGATTCATAGTGGATACTGGGCAGGTTATCCAGCATCTCGATCAGTCCGGGAACGGCATCTGATGAGCAGCGGCCGCAAGCGTCGCAGGCGACGGAGCAGAGTGCTACAGCGGCATCCCCTTCGAGGGGTGTATTGCACTGAACAAACAGCTTCTGGTTGAGTGGAATGATTTCGAACAGGTCTCTTGGGCAGGCGTCGACACAGTCGCCGCAGGCGGTGCAGCCAACGGTATCCACTTCCGGGAGGCCGTTGCTGTTCATATAGATAACATCAAAGGTGCAGGCAACTTCGCAATCCGCCAGCCCCAGGCAACCCCAGGAGCAGCCCTTGCCGCCACCGGATACCACGGCTGCTGCGCGACAGCCCTCGAAGCCACGGTATTCAGCGATCTGGAATGCTTGTGCCTGACCTCCTGCGCAGTGCAGGCGGGCGACCCGTTTCTCCTGCTCACCGGCATCGACTCCGAGGAATTCGGCGATGGCCTCAACCGTATCTTCACTGGCGACCGTACAACCGCTTGGCTGCACTTCGCCCTTGATCAGTGCCTCGGCAAAAGGGGCGCAACCCGGCTCGCCACAGGCACCGCAGTTGGTGCCTGGCAACAGCTCTTCCGTTCCCAGTAGCCTGGGGTCTTCTTTTACTCTGAATACGCGTGAGGCAACGGCCAGAATCACTCCAAAAAAGAGCCCCATTCCGGCCATGACTGCAGGGGCAGTGATGAGGTTGCCTGGATCAAACACCATGGCGAGTTTCCGTTGTTGCCGGATTATCGAGGTGTAGCCGGGCCTCGCTTTGATTAGCGCAACTGGCAGTGGAGAGCGTTTTTCGATTCAGGTTAACCATTGCTTTCTGAATGTATCAAACCTCATAAACAGTAAAATAATGTCACCTCTCAACAGACATCGTGCAGATGTTTGCGAGAGGGTATGGAGATGCCTGCACGGGCTTATTGAGAACCTACAAAATAAGCAGTGACTCCACTGATCTCATCCCGTCCTTTAGTTGAAAGCTGCCGCACGTTCGACCAGCTCTTCCAGTCCCGCCTCGCCGGGATTGAATGGTTTACCCGGATGTATGCACTTCGAGGGGCAGATCTCGGCCGCTTCCACCAACTGTAAGTAGGTGCCGGCGTTCAGATCGGCGATTACTGCCTGTTTATTGTCGTTGTAGACGAACATCAGTGGGTTCATGTTAGTGCAGTCATTACAGGTGGTGCAGAGGGGGCTGTCGATCCAGGCTTCATCGAAACCAAGCGCCTCCTCCTCTTCTTCGGCCGCAGATGCTTCCGCTTCACTCATTTCTTCTGCAGCCGTTTCGGCGTGCTGTGAGGGTGCGCTGGTTGCGGTTGGCATTTGAGCTGTGCCGGTGGTGAACTCCATGCCGAGCAGTACATCGGTCAAGCGACCCATGACCTCTCCAGCCACTTCGGCGCGTGCTGTGTCGAGCGCCTGCTCATGTTCTTCGTTAAGTTGCTCCCGTTCCGCTGCCGCTTCTGCCTTGATCTGCTGGCTCGCCTCTTCCACCGCCAGTTCCACATAGCGGTTACGTATTCCGGACATCTCCTGCAGGGTATGCCAGAAATTCAGCCGGTCGCGGCAGGCCTGAACCAGAGTGCGGGTGATTGCCAGCTGTCTCAGTTCACCAGCTTTGTTGACCCCCCAGACGAAGGGGATAGAGGTTTCCGCCTCTTCTTGTGAGAGGGCCAGGTATTCGGCAATCGGCAGCAGACTGTCTGATTCGCAGACCAGGGGTACGGGTGCAAAATGTTCGTGCAGATTGTTGATGAGCAGCGCGTAGTCGGCAAAGGTGAAGGCCAGTTCGGTATCCACCTGACTGCTGTTTTCGTCGAGGTAGCTGAAAGGGCTGACCGGCCACTCTTTTTCCGGCTGAGGATTGCCGCTGAAATCCATACGGTCGGCAAAACTGTCACCGGCAGAGGGGTTGATATGAAAAAACGGATGAACCCGCCCCTCCAGAGCCGCACCCGCAATCAGCCAGGCGTTGAGTCCGGCATCTTCTCCCGTTGGCCGCAATCCGACGTTGATCAGATGGAGACTGGTACGGGTTGCCTCAAGGGCGGTTGAGAAGTGTTCAAGCAGCTTTTCAGGGCGGGCGGCAGAGGCCTGGGAGACCACTGCCTGACGATGACTGATGCCAAAATAGCCGAGTTCAGAGCGGTAATTGCTGAAGGGGTCGCTATTGGTTGAGGTGCCCGGGTTGGCATGGGCCAGGACGCGGACCAGTATGTGTACTGGACGGCCTGAGCTCAATAATTGTGAAAATGCCTGCATGCTGGGGCCGGCCACCCGGTCCGCTGCATCCAAGGCAATCACGGCGGGCACCAGCAGTAGCTCGTCCTGGGAGAAGGCCTCCCAGCTGAAGTTGTCAAACCAGGGGTCATGTATGGCAGGATCGTAGAGGCTTTCGATCTCCAGTCTGGCGATGCGGGCAGCAGCAAAGACCTTTGCCAGCTGCTCTGCTTCCCGATCAAAGAGTTCAGTGGCATGAGCGCAGGGTTCAGGGGCGGTGGTCACCTCAAAACCGGGGATTCCTGCGAGGTGCGTCGTATCCAGCGTGCCCATATGGACAAAGCGCCCCAGGATCTCCTCCCCTTGGTAAGACTCCAGGGTGCTGAGCGCGTCTTTTACCCGTTGCAGTCGTTCGGCAGACATGCCGATAGATCCGTGGGAGTGATCCATTACCTTTGAGAGTGCCGCTGGATCGAACATGTCGGCGCCAAAGCCGACACTGTTCTCAAGACTTTCCGGCTGGGTGGCTTCGGCCGATTTATCCCTTTCCACCTGGAGCAGCTTGTTCAGATCACGGATATACCCCTGGATCTGTTGCTGAAACTGGATTTGCCGTGGCTTTATCCGACTGCGGATGACATGGATCAGCAGATGGATAGCGGGATACTGGCCATAGGCCAGAAACTGTCCATTTTTTGGAGCAGCATCAATCAGTCTGTCAAGGTCGTTGCGCAGTATTTCGCTGCTTTCGCTGTTGAGATGCAGCCTCTCAACCATCGCTGAAGCGAGTTCTGTGAGGGTGGTTCTGGCATCGACCGGGGCATTTTCGTTGCGCAGATGGTTGCGTAGATCCCATTCGAGGCGCGGTAGATTATCCTTGAGTATTTGAGTGCTGCCTTCGTCCGGAGCGAACGAGTTGGCCATATCCTGGAGAAACCGGGCGATGGGTTTAGCCAACACGGGCGCCTCATTCCCGGTCTCATCATCCGCCGGATAGAGGAACAGCGGGTAGTCGTACCGTAATCTGGTGGCGTCACGATAGGGATTCAGCAACGGCGGCAGCAGATCATCTGCCAGCGGTTCGAATTGCTTCCGTACCCCGGGGTTGCCCAAATGAAAGTGCCGCAGAGCGTGGAGAATCTCCTTACTGGCCTCTGCATCTTTCACTTCAGTCGGTATGGCCGGGAGCGACTCTGCCTCGTCGGTCCATCCGTTAACACTCAGTGCTGCTGTCATGCTGGTGCTGCCTCGATTATTGATGGATCAGATCGCGAAGGCGTCGAAGGCGGCATTGATCGCAGCCATTTTCTCTTCGTTGGTCTTGTCGAGGCCCTGGGCGGAGAGATCCTCGTAAACCTGAGCGTTGGGGTTATAGTAGATCAGTCCCATGGGTATCCTGGTGGTGTCGTGAGCTATCTCCATCGCCTTGACCCAGTTTGTAGGATCATGCTCCAGGTGCCAGGTGAATACGCGCTTGACGCTGTCACCGGCGTGAATGCCGTTCTCATGGATCAGCAGCAGCATCTGGTCCGGGTGTTCCTGCATCGGCTTACAGTAGGATTCGGAAAATACCGGGCAACGTTGAAGAATGCGTACAAAACTGGTGCCACGGTGCTCGTGGGCAGCCTTGATTGTTTCGTAGAGCAGCGGCGGATTCCAGTCCGGCACCTGAGCCACGAAAGAGACGTTTGAAATACCCAGGGTCACTGTCAATGGATTCAGTGGCGGCAGAGGGGCGCCCTTCGGGTGGGTATTGGTGCACTCTCCTGTGGGGGTGGTGGGAGAGGTCTGTTTTTTGGTCAGGCCATAGATGCCGTTATCAAAAATCAGGATCACCATATCCATGTTGTAGCGCATGGCGTGAATCCAGGGTCCTGCACCGATTGAGAAGCAGTCGCCATCGCCGGTGCCGACCCAGACGTCGAGATCAGGGCGGCGTGATTTGATGCCGTTTGCAATTGGCAGGGCGCGGCCATGCAGGCCGTGGAAGCCATAGGTGCCTACATAGTGTGGCAGTCGGCTGGAGCAGCCAATACCGGAGACAACCACCGTTTTTTCCGGTGGCATCTGGGCATCCCGGAGAACACGGTGCATGGTATTGAGCACGGCAAAATCGCCGCAGCCAGGACACCAGCGCGCCTCGCCTCCGGCATAATTGCCCAAGGTGAAATAGCGGTCAAAGACTTCAACGGACCAGTCAGCTTTGAGTCCAAACATAGGGGGGTTCTCCTTAGTTATTCAGGGCTTTCAGCTTATTGCTGATCACGTCGTGCAGCATACCTGGCTGTAGCGGATGGCCGTAGACCATGGACCAGCAGTCAATATCCGCCAGTGTTTGTGCTCGCAGTATCATTGCGAGCTGGGCATAACGCCGGTTTTCCAGGGTGATGAGCGGTGCATCCAGTCTGTCGCTGTAGTTGATCTCCACGGTCATCACCTTCTTGAACTGGGAGAAAATTTCAGGCAGGCCGGGCTCCAGGGGAGAGAGGAAGCGCAGATGTACAGAGGAGACTTTATTACCCTCCTTGCGCAATATGTCCACCGCCTCTTCGATGGCGCCCAGGGTTGAGCCCCAGCCGACGATCAGCAGATCGCCCTCTTCGTCGCCGTGTACTTTTGGTGGCTTAAGGGTTTTGTGCAGCGCCGCCAGTTTGCGGCTGCGGTGCTCACAAGTGGACTGGTTGGTATCCGAGTCATAGGCCACTTTGCTGTGGTTGGTATGGGAAAGGCCGGTGAGTACATATTCACCGCCCCGTTGACCTGGAATCGGACGCTGAGAGAGGCCGGTCCCTTCATCCCAGTCATAGGCGGGAACATTCGGGTCCCATGGTGATTGATCGATTGGTGCAGCAAACCAGTCTTCGCTCAGTTCCGGGCGTGGATAAGGTTGCACTCCGGTGGCCAGGTTGGCATCGGTCAGCATGATGACCGGTCCACGGAAGGACTCTGCCAGTTTGCGCGCCATGATTACGTAGTGGAAACACTCCTCGATGGTGGCGGGAGCGATAACGATTTTTGGAGCATCACCCGGTTCACCATACAGGGCTGAGAGCAGATCACCCTGCTCCACCTTCGTTGGCAGTCCGGTGGATGGGCCGCCGCGCTGTACATTGACGATGACGAGGGGGATTTCGGACATCACCGCCAGGCCGATCATTTCAGTCTTCAGCGCCATGCCAGGGCCGGAGGTGATGGTGCAGGCGGTCTTTCCGGCGAATGAGGAGCCGATGGCGAAACCGATGGCGGCAATCTCGTCCTCTGCCTGATGCACGAAACCACCGACTTGTTGAAATACGTCTGAGACGTAGTGGGTGGCTGAGGTGGCCGGGGTGATTGGGTACATGGATATCATCTCCATGCCGGCGGCCATGACACCCAGTCCGACCGCTTGGTTGCCGTTGGTGACCAGGATGGGTTTGTGCTCTCCCTGATCTTTTACCGGGATATCCCAGTGCAGTGATACGCTCTTTTTGGCAAATTCGTAGCCGGCATCGAACAGGTCGTGATTGCTTTTGATCACCTTATTGCCCTTGCGTGCAAAGGTGCTAGCGATCTCTTTTTTAGCCCGTTCGGTGCTCCTGCTGTAGATGTGGCAGAGCATGCCGAGCACAAACATGTTCTTTCCCTTGCGGGGATTGGCGACCAGCTTCAGGCACTCCTCCTCCATGGGGATCTCATGGACCACCAGACCATTTTCCTCGAACTCTTTAACTGCATCGGCATACTGTTTCTGAATATGTTCCTGAGGATCATGTGCCCATTTATTCTCGAGCAGAACGATGGAGCCTTTCCGGTAGGCGCCATTGGCGATCCTGGAGTAGAGTACCTGCTCGTTGAAAGAGACCACCAGATCGGCCTCGTTGCCCATGTTGGTGACCTGTTTAGAGCCGACACGGATGCGAATTCCGCTGGCGCCTGCCGGTGAGCGGGCGGGTGGCTGGATCTCGGCGGGGATGATCTCCACCGTCCAGACGCCATTGCCCATTTTGGCGCTGATGGCACCAAAGGTCTGGCCGCATTTCTGCGCCCCCTCACCCGAGTCGCTGACAATTTCAACAATATGCTCATTGAGCTGTATTGCCTTGCCGAATTTGCCTTCGACTACGTTGGCGTCTGTCTCTTCACTCAGTGTCGTCATAAGATTAGCCTGTTACTCAATTGCATTGCAGGGGGAGTATTCTTTTGCAGCTAAAAATTTAGTTTCTCAGTGACTGCTCATACTCACTCATAAAATGGTATAGCGAGCTGTCGATGACCTTGATGGCACCGTCCAGCAGGTGGCATCGCCCAGCACCCGGGAGGATTTTGCAGAGGTCGATTAATGTATCGAGGTCTGCTCGTGTGCCTTGGCCGGTATCGATTTTCCCCAATAACTGGGACGCATAATAGGTGCCGGTTTTGCATGGAGGGCACTGTCCACAGGAGGAGGAGGCGAAAAAATCGACATACTCTGTGACTCGTTTGACGATGCCGGTACCTTGGGATACGACGATCATGGCGCCAGTGCCCAGGGCTGAACGGCGGGCTTTTACCGAATCGAAATCAAGATGCACATCCAGGTCCTTCGGGGTCAAAATAGTGTTGGATGGGCCGCCGGTGAAAACGGCCTTCAATTGCTTGCCCACCAGCATACCTTCGCCGTATTTGTCGATCAACTCCGACAGCGGGGTACCCATGGGCAGTTCGTAGGCACCCGGCTTTAGGACGTCGCCACTCAGGCAGTAGATTTTGGTGCCATTGGCTTCTCCCAGGCCGAGATTACGGTACCACTCGGCCCCCTTACGGAGAATGTGGGGGACATTGGCCAGGGTCTCCATATTATTGATCAGGGTGGGATGTCCACGGACGCCGGACTCCGAAGGAAATGGCGGCTTGCCGCGAGGGAAGGGGAATTTCCCCTCCACTGACTCAATTGCCGCCGTCTCTTCTCCGCCAATATAGTGTCCAGAACTGGGAATCACTTGATAGGTGAGCGGTTGCTTCAGTCTCTTCGAGGAGGTGAAATAGAGTTCTGACTCTTCCCACTGGGCCACGGCTTGTTGTATGTTCTCCAGCGGTTTTTTCAGGTGAGGATTGATATAGAAGATAATCCGACTGATGCCTGTGGCAAGGGCGGTAATGGTGGCTCCCTCGATTATCTGGTGAGGTGTCTCCTCCAGCAGAATACGGTCCTTGAATGTGCCCGGCTCATCTTCGTTGCCGTTGCAGATCAGATATTTTTCATGGCTGCTCTGGGCGGCCGCCGCTTCCCATTTAATATAGGTGGGAAAGCCGCTGCCACCCAGGCCTAGCAGGCCGGCGCTTTTGATTTCCGGGATGATTGCATCGCAGTTTCCCAGTGCGGCCAACAGGCCTTCGCCGCCAAAACCCTTAAGCCAGGCGCTCAAGTTTGCGCCGACCCGGCTGTTCGGGTGAAGCAGAACCTGGTTAAGACTCTCATTTGGCATCGATCAGCCCTCCGCCCGGGTGTTTTTGTGCAGGCCATCGTAGTCCGAATCATTTTCGAACTTGGCGTAGCTGGGGAACAGTGCCGGTCCCTTGGCATCCATCGGCATATCGGCCAGGGTCAGCTCCCGGCGCAACTGGCTCAAGTGCTCGATCGAGGCTTTCTTGTGTTTGCGTGTACGGGCACTCTCCATTGCATGGACTCCGGCACGCCGGCCAAAGCTGATGATTTCGAGCAGTGCATTGCCCATCAGCCGGTTGCGCCCATGAATACCGCCACACACCTCGCCGACGCAGTAGAGTCCCGGGACACTGCTTTGACAGTGATCGTCGATCACAACTCCGCCGTTCTGGTAGTGGAGTGTCGGGTAGATCAGCAGTGGCTGTTTTCTTGGGTCGATGTTGCTCTTTTTCCCCAGCTGAATCAGCTTCGGAAAGCGGGCTTTGAAAATGCCCGGAGTACGCAGTTCCACGCCTGGCGTATCAAGCCAGATACCCTGGCCCCCTCCTGCAACACGGATTCCTCTTCCCTCTTCACACTCGCGAAGGATCGCTGCCGCCACCTGATCTCTGGGTTGGAGTTCGTCTATGAAACGGTCGCCGTTGCCATTGAGCAGGTAGGCGCCTGCGGAGCGTACGGCCTCGGTGATCAGCGTACCGGCAAGATGCTGCGGGTAGGCAAGGCCGGAGGGGTGGTATTGAAAGGAGTCTACATCCTGGAGTTTCGCACCGAGCCGGTAGGCCAGTACCAGGCCATCGCCGGTAGCGCCGAAATGGTTAGAGGTGGGAAACTGATTGAGGTGTAGCCGGCCGATGCCACCGGTGGCGATAATGACGGCCTTGGCTTTGATCAGTTTGTAGCGGTTGTCTTTAAGCGAGGAGATGACGGCGCCTGCACAGTGGCCGGATTCGTCGGATAGCAGTTCGACCACCGGGCTATAGTCCCAGACGTCTATGTTGCTGGTACGCACCGCTTCCTTCAGGACCCGCATCATCTCCAGGCCGGTATAGTCGCGATAATAGACGATCCTCGCAGCGGAGGAGCCGCCCGCTCTGCGGGTCAGAAGGTCGCCGTATTTGTCCAGATCGAACTGCATTCCCTGCTGGATCAGCCAGCGGATGACATCCGGCCCATCCATCGCCAGTTTGGCCACTAGCTCCTTGTTTACATTGTGGTGTCCGCCCTTGATGGTGTCATCATAGTGCATCTGGGGTGTGTCATCTTTTTCTATGGAGGCCTGTATTCCCCCCTCGGCCATGACGGTATTGCTGTCGCCAATGCGCAGTTTGGTCGCCAGAATCACTCTGGCGCCGCTTCTGGATGCGGTGAGTGCCGCCGCGCCGCCTGCGCCGCCCCCGCCGATGACCAGAATGTCGGTCTCGACAATAGGGGCGCCCGCCAGATCTGCCTCGTCAATGCGGGCATCGGCCTGGAGTACGTCGGCCAATTGACGGTGGCAGGCATCACCCTTATTGACGCCCACTTTCAGCTGGACGGTCGAGTCGACATAGTGGTCAGGATGGTAGGCGCACAGCAGTTCATCCCCCGCCATCTCCTGCTCCGGCAGTGGACGTTCCGCTGTGGGTTGATACTGCCCCAGGGCAGCTGTGAAGGGGATGCCTTTAGTCATAAGCAGCAGTGCAGTTTCCGGTGAGCTCAATGGCTCTAGCGGATAATCTCCATCTCTCCTTTACGTATTTTTTCCAGGCGGTTGATCAGGTTTGATGGCCTGAAATGGAAATAGGCGGTTACCCGGCGTGAGAAAAGCCCGACATGATTAGGTGCAATGGATTCCGGGCAGGCGGTCTGGCAGAGGTTGCAGAGCACGCACTCCACGAACAGCTCACCGGCCTCGCTGAAGCGACCCTTGGATGCGAGTTCCACACCACGCTCGACCTCTATCCCTTTGGGGCAGGTCTGGTTGCAACCGCCACAGTGGCGGCACATTTCGGCCTCTGGGAAGAATTGGTGGAATTTCCCCTGAACTTCCCAGGAGTTGCTTATTTCGTCGAGTTGATAGCTATGATGGGTAGGGTTGGGGAAAAGCAGGAAGTTGACATGCATCCCCTCTTCGATAAGTACCTGGCAGCCCAGCTCGGTAGTGACTTCGTGGCTGTCGGTCCGGCGAACCATGACACGGCAGGAACCACAGACCCCCTCAAGGCAGCCGACGCTCTTGACTCTTGGGTAGCCGGCATGCCAAAGCGCCTGTATCACCGAGAGTGAAGCGGGTGCTGAGATCGACTTGCCATTGATGGTCAGGTTGAGCTGTTGGTTACTGCTTCCGGTATCTGTTACTTGGTCACCCATACACTCTTCTTCTCTGCCGCAGGACTGCATATTATGGATGAAATTGGGCTGGATCAGTTATTTGTTCTGCTTATGCCCTTATGGTGGAAATATTTTTCCAATATTTATCATATAGATACCCCTTGTTGTTTTAGATAAACTCCTCGATTATTGCCTTGTGAAACTAATGGATATTAGTAGGCTGATGCGAGAAAGCAGGCACCTCCAGTCTTTCTTGCAAACGTCTGCCTGATGAGATTAAGAGCTCCGGATTCGTTTCATTCAGGTTTGTTGCATTTAGTGTTTTTTCCGCTTATGCGCTGCTTCAGGTGTCCCGTCGCCAGAGAATCAAAGACCGGCACGATGCTGTTATCCATAATGCAAAGATATTTACAATTTACCTTATAAAAATTGTGTTTGTTGGCAAAAGTAGGTATACAGGCTGGAATTCTCAGGTTTTTGCAAGCCTGAATAGACAAAACTGTCGGGAGCTCAAGTATGTTGACCTACGATATTTTGATAGTTGGATCCGGAGGGGCCGGGCTTTATGCTGCACTTGAAGCCAGGATGGCGGAAGATTTGAGAGTGGCCGTGTTGACCAAAGTCTACCCGACCCGTTCTCATACAGGTGCGGCACAGGGTGGCGTTAATGCTGCCCTGGGGAACAAAGATCCGGAGGATAGCTGGCAGCAACACTGGTTCGATACCGTCAAGGGCTCGGATTATCTGGCGGATCAGGATGCGGCTGAATTGATGTGTAAAGAGGCCCCCTATGTGGTTCGTGAGTTGGAGCATTGGGGATGTCCTTTTGACCGGACCAAGGAGGGTAAGATCGCACAGCGTCCTTTTGGTGGTGCCTCCAGACCCCGTGCCTGCTATGCCGCAGACAAAGTGGGTCACGTTATGCTGCATACCCTTTATGAGCAAGGCATACGCCATGGTGTGGACTATTTCAATGAATGGATAACCCTCTCCTTGTTGCACGATGGGCAGCGTTGCCAGGGAGTGGTTGCCTTGGATATCAGAAGTGGCCGGGTGCATACCATTCAGGCCAAGGCTGTCATACTCGCCACAGGCGGGTATGGCCGTATCTACTGGAACCGTACTTCCAATGCCTATGGCAACACAGGTGACGGTGCGGCACTGGCATTGAATGCAGGACTTCAGCTCAAGGATATGGAATTTATGCAGTTCCACCCCACCGGCTTACGCCGAACAGGTATTCTGGTGACTGAGGGTGCCCGGGGTGAGGGTGGCTACCTGCTCAATGGCCTTGGCGAAAGATTCATGAGCCGCTATGCCCCGGAAAAGATGGAGCTGGGCCCCAGGGATCTGGTCTCGCGGGCTATTGAGACAGAGGTTCGCGGAGGCCGGGGTGGTCCTGAAGGGGAGGTTTTTCTCGATCTGACTCATCTCGGCAGGGAGCGGATTCTGGAGCGTCTACCGCAGATTCGCCAGCTCTGTATCGAGTTTGAAGGGGTGGATCCCCTAGAGGAGCCGATTCCCATCAAACCCACTGCACACTACTCCATGGGCGGGATTGATACTGATCTCAATGGCCTTACTATGATTAAGGGTATCTATGCGGCCGGTGAGTCGGGTTGTGTGTCGGTGCATGGCGCAAACCGGCTGGGGGGTAATTCACTACTCGACATCCTGGTGTTTGGCCGGCGTGCCGGTATCCATGCTACAGAGTACGCCCGTAAGGTCGGTTTCCCTGACATGCCCGAGGATGCGCTGGTATTGGCGGAGAAGATAATTCATGGATTGATGGAGGGTGACGGAGATGAGACCACCGCTGATATACGCCGGGACATGGGTAATCTGTTGTCAGACAAGGCTGGTATTTATCGTGAAGCCAAGGCTCTGGAGGAGGCGGTTCGGGGGGTAGCTGAACTCAAGGCGCGTTACCGGAGGCTGAAGGTCAGGGATAAGGAGCGAGCTTTCAATACCGAACTGGTGGCTGCTCTGGAGCTGGGCAATATGCTGGATCTGGCGGATGTGGTGGTTCGTGGCGCATTGGCACGCACCGAGTCACGGGGAGCCCACTCCCGTGAGGACTATCCCAAGCGGGATGATGACAACTGGATGAAGCATACCCTGGTCATGTTGGGGGATGATGGTGAGCCGGTGTTGAGTTACGCCCCCGTCACCATTACCGATTTCAAACCTGAAGCACGGACCTACTGAGGGATCATCTCATGAGCGAAGCGATTACTCCCAAGCGTGAGAAAATTCTCGCCAACATTCGTATACAGCGTTTCACCCCGGGCAGGGATAAGGCCCCTTACTTCGATAATTTCAAAATGGAAGTGGAGACCGGCATGACGGTCCTGGAGGCTCTGAGGCATATCAAGAATACCCAGGACAGTTCCCTGACATTTCGCGCCTTCTGCCGCTCTGCCATCTGTGGTTCCTGCACTTTGCGGGTCAACCGCAAGTCGGTGCTGGCCTGCAGTACCCAGTTGCTGCCTATCCTGAAGGATTTTGCCCAGGGGGCAGTGACCGTTACGCCAATGGCTAACCTGCCGGTGCTGCGTGATCTGGTGGTGGATATTGATCCGGTGATCAATAAGCTCGCAAGGATGCACCCTTATCTGGTGGAGAAGAGAGAGTGCATACCCGATGCCATCGAACAGGAGTGTCTGATGTCCCAGGAGCAGCTGGATAAATTTGGATTTATCACTGACTGCATTCTCTGCGGTGCCTGCTACTCTGCCTGCTCCTCGGTGAAGGCGGATGATGGCTATGCCGGGCCTTTGACCATCGCCAAGGCGTACCGTTTTTCCATAGACCCCAGGGACAGCTTCCGCGGCATGCGTATCCAGGCTTCAATAGATCAGGGTCTCTGGTCCTGCGTCCAGTGCCGCAAGTGCATCAAGGTTTGCCCGAAAGAGACAAGACCGGCGGACTCTATCCGCTATATGCGGCGCATCTCCATCAATGATGGCATTCACGATACCCCGGGTTCGCGCCGCGCCATCGCCTATACCGACGATGTCGAAAAATATGGCCAGGTCAACAAGCCGATGCTGCCGGTGGTGGTAAATGGCACCAAGGGATGGACGGCGATTGAAGCAGCGGAGGCAAGTCTTGAGAAGCTGGGATTGAAGCCTGCCAGAGAGGTCTGCACCCTGCCGGGAAAAGGGAGCGCAAAGAAAATCTACGCCAAGGTGCGCGAAATTGAAAAGAGGGGAAAATAGCCCATGACGACCCAACAATATGACGATGGCAATCTCCACTATGCTTTTTATTCAGGCTGTTGCTTTCAAGGGGCGGATGAGCGCTTCTTCGGTATTCTGAATCAGGTTTTTGGCAAGGTGGATGCCAAGCTTCACCTTATTCAAGACGCTGTCTGTTGCGGCGCCGGTGTGATAGAGGAGCGTTCGGAGCTGACCTCTCTGGTCATCAATGCCCGCAACATGGCAGCAGCAGAGAGCATGGGGCTGCCTTTCTACACCCCCTGTTCGACCTGTTTTAATGTGATATCCAATGTGCAGAAGCGGCTGGCTGGGGACGCAAAGTTGTTTGATCAGGTGAATGAGATTCTGGCGGAGGATGGCACCGAATATAAAGGGGAGTGCAAACTTACCCATACCCTCTGGATGCTGGCTCAGGATGTCGGCCTGGAGAAGCTGTCGCAGCGGGTGGTCAATCCGCTGAATGGCTTGCGTGTCGCCTCCTATTATGGATGCCATACCCGTAATCCGGAAGATATCCAGAGTTATGAGTCATCCTACAATCCAACCTCCCTGGAAGATGTGCTGAAAATACTGGGTGTGGAGATTGTGGACTATGATACGAAAGATGACTGTTGTGGCTATCATGCCACCTGGCCGAATAATCAACTTTCGGTGAAGATGACCGGTGCTGTACTGCAGGGCGCAAAGAAGCAGGATGTGGATATGATGGTCACCTCTTGCCCGCTCTGTTTCAAGAATCTGGATGGTGTGCAACCCAAAGCATTAGCTGCCGCAGGTGATGATCTTGCTTTGCCAGTGCTGTTTTTGCCGGAACTGGTAGGTTTGGCCTGTGGTCTGTCGACTGAGGATATGATGCTGAGCTGGCATGCGGTGCCGGTGAATGTGCGACTCTAGTCGATAAATTTGCCGGATGAATTTGCTTATTTAGTCTAGCGAATTAACATAGGGTAGTCTTGAAATAGATGAAGTCCCTTCTCCCTGAAGGAGAGGGGATTTTTTCGAGCTGCACAATACCATCTCTATATTGAAGAGGAAGAGATATATGAAGCCATTGAATTTGACAGAAAAAATCTTCTCCGAGCATCTGGTCGGCGGCGGCGATCTGCCGGCACCGGGTGGCGTGGTCACGCTTCGGATCGATGAAGCATTCACCCAGGATGCCACCGGGACCATGTGTATGCTGCAACTGGAGGCGATGGACGTTAAACGGGTGAAGCCACTCTCCGTCAATTTTGTTGACCATAGTATGATGCAGTCGGGTTTCAGAAATCCGGATGACCATCAATACCTGAAAACCGTTTCACAGAAGCTCGGCATCATCTTTTCCCCACCGGGCACCGGCATTTGTCACTTCCTCAATATCGAGAACTTCGTCAAGCCGGGGATGACCGGAATCGGCGCCGACAGCCACACCGTGAACTCGGGTGGCATGGGTGCCATCTACTTTGGTGCGGGCGGCTATGACGTGGCGCTGGCCATGGCAACGGGCGAGTACAAGATCCCCATGCCCCAGGTGGTCAAGGTGAATCTGACCGGTGCCATACGCGAAGGTGTGATGGCGATGGATGTCATCCTCAAAATGCTCACCATTGTTGGCGTCAAGGGCGGTAAGGGGAAGATATTTGAATATGCCGGTCCAGGCGTGGCCAGTCTCGCGCTTACCGAACGTGCCACTATTACTAATATGGGTGCTGAGATGGGTGCCTCGACATCGATCTTCCCCAGTGATGAGCGGACCTGGGAGTATCTCGAGAGTCGCGGGCGTGGTGGTGACTACAAGCCTATGTCGCCAGATGGGAATGCCGAGTATGAAGATGTCATCGACATCGATCTGACTGAGCTGGAGCCGCTAATCGCCATCTATCCTTCACCGGGTAATGTGGAGAAGGTTTCAGACCATGCCGGTACCAAGATCGACCAAGTCTGTGTTGGCAGTTGCACCAATAGCTCCTACGAAAATATCGCCAGTTTTGCCCAGACGCTGAAAGGCAAACGGGCGGTGGTGGATACCCTTCTCTACCCCGGCTCCAGGGCGGTAGCCATGCAACTGGCCAACTCCAGCTACCTGAGTTCACTCTATGCCTCCGGTGTTCGGGTGATGGAGAACGGTTGCGGCGCCTGTATCGGCCAGGGTGGCTCCCCCATCAGCAAAGGGCTCAGCCTTCGCACTTTCAATCGCAATTTCCCCAAGCGTTCCGGTACTGCCGATGCCGAGGTGCATCTGGTCAGCCCGCTGGTGGCGGCGGCCAGTGCCTTGACCGGTGAGATTACCCTGCCGGGTGAGCATGTCGAGATTGAACAGGCACCTCAGGTGGATGACTCCACCTCCTTTGTCATGCCTCTGCCTGAGGATGAGGCGGATAAGGTTGAGGTGGTTCGTGGTCCCAACATTATGACGCTGCCGGATTTTGGGGCACTGCCGGATCGGCTGGAAGGCGAAGTGATGCTCAAGCTGGGCGACAATATCAGTACCGATGATATTCAGCCTGCCGGGATCTATCTGCCGTTGCGCTCCAACGTCAAGGAGTATGCAATGCAGGCCACTTTCAACCAGGTGGATACGACGTTTGCGGAACGTGCTGTCGCCCACCGCGATGCAGGTGGCCACGGCTTCCTGATCGGTGGCGAGAACTACGGCCAGGGCAGCTCCCGTGAGCATGCTGCGCTCTGCCCTCGCTGGCTCGGTATCCGGGCGGTGGTGGTGGCCCAGTTTGCCCGCATTCATGTGGCGAACCTGGTTAATTTCGGTATCGTGCCGCTGACCTTCGCCAATGTTGATGACTATGCCAGAATCAGCCAGGGCGATAATGTCTCCATTGATGTCTCTGATCTCGAAGGCGACCTGTTCCTTGATGTGAACGGTGAGAAGGTTCCATTGACCCCTGCCTTTGAAGAGAAGGATGTGGCAATCCTGAAGGCGGGTGGTGCCCTGCCCTATTTCAAGAACACTCATTAATCAATACACGACCATTGCCAATGCCCGTTTGGGTATTGGCAGTTAAATAATAAAATAAAACGGATAATATAGAGGAGGACAGCAATGTCCATGAAGATTGGAGTTCCCAAGGAAGTCCATGACGGGGAGCGCCGCGTTGCGCTGACGCCGGAGACCGCGGAACAGATCCGGAAGCTGGGTTTTTCCGTGGCCCTGGAGGCGGGTGCAGGTGAAAAGGCACATTTCAGTGATGATGCCTACCGCGAAGCCGGTGTCGAAATTATTGACGATGTCAAAGCCCTGTGGGCCGGATCCGATATCGTTATGAAGGTGCGCGCCCCTGAATGCAATCCTCTCCTCGGCGTAGAGGAGACTGAGCTGTTACGGGAAGGTGGGCATCTGATCAGCTTCGTCTGGCCGGCACAGAATGAAGGCCTGATGGATAAGTTGAAGGCGCGTAAGGCGACAGTGATGGCGATGGATAGCGTCCCGCGCATATCCCGAGCCCAGAAACTGGATGCCTTGAGCTCCATGGCTAACATCGGTGGTTACCGGGCAGTAATCGAGGCCGCCAACCATTTCGGCCGTTTTTTCACCGGACAGATTACCGCGGCCGGCAAAGTGCCACCGGCAAAATTCATGATCATTGGCGCAGGTGTCGCAGGTCTTTCAGCCGTTGGAACCGCAGGTGCCATGGGTGCCGTGGTGCGTGCCTTCGATACCCGCCCTGAAGTGAAAGAGCAGGTGGAGAGCATGGGTGCCGAATTCCTCGAGCTTGAGTTCGAGGAGGAGGCAGGTGGCTCCGGCGAGGGTGGTTATGCCAAGGTGATGAGCAAAGCGTTCATCGATGCGGAGATGAAGCTGTTTGCCGAGCAGGCGATGGAGGTGGATATCATTATCACCACCGCACTGATTCCCGGAAAACCAGCGCCAGAATTGATTACCGCAGGCATGGTGGAGTCGATGCGCGATGGTAGTGTTGTTGTCGATCTTGCTGCCGAACAGGGTGGCAACTGCGCGCTTACCGAACCCGGCAAGATAGTGACCAAACACGGTGTCACCATCATCGGCCTGAGCGATCTACCCAGCCGTCTGCCGACCCAATCGAGCCAGCTCTATGGCACCAATCTGAGGCACTTGTTGACCGACCTGACTCCGGAAAAGGATGGTCAGATCAATGTCAATATGGAAGATGAGGTGATTCGCGGTGTCACTGTGATCAACCAGGGAGAGATCACCTGGCCTCCTCCGGCGCCGAAAATTTCAGCTGTTCCTGCGAAGAAAGAGATGGCAACCGCAGCGCCTCCGGTGGAACAGGAGAAGGAGAAGCCGAGTGCCGTTAAAGGCACCATTGGTATGGCCGTCGCCGGCCTGCTGATGCTGGGCGTGGGTGCAGTGGCCCCGGCCGATTTTCTGGCCCACTTCACGGTCTTTGTGTTGGCCTGTTTCATCGGTTACATGGTGATTTGGAATGTGAAGCCAGCCCTGCACACGCCACTGATGAGCGTAACCAATGCGATCTCGGGAATTATCGTTATCGGTGCCCTGCTTCAGGTATCGGGAAGCTCATTGCTGGTTAATATATTGGCGGCGATCGCAATTCTTTTCGCCACTATCAATATAGCCGGCGGCTTTCTTGTCACCCAGCGCATGCTGAAAATGTTCCAGAAATAGGAGAGCTGCAAGAAAATGACTGAAGGTATGATAACGGTTGCCTATATTGCAGCCAGTGTTTTATTCATACTCGCCTTGGGTGGACTGAGTAATCAGGAGACTGCACGGCGGGGAAATTTATACGGCGTCATTGGTATGGCAATTGCCATAGTGGCAACCGTTTTGGGTGCCCAGGTAACGGGTTACGCCACAATTATCGGCTGTATGGTCGTCGGTGGTGCGGTTGGCGCTTTTCTGGCCAAACGGGTGGAGATGACCGAGATGCCGGAGCTGGTGGCGATGCTGCACAGCTTTGTCGGTCTGGCCGCCGTATTGGTGGGTTATTCCACTTATCTCGATCCCACTGCCCATTTTGAGGGTGTGGAGCGGACGATCCATGAGATCGAGATCTATATTGGTGTATTGATCGGTGCTGTGACCTTCACCGGTTCCTTGGCCGCCTTCGGCAAACTGAAAGGTATTATTACCAGTAAACCACTGATGCTGCCGGGACGTCACTGGATGAATCTGGGCCTTGGTATCGCCTGTATCCTGCTCGGCAGTGGTTTTGTCGGGACTGAATCTCACAGCACTGGGGTGATCCTGTTAATTATCATGACGGTGATTGCGCTGGTGTACGGTGTCCATATGGTGATGGCTATCGGCGGTGCTGATATGCCCGTTGTGGTCTCCATGCTCAACAGTTATTCCGGCTGGGCGGCAGCGGCCACCGGGTTCATGCTCTCCAATGATCTGCTGATCGTTGTTGGCGCACTGGTGGGCAGTAGCGGTGCGATCCTGAGTTACATCATGTGCCGTGCCATGAACCGTAAATTCTTGGCGGTGATTGCCGGTGGTTTTGGTACTGGAGGTGGTTCATCATCGACCTCCACCGGCGATGTCGATCAGGGTGAGGTGATCCCCGTCTCCGCAGAAGAGACGGCGGAGATTCTGAAGAATGCCGCTGAGGTTGTTATTGTTCCCGGCTATGGCATGGCGGTGGCTCAGGCTCAGTACCCGGTCTTTGAGCTGACCAAAAAGTTGCAGGCGATGGATGTCAATGTCCGCTTTGCCATTCACCCGGTGGCGGGCCGTTTGCCGGGCCATATGAACGTTCTGCTGGCTGAGGCCAAAGTCCCTTACGATATCGTTATGGAGATGGATGAGATCAATGAGGACTTTCCTGGGACCGATGCCGTGTTGGTGATTGGTGCCAATGACATCGTTAATCCGGATGCTCAGGATAACCCGGATAGCCCCATTGCGGGTATGCCGGTGCTTGAGTGCTGGAAGGCAAAAACAGCAATCGTGATGAAGCGCAGTATGGCGACCGGTTATGCGGGAGTACAGAATCCGCTCTTCTTCAAGGAGAACACCCGCATGCTGTTTGGTGACGCCAAGGCGAGTGTGGAGGCGATTCTGGCTAATCTTTAGATGCGTAAAATTGACTGCAAATTAGGTGCCTAACCGCGTCTGTTTGCGGTGTATCAAGGGGTTGTTCGGGAAATAAAAAAGGGCGACCGGGTTAACCCGGTCGCCCTTTTTATGCCCGGTCCCTTTCGGCTTTACTAACCAAGCGCATCCATTATTGCATTAAAGGTTGTGCTGGGGCGCATAATGCCGGTCATTGTCTCCTCATCCGGGCAGTAATAAGCGCCAAGATCTACCGGCTGTCCCTGGACTGAATTCAGTTCTTCAACGATTTTCTCTTCGTTGGCGACAAGCTCTTTTGTGAGGGTGACGAATTTCGCCTGCAGCTCTGTGTCTTTTGTCTGTTCAGCCAGCGCCTCTGCCCAATACATTGCCAGATAGAAGTGGCTTCCGCGGTTATCCAGTTCGCCACACTTGCGTGATGGTCCTTTACCGTTATCCAAAAGCTTACTGGTAGCCTGATCGAGAGTATCCGCCAGGATCTGAGCTTTGGCATTTTTGGTTAAGTTGCTCAGGTGCTCCAATGAGGGTACCAGGGCCAGAAACTCGCCCAGAGAGTCCCAACGCAGATGATTCTCCTTTACCAACTGCTGAACATGCTTCGGTGCTGAACCGCCTGCACCGGTTTCGAACAGCCCGCCGCCATTCATCAGGGGTACGATGGAGAGCATCTTGGCACTGGTGCCCACCTCAAGGATCGGAAACAGATCTGTGTTGTAGTCACGCAGTACGTTACCTGTTACGGAGATGGTGTTCTTACCCTCACGCATTCTCTCAATGGAGAGTTTTGTCGCCTCATAGACGGACATGATGCGGATATCCAGTCCACTGGTGTCGTGATCCTGCAGGTATTGGTCCACTTTCTTTTTTAGCTCTACGTGGTGTGCGCGGTCCTCGTCAAGCCAGAAAATAGCGGGCCAGCCAGTCGCCCTGGCACGGGTTACTGCCAGTTTTACCCAATCCTGGATCGGTGCGTCTTTTACCATCACCATGCGCCAGATGTCACCCTCCTCGACGGCATGTTCGTGGACGGTGTTGCCATTGGCATCGACGATGCGGATGGTTCCATTGCCCGGGGATTCAAAAGTGGTGGGGTGAGAACCGTACTCTTCTGCCTTCTTGGCCATCAGCCCCACATTTGGAACTGTACCCATCGTGGTTGGGTCAAGGGCACCATTGGCGATGCAGTCATCAATTGTCGCCTGATAGAGAGGTGAGTAGCTATGATCCGGAATGACAAACTTGGTGTCGTGCTGTTTGCCATCGGGGCCCCACATCTGTCCTGATGCGCGGATCGCGGCGGGCATGGAGGCGTCAATAATGATGTCGCTGGGCACATGCAGGTTGGTGATGCCCTTGTCGGAGTCCACCATGGCGATAGCGGGACGGCTCTTGTACTGCTGCTGAATGTCCGCCTCGATCTCCGCCATCTTGTCGGCTGGTAGATTTTCGATCTTGTTGTAGAGGTCTCCTAGGCCGTTGTTGAAATTAACGCCCAGCTTCTCAATGGTGTCTGCGTGCTTCTCAATAACATCTTTGTAGAAGACTCTGACCGCATGGCCAAAAATCATCGGGTCGGAGACTTTCATCATGGTGGCTTTCAGGTGCAGAGAGAACAGCACACCCTGCTGATTGGCATCTTCCATCTGGTCCTTGAGAAAAGTGGTCAGGGCATTCTTGCTCATAAAGGTGGCATCAACCACTTCGCCTGCCTCGAGTGGGGTGCTCTTTTTCAGAACCGTAATCTGGCCATCTACTCCGACGAATTCAATCTTCACATTGATCACTTCGGTCAGGGTGATGGATTTTTCATTGGCAGCGAAATCGCCACTGCTCATGGTGGCGACATGGGATTTTGAGTCAGGGCTCCATGCTCCCATGGAGTGTGGATATTTTTTGGCGAAATTCTTGACTGCGCCAGGTGCCCTGCGGTCTGAGTTGCCCTCCCTCAGGACCGGGTTTACGGCACTGCCGAGGATTTTTGCATAACGGGCTTTAAGCTCTTTCTCCGCATCGGTTTGCGGACTCTCCGGATAATCCGGCAGGTTATAGCCCTTTTCATGCAACTCTTTGATGGCAGCTTTTAGCTGGGGAATAGAGGCACTGATATTAGGCAGTTTGATGATATTGGCCTCGGGTCTCTTTGCCAATTTACCCAATGCAGTCAGTTCATCCGGTATTTTCTGGTCATCCGTCAGATTATCAGGAAAATTTGCAATAATTCGGCCAGCAAGGGAGATGTCTCTTGCCTCAACTTCAACGCCCGCCGCCCTGGTAAATATCTTGATGATAGGAAGCAACGAGTAGGTTGCCAGCGCGGGTGCTTCATCAGTTTTTGTCCAAATGATTTTTGACATTCTTTTTCCTCAAAATTACTGACCTAAAGGTGAGCGTATTACACTAAAATGTTACTTCTCAATAACACCGTGTAGATGTTCGAGAGAGGGAATGGAAGCGGACTTCCACTCTCTCTACCCGCAGAGCTATATGGAGAGCTTTCGGTTAGCCAGCGTAACTGCACCGACTGGCCGCTGTACGTGTATCCATGTTTCGACCGCGATTGGTATGGTCATCAATCTCGGCGGCACTGCCGATCATACGTCCGAACAGGAAGGTGGTAAATGCAGCAGATTCCATGGTGTTGTTACTGATCTCACCCTTGGCATAGGGTTGCCACAACATTTTCAGTAGGATCACCGCGATTACCGCATCCACATTGACGCAGTAGACATTGCGGCTGACACCTGTGTCAAATAGTGCCTGCACCAACTCATGATAGAACTCGAGGAAGACGTTGTAGTTACTGCGATTTTTCAGAAGATCGTTGACGAAGACCTCCCTCGGATCGAAGTTAACTGGCTCACCCTTGAAAACCGGGTGATTGACGCAGGGGATCTTGGCATAGGATGGGTTGCCTTCGGCTTTGGCCTGTTTTTTGTACGCCCGGTACTCTTTGGCGTAGCTGGTCGCCATTTCTTTCAGATTCAGACCATGGTCATCGGCACCGGGGTCAGTCAGGCTGGAGTCGCGGAAACGATCGACAAGAAAAGCGATAGCCTCGAAACCGTTGCCGCCATGGGCGTAACCGGTGTGGGTAAGAAAACCGATGTAACCCTTGTTGATCTGGACTCGCTCCGGTGCCTCCGGGCCATCGGCACTGACTGCGCCTTTGGCACCTTGGGCGGAGATGGTGCCGGGGCCATTGGTGACAATCAGTCCCAGCAGCACGGAGAATGCGTACAATTCACCTTCGCTTGGCCGTCTGCCAAACAGTGCCAGATGGGCGGTCTCAGAGAAGCTCCAGCTGTTCATCAGCTTGCCATTAGAGATACCACAAAATTCGTTGGCTGACTGCTGTTCGGCGCTGGCAGCCGAGCCGACCAGGGTGCTGAACAGTCGAAAGTGCCATGGCATGTTCACCGTGGTTGAGAGGTTGATCCGTTTGCGCATCAACGCGCTCCAGGCCAGATGGGTGGTGATAGCGCCCAGTACAACCTGCCCTCGGATGCAGCCTCCGCTCTTGTCAGCCAGGGCCTTAAGAAAGTCGATGAATAGAGAGTGGGCGCCGCTCCCTTCAATAGCATCCATGATGGCTGCACCATGGCTGCATTTTGCATCAGAAATCAGCAGCTCCCTGGCTTCGCCGGTCAATGCCTCTTCCAATTGGCTGCGGAAGTCGAAATTCACATTGGCAGGATCTTCCAGGCCGCTCTTCTTGAATAGATTCACCAGGGTTTTGACGGTAGCGCGGGACGCCTCTACCTTGCTGGGCCCGAGCATTGCGACAGCGGCGGACAATGCCGTATTGGGGCTGTTGCCGGCCTCGCGTGCGGCATCAGCGGCGGCCAGCCCGATATGGCCATGCTGATTGATGAAGGCGTTCAGTGCGGTGTTGGCCAGAGTGGTGCTGTTGGCGTTGGGGTACTCTCGTATCAGGCTCTGTACCAGATTCTCTTCGAAACTGTGGGTGGACGCATCCAGTACGCTGGTGCCGTGGATTTTCGATACCTGGGTTTTTGGATCCATCATCGAGGCGCCGGAAGTGTCTTTCATTACTTGACGCGGGAATACCACGCCCACCTGGTCATCCAATCCGGCAATCTGCTGATCGTAGGGCTCCAGTGCCGTCACCACCGATGGGTTCAGCTCGGGTGGCAGATCAATCCCCTGGGTGTTGCTGAACCAGCATTTCATCGAGAGGTCGCCGACCGGTCCAAAATCGGGATTTACTCCACGCTTTGCCATAACCGCAGTCATGGCGAGGGGGATGTGGGATATATTGATGACCACTGCCCCTTTTTCCGAGCAAACAGGATTCTCCGGTGTGAATATCTCATCAACAGCGAATTTCTCCATGAACCAGGCCTCTTTGGCGGAGGCGTTGTCGCCGCTGCCCGCGATGGCACCTGCATGGCCGCAGGCCTTGGTCAGCTTTGCCTTCCAGCGGCCGACCACGCAGGCCACCACCGGTTTGTCGAATTCCAGATCACGTTCATAGTAACCGCCCGGCTCGATGTACATGACAGCCGAGGTGGAACGCTCGTCGTTATGGAATGCATTGGTCCATTCCGGTGCCGAGTAGTGAATGTAGATGTCCTTACCGGAGGAGAGTGAGACGGTGCTGCCCCATCCGCCGGTGGCCAGATAGACTGCGATGGTGGTAGTGAAGTTACCGGAGTTGGAAAAGATGGCAACCGAGCCCGGGAGCAGGGACTCTTCGGGGGCATTGCCACCAAGGGCGCCCCCGATGCGAACGTGGTTATGGGCATCGGCAATTCCCAGGCAGTTGCCGCCAAAGATATCGATACCGTGCATCTGACCAATGGCGCGGATCACCCGGGCATCGCGCACCGGTACTTTTTCCGTGAGTATGATGATTCGTTTTAGGTTGGGATCGGCTCGTACGGCTTCGATGACGCCATCACGGACCCCGGCAGGGGGCAGGTAGACCACTACGGTGTTGAACTCGCAACCATCATCCACCGCCTCGGTTACGTTGTCATAGATCGGTATCTCGCCTGCCGCCGTCTTCATTACCGAGCCGGAGCGGCCAGGAGCGGTTCCGCAGATGATGTTGCCACCGGAGTAGACATGGCTGATCGGCGTGACACCACGGCTTTCGCCACCGGTAATGTTGAGGACGCAGACCCGGTCCTCCTTCACGGCGAAATCCGCCAGTGAATCTATACCCACGTAGTAGTGGGGAAATGCTTTTACGCCTTCTGGATGCATGTTCGCTTCCTCATTTGCTCAAGGCCTGTTTTGTTGGCCCTGAGAGTAGTGTTCATAGTCCTGGTTACCGGGAGCCTCGCTGGCCCCTAGGCAATGCCCATTTTCTTCGCGACGATTTCCCGACCGCCCTGCTTCATCCAGTCATCAGCGGATTGTGCAAAGTTGACCACTTCACTCATCGCTGAGTCGTATCCGAACATGTGATATGGCAGGCCCAGGGCATCCAAGGTGTCGCGTAGATAACCCATGCCGCGGATCAGGTTGGGTCCGCCGCGACCGACCACCACATAGAGCGGTTGGTGGCCGTAGGTATTGAAATGGTCGCGCAGGGCATCGGCCATGGCGCGGAAGGTTTCATAGATATCGGTATTGTTGGCTTTACCGCCGATAATGAACAGGACGTTGGACTGTTCCAGCCAATACTTGTAGACGATTCGGCTGATGTCATGCATCTTGGCATAGGGCGGGTTGCCGCCGAAGTCCGAGGAGATGGTTGCAGCGTCACCCAGCAGTTCGGTCACCAGGGCGTTGGCCCCGCCGCCGAAAGTCATGGTGGTGATGCTGCCCTGATCATTAATGACGAAGACGTCAGATTGGCCCTGGTAAGTGCGAAGTTGATTCACCTCCAGCTCGAAATCGGAGTAGCTTGAGGTATCCAGATCTTCCGGCAGGCCCAATCGTCTGACGTTGGGGTCATTATCATCGAAGGCGCATTTGAAGTCACAGGCAATCGGCAGTAGCCGGCCGTTCTTGCTTGGCTTCATCCTGATCGGGTTGAGTTCCAGGGTGGTCATGCCGTAGTTATGGAACAAGTCCCAAAGTTTTGGCAGATTCTGCACCAGTGGACTTACCAGCTTTTTTGGTGCACCGATTTTACGCAGGGCGTTGGAGATAACAAAGCCCTTGAGTCCGGTGAGTGGATCAAAAGGGATGCGTGCTATCTTGTCTGCAGGGAGTTCCTCGATATCCATGCCGCCGTGGTGAGTCAGGGTGATCATTGGTGCCCGGAACTCGGTGCTGTCGGTGAGTGAGAAGTAGATCTCTTGCTCTGCCGGCACACTCCCTTCGAAGGTGACACCTTCGGCCTTGGAGAAGGTGTTGTTGTGGAGATGTTCAGCGAAATAGAGACGTGATTTCTCTTTCATCGCTGTGGGTAGATCGCTGGCTCTGCCGAGCAGGCCCGCTTTGCCCTTTTTGCCTACGCCGCCCTTGAACATTGGTTTGATGAATATTTCTCCATGGCGTTCTATCAGCACCTTGATCTGCTCGTTTGTGGCCTCTGGCCCAAGCACCTCAGAGGTGGGGAAGTCAACGTATTTGAGGAGTTTTGCACCCCAATACATGCCAGTAATCTGCATTTTTTGTTACTCCTAGATGCCTGTCTCTTCCACAGTCTTTTTAACTGCTTCAATGGTTTTCTCAAGTTGGCTCTGCTCTTCAGGTGTGAGATCAAATTCAATCACTTTTTCAACACCGCCACTGCCGATAATGCACGGGACACCGACAAAATAACCATCGATGTCATATTCACCTTCGCAAAGTGCAGCACAGGGTATGACGCGTTTTTTGTCCTTTATGTAGGCTTCCGCCATCTCTATCACGGCCGCTGCCGGGCTGTAAAAGGCACTTCCGTTCCCCAGTAGTTTGACAATTTCGGTTCCCGCCTGCTGGGTGCGCTTGACGATGGCGTCAATCTGTTCTGTTGTCAGTAGGTCTACGAGAGGGATACCGCCGACGCTGGCGGTACGGATCAGGGGGATCATGGCGGGTCCATGGCCACCCATGACCATGCCGGATACATCCTGTACAGAGAGCCCGGTCTCCATCGCAATAAATGCTTTGAACCGGCCTGAGTCGAGACTCCCGGCCATGCCTACCACTTGCTGTTTGGAAAAGCCTGAGTACTTATGGAATGCGTAGACGATGGCGTCCAGGGGGTTTGTCGTGAGAATGACGAAGGCGTCAGGGGCGTGTTGTTTGATCTGTTTCGCAACACTTTCGATAATCTTAAGATTGATTTCAAGAAGATCCTCCCTGGTCATTCCCGGTTTTCTGGCTAGGCCGGCAGTGATAATGACGAGATCTGAGCCTGTAATGGCCGCGTAGTCGCCACTACCTGAGATATTAACGTCATATCCATCGTGCGGGCGTAGCGCCATCAGGTCCAGCGCTTTTCCCTTCATCGGGTCTTCCAGCTGTGGAAGATCGACGATGGTGATATCGCCGAGCTCTTTTTGTGCGGCAATTAGGGCGAGTATGCCGCCAATCTGGCCACCGCCAACTAGAGAAATCTTTTTTCTGGGCATCCAATATCCTCTGATGTTCCGAATATTATGTGCATAATTGCAGCACGAATTATCCTGCATAAAATGGGTCTTAAAATTGTTGCAGAGTATAAGAAGGATCTTACTGTTGCAGAGTCTATTATTAACATGAAATATAATATATGCACTCTGGTATAAGTAAATCTTATCTAAGATAGCGAGAATCACCAGTGTGTCTTCGGTCTCGTGATACGTTTTGGGATATATTACAGTCCCCAAAATGCACATGATTTCCGATAGCCTATTGCCCCGGCAGCTCCGGAAGAGTGCGTCGGGTGTTGCCGTAGTGCACTTACCAAGAGGTTTTGACTGCTACAATCGTACAGTGTGATTTTTGTTGATTTTCAGAATGAGTGGGTAAAATTAGGCTGCATTGCCTGGAGATTGTGTTGTGGGTGGGGGATTGATTTGATATAAATTGCCGTCCAATATCCGGTTTATACTTGGAGAAGTAAAACTAATGACAAACAAGTTCGTTAATTTGACCAATAGTACTGATGGGCTCTCTGCTGAATTACCCCTGTATTTGGGTACAGAAGGTCCAGAAGTGTTGGATATTTCCACTCTTTACCGGGATATGGGTGTTTTTACTTACGATCCGGGCTTTATGGCGACTGCCAGTTGCAAGAGCTCAATTACCTATATTGACGGTAACAAGGGTATCCTGCGCTATCGCGGATACCCCATTGAGCAGCTTGCGGAAAACAGCAATTATCTGGAAGTGTCTTACCTGTTGCTGTACGGCGAACTGCCTACGAGCATCCAATTCGATATATTCAAGGGCAATATCTGTTACCACACGATGGTTAAGGAGACACTGAAGAGCTTCTTTGGTGGATTCCACCATGATGCCCACCCCATGGGAATCATGGTGGGTGTCGTGGGTTCCCTCTCGGCGTTCTATCACGACTCATTGGATATCCATGATCCCCGGCATCGGGAAATCTCCGCTCATCGCCTGATCGCAAAGATGCCGACCATTGCGGCAGCCAGTTACAAGCACAGTATTGGTGAACCTTTTATTTATCCACGCAATGATCTGGATTATTGCGAAAACTTCCTGAGAATGATGTTTGCCACGCCTTGTGAGGATTATCAGCTGGATCCTGTCGCGGTGAAGGCGGTGAACCTGCTGTTTATTCTGCATGCCGATCATGAACAGAACGCCAGTACCTCCACCGTACGACTGGCGGGCAGTTCCCAGGCCAACCCGTTTGCCTGTATCGCATCGGGCATAGCATCTCTCTGGGGGCCTTTCCACGGCGGCGCAAATGAGGCGGTGCTGGATATGCTGAATGAGATCGGGGATGTCTCCCAGATCGATAAATACATCGCCAAGGCTAAAGACAAAGACGATCCTTTCCGCCTGATGGGTTTCGGTCATCGCGTGTATAAGAATTTTGACCCTCGCGCAACGATTATCCGGGAGATGTGCCATGAAGTGTTGAAGACGGTTTCGGCGGAGGATAATCCCTTGTTTGAGCTGGCACTTGAGCTGGAACAGGTTGCCCTTAATGACGAGTATTTTGTCGAACGGAAACTCTATCCCAACGTGGATTTCTATTCGGGCATTATCTACCGCGCACTAAAAATACCGAACAATATGTTAACGGTGATGTTTGCCATTGCCAGAACGGTAGGCTGGGTGGCCCACTGGCTTGAGATGATGGCTGATCCAAAGCAGCGGATCGGGCGGCCGCGTCAAATTTATACCGGTGCGGGAGAGCGGGATTATAGGTCAATGGATAAACGCTAACCCGTTAATATCATGATTTGAAGGCGTGCGTGGTGTCCCCATACCCTCTCTTTAACTTCTGCTCGGTGTTATGGAGAAGAGCGCGCTCCTGGCTCTTTTCCAGCATTTCCAATACACTGGCAAGCGGTGCGCCTCTCTCCAGCCTTCCGTTCAGGGGGGCGGAGGGGCGGGTTGCGCCGATCCAGCGGCGGTATATCAGCAGTTCAATTCCGGTTTCCCCTGCCTGAAATGAGAGCAGTTGTCGCCGGGCTGGGGTGTTGTCAGTATAGTTAATAGTAGCATCAGACTCTTCCCAGGGGATTTTTTGTTCCAGGAACTACAGTATCACCTCTGTCTGTTGTCTCAGAAAACAGGTGACGCCTGATGATACCGGCATCTGCAGAACCTGTCAGCACAGCGCCCGTCAGTAATGGATGGAACGCTTTTAGTGAGCGCATGGCAGTCGATGCCAGTTCACGGAGTTGCTTTAACTCGGCGGGTTGATGTTGCGACTGAAACAGTTGCTGATACTCCAGCAGGACATCTTCTATTTCCTGGTTGTCCGGTAGTTGTTGCCGTTTTGTACGGCCAAGTCGTTTGGCTACTTTTCGCCGGGCCTCTGCGATGCTGAGATAATTCTGGCCAGCTATTATGCGTGCTGCTTCCAGGGCGATTCGCTGCCTTATATCAGGTGACATTGTGCTGGACTCGTTCTGCTTAAGTGCTCTGCTGGTGTATCAGAGGGGTGAGGTGCTAGGTTAAAATAGTTCTTCTTCCTCAGTGGAACTGCTATTTTCGCTACTCCCAGATGTTCCATTATTTACCGATTGGGGGTCTGTACTCCCTGTTGGCGCATTTTCTGAGCGGAAAACCTCAAAAATAGCATCATCCTGGTTCACGCTGGCCCTTTTTCCTGTTTTTGGGTCGATTCGTACGGTTACCATGCCGGGGGGCATTCTTAAGGGCGCCTCTTCTACACCCTTTAGCGCCTCCTGCATATAGCTGATCCAGGCTGGCAGGGCCGCACGGCCACCTACCTCTCCTTTACCCAGTGGCATTGATGAATCGAAGCCAACCCAGGCAATGGCGACATGAGAGCGATTGAAGCCATTGAACCAAGCATCTCGCTGATCATTGGTGGTGCCGGTTTTCCCAGCTAGATCATTCCGCCCCAGTGAGCGGGCGCGACGGGCTGTGCCCCGGGTGATGACATCGCGCATCATAGAGTTCATCAGGTAGTGATTCTGGGGGCTGATAACCCGTGGGGCAATGAGCGGCTTAACCTCCTCGGCGGTATTGTCAGCCCCGAAGGAGGTTTCATTCTTCTCAGGAGCCAGTTTTGTTTTGGTTTCACTGCACTTTTCACATACCAGTGGAGGATTGGCCTGGAACAGAATCTCTTTTTGATACCCTTCAATTCTTTCGATGAAATAGGGCTCGATACGGTAGCCACCGTTTGCCAGTACGGCATAGGCGGTTGCCATCTGCATCGGGGTAATGGCACCGCTTCCCAGGGCGAGCGACAGGTTGTGCGGCAACTCGTCTGGATTGAAGCCGAAGCGTTTGGCATGCTGCAGGGCATGGTTGATGCCCATTGACCGTAACAGCCGGATCGAGACCAAATTACGGGATTTTATCAGGGCGTAGCGCAGGCGTGTTGGGCCAAAGAATTTTCCGCTATAGTTTTCTGGACGCCAGGCGCTTTCGAGACTGGGATCGTCAAATACCACGGGAGCGTCGTTAATCAGGCTTGCAGGGGTGAAGCCTGCTTCCAGGGCGGCAGAGTAGATAATGGCTTTGAAACCGGAGCCGGGTTGGCGCTTTGCCTGGAGGACGCGATTGAATTTGCTATGATAGAAATCATATCCGCCCACCAGAGCGATAACGGCGCCATCATCAGGTTCCAGTGAGACCAGCGCACCTTCCGCTTTCGGTATTTGTGCCAGCCGCCAAGAGCCAACCCCCTCTTTTGATTGCTCCTTCACTACGCGGATAAAGTCGCCTGGTTTAATCACGGCTCCGGCAGATTCTGGCTGATGACCGCGATGGTTTTCGTCAACATAGGGTTGAGCCCAACTCAATGCCTTCCAGTCGAGGGTGGTGCGCTCACCCCCCTTTATATAGATAGTCGCGCTCTTTTCATCGATTTCGGTGGCGATGGCCGGTAGCAGGTCGGCGAGAACTTTTTCGTCCTTGAGCAGTTCATCCAGCTCATTGTCGTTCCCGATGTTGGTTATGTCTGTGTGGCGTTCGATACCGCGGTATCCATGGCGCTTGTCATAGGCTTGCAGTGCTTGTCTGATAGCGCTGTTTGCCGCTGTTTGAAGCCGGCTGTCGATGGTGGTATAAACCTTGTAACCGCTGGTATAGGCCTCTTTGCCATAGCGGCTAACCATTTCTGAGCGGACCATTTCGGCAACGAATGGTGCTTCCACTGCTGCCTGAGCCCGGTGGAGCGATGCCGTCACCGGTTCCTTGACGGCAGCTTGGCGCTCGGCTTCGCTGATAGAGCGCAGATGGGCCATTCGGCCAAGTACATAATCACGTCTCAGTAAGGCTCGCATCGGGTTGGCCAGAGGATTATACTTCGATGGCGCTTTTGGCAGGCCTGCAATCATTGCTGTCTGTTCGAGGGTAAGTTGATCAACACTCTTTCCATAATAGACTTGGGCTGCAGCTCCTACGCCGTAGGCCCGATTACCCAGGTAGATCTTGTTCAGATAGAGAGCGAGGATCTCCTGCTTCGACAGATCTTTTTCAATTTGCAGAGAGAGGAGTATTTCATTGAATTTACGGGCAAAGGTTTTTTCCCGCGACAGGTAAAAATTGCGGGCGACCTGCATGGTGATGGTACTTCCACCCTGTCGTCGCTCGCCTGTTGTGATGAGCAGGTAGGCAGCTCTCAGGAGACCCTGATAATCGACGCCTGGGTGTACGAAGAAGCGATCATCCTCTGCGGCCAGGAAAGCCCGGACCATAGGTTCCGGAATCTCTGCATAGGTAAGCGGAATACGGCGCTTTTCACCAAACTCTGCGATGAGTTTTAGATCCTTGCTATAGACCCTCAGCGGTACCTGGAATTTGGTGTTTCTCAGATTTTCCGTCGAGGGTAATTGCGGCTCAAAATAAAAATAGAGGCCGCCGACCGTCAAAATTTCGGCAATTCCGCCGATTAGGCTGAGCCAGAAAAGGAGCTTCAGGGACTTGATTAACCACTTCATGCGCTGTGTCACGGTTTTATCATTCTACGGCATACAGAATAGAGACTAAGGAAAGGTGTATGCTATCAAAAATAACTGAAAACAACACTGGAAGGGCAACAGTGTAAAAAACACTTCACAAAAAAATCATTTGCTGGTATGTAGCTAGTTAAAGGATGCTAGATTTAATAAAGAAAACCCTCAGGGTTTTTCGTAACGTGGTAACACCACTGCTGAGTAAGGAAACACAATGCACCCTCTTTTCGGGTCAAAAAAACGGGCGGTACTCGGCCTGGACATCAGCTCTGCCGCAGTAAAATTGCTTGAATTAAGTCAATCATCTAGACGTTCCGGCGCGCAGTACCGTGTAGAAGCCTATGCAGTTGAGCCGCTTCCTGCTGACGCTGTCGTGGAGAAAAATATTGCCGATGTGGATGCGGTTGGGCAGGCGATCAGGAATGTCATTCGTAAATCCAACACCAAGGCAAAATCAGCTGCGGTGGCAGTATCTGGCTCTGCAGTTATCACCAAGATCATCACCATGCCGGTATCGCTCTCTGATCAGGAGATGGAGACGCAGATCCAGCTTGAAGCAGACCAGTATATCCCCTACCCATTGGAGGAGGTGAATATCGATTTTGAGGTACTGAATATTTCAGAAAGAAATCCGGAAATGATGGATGTTTTGCTGGCCGCATCGCGTAGCGAAAATGTAGACGATCGTGTCGCTGCATTGGAGATTGCGGGGCTGTCTGCCGAGGTGGTCGATATTGAAGCTTACGCAATGGAAAATGCGTTCACGCAGATCGCCGATCAGCTCCCTGGAGTCGGCGGTGACCAGATTGTGGCCATTGCAGATATTGGTGCCACCACCACTACGCTGAATGTACTGAATAACGGAAAAATCATCTACACCAGGGAGCAGAATTTCGGCGGACGGCAGCTGACAGAAGAAATACAGCGTCGATATGGCCTTTCACTCAAGGAGGCAGGGATGGCAAAATGTCAGGGCGGCTTACCTGATAATTATGTTACTGAGGTTCTGGAGCCGTTCAAGGAGGCAATGGCCCAGCAGATCAGTCGGTCTCTGCAGTTTTTTTTCTCCTCAAGCCAATACAACAGTGTCGACAGTGTTGTTCTGGCAGGTGGCAGCTCTTCCATTCCTGGTGTGGATGAGTTGATGGAAGAGAAGATGGGCACACCAACCATTGTAGCCAATCCTTTTGCTAACATGTCGGTCTCATCTCATGTCAAAAACCAGGGTTTGAGCAGCGATGCGCCTTCATTGATGATCGCCTGTGGGCTTGCTTTGAGGAGCTTCGACTGACATGGCGCGAATTAATCTACTGCCGTGGCGAGATAATCTACGCAAAAAACGTCAGAGAGACTTTGTTACCTCCACTCTGTTGGCTCTGTTGGTGACTGGTGCCGCCTGCGGTGGTGCCCGCTTTTATGTTGAAGAGTTGATTAGTCACCAGAATCAACGCAACGGCTTCCTGAAGCGCGAAATTGTGATCGTTGATAAAAAAATCACGGAGATCAAAGAGCTTGAGGCGACGAAAGCCAAGCTTATTGCCCGTATGACTGTGATTCAGTCGCTGCAGAGCAGTCGGCCGGAGATTGTTCACCTGTTTGATGAGTTGGTATCGACAATTCCTGAAGGTATCCATCTTGTAAGGTTAACTCAGTCCGCCAACGCCATAACACTTGACGGCAAGGCTCAGTCCAATGCGCGGGTATCGGCGTATATGAAGAATATCGATGATTCACTTTGGCTGGGTAAGCCCGAGCTGCAGATCGTTTCCAATAAGGAGCAGGCTGCAGTTGCTTTAAGTGAGTTTACGCTGAAAGCCAAGCAGATATCTGCCAAGGCCAAGGAGGGGTATAAGTGAAGCTGGAAGAGCTGAACGAGCTGGATTTCAGCAATATAGGTAACTGGCCTGACGCAGTTAAAGCGTTTCTTGTGCTGGTCCTCTGCGTGGGGCTGGGTATTGGCTGGTACTACTATGACACGGAAGAGCAGCTGCTGGGTCTGGAGAAGGCAGAGAGGAAAGAGCAGGATCTGCGCGAGGAGTTTAAGCGGAAGCAGGTCAAGGCTGTCAATCTGGAAAAATACAAGGAGCAGCTCGAAGAGATGAGGGCATCGTTTGGCGCGATGCTTCGCCAACTGCCCGACAAGACTGAAGTGGGTGAGTTGTTGATCGATGTTTCACAGACTGGGCTGGGGGCAGGCCTGGAATTCGAGCTTTTTGACCCCCAGGATGAGGTGCAGCGTGAGTTCTACGCTGAGCTTCCGATCAAAATCAGGGTGGAGGGCGGTTATCACGAATTTGGTAAATTCGTTAGTGGGCTGGCCGCGCTGTCGCGTATCGTCACTCTGCATAATGTGACTGTTACCAAGCAGTTTAAGAAAGATGACGGCGCCAGCAACCTTGTACTGGAAACGACGGCGAAGACTTACCGATATATTGACGAGGAGACGGGGAAATGAGGAGGCTGATATTGTGGCCGCTTCTCATTGCGCTGCCTTTATTGAGTGCTTGTGCCGATAAAAGCATGCAGGATCTGTACGGTTTTGTAGATCAGGTGAAGTCACTCAAAGCGGGGTACATTGAGCCCCTTCCAGAGATCGAACAGATTAAGACGTTCGCCTATGTGGGTGACGGGCGGCGTGACCCATTCGCGCTACTGTCGGGAGAGGAAGGATCAGAGTTTGAAAATGCGGATAACGGGATATATCCCGACTCAAATCGGCATAAGGAAGAGCTGGAGAGCTATCCGCTGGACTCGTTACGGATGGTGGGGGTTCTGGAACAGGATGAAGTGATATGGGCGCTGATTCTGAACCGGGAAAACACTATATATAGAGTGAAATCAGGGAATTATATGGGCATGAGTCATGGCCAGATCACCCAGGTTACTGAGAATAAAGTAGAGCTGACCGAGATCGTTTCAGATCCTGGTGGAGGCTATCGTGAGCGACAAGCCTCTTTGGTGCTGAGGGATAACCAAGAGAATAACAGATGAATGACAAGCCAATGGATCGTAAACAGCGGAGTGAAATTGGAGGCTGCATGCCGTTCATTTCATGTTTGTTCCGAGCGCTGATGGCAATGACGCTGATTGCAGTAGCAATTGGTGCTATGTCGGCTCATGCTGCAGGCAATGTTCTGAAAGAGATGAGCTTTTCATCTTTGCCGGGAGGGGCCGTACGTATCGTTTTGATAGCAGAGAATGTACTGGATCCGCCAAAATTATTTACCACGGATAATCCCGCGCGCATTGCTTTGGATTTTTTTGATATGAGCAACGGGTTGGTGCGCAAGACCCAGTCTGTTGGCATTGGTATGGCGCGGAGTGTCACTGCCGTAGAGGCAGGTGGCCGGACCCGTGTTGTCATTAATCTGGTGGCCAGTGCTAGCCACGATATACAGGTCGAAGGTAACCGGGTTATGGTCATAATCGACGGTGGCGACCAATCAACTCAACAGCAAGCTGCAAGCGGTACTCTCACAAGTTCTTTTGCCTCGGCCTCTGCTGTCACACCAGCGACCAATGGAAGTATACGCAATGTTGATTTTCGTCGGGGAGATTCAGGCGAAGGCCGACTAATTATCGAGCTTGGTGATCCCTCTAATATTGTCGATATGCGCACCGAGGGTGGGCGGATTGTTCTTGAAATCATGAACACATCGTTACCCGAGCGTTTGATGCGTAAATTTGACGTCTCTGATTTTACTACCCCGGTGAAAAGTTTCGAGGTTTCATCCCGAGGCCGGAATGTCCATGTGGGCATTACCACGACCGGTGAATATGAGTATTTTGCCTTTCAGGCTGACAAATTGTACACGGTCGAGTTTCGGCCGCTGACCAAAGCTGAGAAGCAAGGGCTTCTGGACAGGAAAAAAATGTTTACCGGCAAACGGTTGTCGTTGAATTTCCAGGACATAAAGGTCAGGGCAGTGCTTCAGCTATTAGCTGACTTTACCGACATCAATCTGGTCACATCGGGTACTGTTCGTGGTCGCATAACACTGCGGCTGAGGAATGTGCCTTGGGATCAGGTTTTGGACATTATCCTTAAGACCCATGGCCTGTCCAAGCGGGTGAAAGGTAGTGTGATGCTGATCGCTCCCACTGAAGAGCTTGTTGCCCGGGAGAGGCTGGAGCTTGAATCCCAGCAGCAGATCGACGAGCTTGCGCCTCTCCACTCTGAGTTTATGCAGATCAACTACGCAAAGGCCAGGGATATACGGAGGTTGCTTAAATCCGAGGACAACCAGTTGCTAACTCCTGGACGTGGTAATGTGGCGGTGGATAAGCGTACTAATACACTTCTGGTGCAGGATACGGCCGCTAGGCTGGAAGATATCAGGCGGCTGATAGTCGGTCTGGATGTTCCGGTCAGACAGGTGTTGATCGAGTCGCGTGTGGTCATTGCTAATAATGATTTCGCCCGGGATATCGGTGTTCGCTTTGGGGTCAATACTGAGCTTAAACTGGGTGGTGGTAATTTTGTTTCTCTTGGCGGTGGTCTGCCGGGAAACCTTGAAGGCTCTTTTGGAAAGGCTCCCGGTGTTAAAAATCCTGCAGGTAGCACAAAGGAGGCGCTTCTGGTCAATCTTCCCCAGATCTTGAGTGCTGAAAGAGGCGGTGCCTTGAATCTTGTTCTCGGTAAACTCGGTTCCTATCTTCTGCAGCTGGAACTTTCAGCTATGCAGCAGGAAGGACGTGGAGAAATTATTTCCAGTCCCCGGGTGATTACCTCGGATCAGCATACCGCTATCATTAAACAAGGCGTTGAGATCCCATATCAGGAGGCCTCATCCAGTGGAGCTACCTCAGTTTCATTTAAAGAAGCGGTACTGAAATTAGAAGTGACGCCTCATATTACACCGGATGACAGCATCATGATGGATCTGGTAATCAATAAGGATAACCCTGATTTTGGACGCTCTGTTCTTGGTGTTCCGCCTGTCGCTACCCGAGAGATAGAGACTACTGTACTGGTTGATAATGGTGCAACGGTTGTACTTGGCGGTATTTTTGAGCAGACTGAAAACAACAAGAGGGAGCAGATTCCATTTTTTGGTGACCTGCCTTATGTTGGCTTTCTGTTCAAGCAGGAGATGACCAAGAATAAGCATACCGAATTGTTGGTGTTTGTAACGCCGAAGATTCTAAAAGGGAGCCTAAGGAGGGGCCTCTGATCAATTCATGAATCGGTGTCTGACGGCTGAAATTCCCCGGCTTTGCGTTGAAAGTCTTGGCTATAGCCAGCTTATTACTGGCAATTTCCGCCTTGATCTGGAAGACTTTAACTCGTCATCCATTCGATTTCAGAATTAATCAGAGGCTCTACTAAGCGTTTGTTAATACGATTTAGGCAATATTTGCTTGCTTAGAGAGGCCTCTCTGTTTATCTGGTAGTCGAAAAAGTGATTATGTCTTCCTGATTGGCCTCGGTAGGAGGATGAGAATATACTCAAGCTTCCACTAGGAAGCCGCTGTGAGCGGACATATCGTTTGCCAAGAAGACCCAAAGATTGAGTGCTGAGAAACAAGGAATTTTCTTCTGGCCTCTGCGCCTGACTTTTGGCAATTATCGGCTGGGTATCAGCTAAGTTAAGGCAGTTACTTTTGAGTATCCAATCCTTTATCTTGCTTGAGCGGCCTAAATCTGGCATATCATGTTACATGATTAACCGATTGAAAAATATTTTCCTGATAGGACCTATGGGTGCGGGAAAGACGACGATAGGTCGGCAGGTGGCAAACCATCTCGGCTGGGAGTTTGATGATAGTGATCATGAGATTCAGCGGCGCACCGGGGTGGATATTCCGACGATCTTCGATTTTGAAGGAGAATCGGGTTTTCGCAAAAGAGAGAAAGTGGTTATAGATGAGCTGACCCAGCAGGAAGGGTTGGTTTTGGCAACGGGTGGGGGGGGTATTTTGGATCTGGATAACCGGCGCAATCTCAGCAGCCGAGGGTTCGTTGTCTATCTCTACTGCAGTCCCGAGCAGCAATATGAGCGGACCAGCAGGGACCGCAACCGACCGCTCCTGCAGACCGAGGACCCACTTAAGAAACTTCAGGCGCTGGCCAAAGAAAGAGAGCCGCTCTATCGGCAGACTGCAGACATTGTTGTGACCACGGAAAAACGCGGTGCCTCCGCAGTAACCAGAGAGATAATTCAGCGATACCAGTCGGAGTAGCCTGTTGCTATGCCTGTGTGGCGGAAGGTATGGAGAGTTCACTTCCAAGAGATGCTGCACGTTTGATTGCGGTATTCTTGCGCAGACACTTTTTGAAGTTGGGTTCTCCATGCTTTCTTAATACCTCCTGGAGTGCAGCAGGGCATCCATAGTCGAATCGGCTTCCGTGTGGTTACATATCTAATATCTAAGCAAAACAGAGTGATTTCAGTTGAATGCAGAGATTCGAATACTCAATGTGGATTTGGGCGAACGCTCATATCCTATCTATATCGGTTCCGGACTGATTGGCGATAAGGCGATCTATCAGCGCCATATTCCAGGACGTCAGGTGATGGTTGTCAGCAATGAAACCGTTGCGCCACTCTATCTGAATAAATTATTAGATGGCCTGACAGGTTTTCAAGTCGAGACGGTTGTTCTTCCGGATGGTGAGCAATTTAAAACCCTCGAAGTCTGGCAAACCATTTTTGATGCCTTGTTGACAAAACGATTAAACCGCCAATGCACGATTATTGCGCTGGGAGGCGGTGTTGTCGGAGACATGGCAGGCTTTGCCGCCGCTTGTTATCAGAGAGGCATTCATTTTGTGCAAGTGCCAACAACATTGCTCGCACAAGTGGATTCATCGGTGGGTGGCAAGACAGGGGTCAATCATCCCCTTGGGAAAAATATGATTGGTGCTTTCTATCAGCCTAAGTGCGTTATTGCAGATACGGAAACCCTAGATACCCTGGATGATCGGCAACTTTCGGCAGGTATCGCTGAAATAATCAAATATGGCCTGATCGATGACCCTGATTTGTTTGCCTGGCTGGAGAGCAATATCTCCAGACTGCGGAGCAGAGAACTTGAAGCGCTTTGCTATGCTATTGAGCGCTCCTGCCATGATAAGGCAGAGGTGGTTGCTGCAGATGAATTTGAAGCTGGACATCGTGCCTTGTTAAATCTTGGACACACCTTCGGCCATGCCATTGAGACTGGTGTTGGTTATGGTGAGTGGTTACATGGTGAAGCTGTGGCAACCGGCATGTGTATGGCGGCTGATCTTTCACTGCGCCTCGGCTGGCTTGCTGAAGAAGATGCCAATCGAATAATTGATCTGATTCAAAAGGCAGGGCTACCGGTTTCACCTCCGGCTGCTATGGATACAGAACGCTTTCTCGATCTGATGGCGGTGGATAAAAAAGTGGTGACCGGAAAGATTAGGCTGGTTTTGATGGAAGGCATTGGTAACTCTTTGATCACAGAGGATTTTGATAGCGGAGCGCTAATAGAAACTTTGGCAGAATATGGAAGGAGGTATGTCTGAACAAGAGATGGAGAGCGTCAGTTTAAGGCAGGTTGATAGAGAGGGTTAGGGTTTGCCTCGGTTCTCTATCTACACCAGAACTGCCACCGCGTCTGGATTTGGTTAGGCACATGACGGATAACAGTGACCGCATCTTGCGTATTCGCGCTCCTGGCGGCGCAGAGAAGAGTGGTCGGTTTAATGTATTGATTGATGCAGCATCCAATGCTGCAACCTAATAGATTCTTTTCCCTATTGTTAGATTGTTTGGATGTGTCTGATAACAGCCAGATTTTCGATCATTTGATGGATCATCTTGATGCCTGAAAAGCCAGAGGTGGCTTGCGGTGGCTGCCATTAACAATGCGTATCTTTTGCCGGGGGAGACTCTTGTCGCACTATTCATGCTAAGGGGGAGAGTTTTCATCGGGAAGCGTGGCTGTTGAGTCGCGACCCGGCAGTCTATACGCTGCAATTAATAGGGTTTAGGCTGCCTAGGCATTTATCCAGCGTCACAAGCTTACCAGGGAGGCGGCCTGTTTTAAGGCGGAGAGGCAGGCCCAGGTACTCTGTTGTGCCCGGTGTTTATGTTGATCGGAAAACGGTGGTGAAAGCGGTAGCCGGTTTGCTTGGCGCTGTATGCCGCAATGATGTCTGGCCCAGGCCTTTTGAATCGGTTCAGCAATTATCAAGGGTCGTTAAATTTGTGCGGCAGAGAGCCTTTTATTGCCCTTTTGAAAATAGCGGCACGGCGAGATTGCTGTGTGGTCCCCAAAATGAAATAAATTTCTATTTTATGTGGTTGATAGAGTCAAAAAACTAGCCTGATAGACTGATCTCCATTATCCTGCAGAGTTCTGTTCGGCTGATTTATCCGAGTTTCGGCGAAAATTGGCTATTTCGGGGCGAATAACTAGATACGTATTTTCTGAAATGTGACGTCCGCTGTTTATGTGGGCAAGAGACAGCCTCAGGCTGTTTTCTGCCCCGAAGAAATGAGGTTTACGATGGGCCAAGGGGCTTTGCCAGCGAAGCAGGGATTGTACGATCCCCGTAACGAACATGATGCCTGTGGCGTCGGATTTGTCGCTAATATCAAGGGGCATAAGAGCCATAAGATCGTCGAGCAGGGTTTGGAGATCCTCAATCGATTGACTCACCGTGGTGCCGTGGGTGCGGATCCGCGTGCGGGTGATGGCGCAGGTATTCTGTTGCAGATACCGGATAAATTTTTCCGCGGTGTGGTTGATTTCAAGCTTCCTGAGGCGGGAAAGTATGCTGTCGGATTGCTATTTTTACCGCGTGACTCTGCCGCCAGGGCCGAGGCGCTAGCAATTATTGGCCGTTTCGTTGAAGAGGAAGGGCAGATCGTCCTCGGTTGGCGTGATGTACCGGTGAATAATCAGGGGCTGGGTGATAGTGTGAAGCCTACTGAGCCGGTGATTAGTCAGATATTTGTTGGCAATGGTAACAATCGAACCGATCAGAATGCATTTGAGCGCAAGCTGTTTGTCATTCGTAAACAGATCGAGAATGTGATTCGTGAATCGGCGATGGAGGGGGAGGGTAAAGCCTCTTTCTACTTCACCTCTTTCTCCTCCCGGACTATTACCTACAAAGGGATGTTGTTGTCGGATCAGGTGGGGGAGTATTTTCCCGATCTGTGTGATAAGCGTGTCACCTCCGCTTTGGCGCTGGTGCATCAGCGCTTCTCCACCAATACCTTTCCCACTTGGGATCTAGCTCATCCGTTCCGCATGATCGCGCATAATGGCGAGATCAATACCATGCGTGGCAATGTCAACTGGATGGCCGCCCGTAAGCAGTCCATGGCATCTGAGGTTCTCGATGCGGATCTGGAGAAAGTCTGGCCACTGATACCGGAAGGCCAATCTGATTCAGCCTGCTTTGATAATGCACTCGAGCTCCTGGTTCAGGGCGGCTACTCATTGGCTCACGCCATGATGATGCTTATTCCTGAAGCCTGGTCTGGTAATCCATTGATGGATGAGAAGCGTTGTGCTTTCTATGAGTATCACGCGGCTTTGATGGAGCCCTGGGATGGCCCTGCTGCCGTCGCATTTACCGATGGCCGTCAGATTGGCGCTACCCTGGATCGCAACGGCCTGCGCCCCGCCCGTTACCTGATCACCGATGATGGTCTGGTGGTGATGGCGTCGGAGATGGGGGTGCTGGACATACCGGAAGAGAAGATCGTCAAGAAATGGCGGCTGCAACCGGGCAAGATGTTTCTGATCGATATGGAAGAGGGCCGTATTATCGATGATGCGGAGATCAAAGAGCGGCTTGCCTCATCCTACGACTATCAGCAGTGGCTGGACAAAACCCAGATACGCCTTGATCAGTTGCCCGAGGTGGTCAGCTCGATGTCGCCGGATGCAGACACCCTGCTAGATGCACAGCAGGCTTTCGGTTATTCTCAGGAAGACCTGAAGTTCCTGCTCACACCCATGGTTCTCACGGGTCAGGAGGCGACCGGCTCCATGGGAGCGGATAACCCGCCTGCGGTACTTTCAAGCCGTGCCAGGCATCTTTCCAACTACTTCAAGCAGAATTTTGCCCAGGTAACGAATCCGCCCATCGATCCGATACGCGAAGAGATTGTGATGTCTCTGGTCTCTTTCATCGGCCCGCGCCCTAACCTGCTGGGTCTTGGTCAGGATGAACTGGCGATGCGGCTCGAGGTCTGCCAGCCGATATTGACCAATACCGATCTGGAGCGTATTCGCAATATCGAAGATCAGACGAATGGGGCATTCAAGACCCGTACGCTCAGTATCTGCTTCTTGGCAGAGCGGGGCGCTGCAGGCATGGGCGCAGCACTTGAAGCACTTTGCGCGGCAGCCGAGAGGGCGGTATTGGAGGGCTTCAATATTCTGACACTCTCTGACCGCAGGATGGATGCCGACAATATTGCGATCCCCGCGCTGTTGGCCACTTCTGCTGTTCACCACCATCTGATCCGCAAGGGGTTGCGGACTGAATCAGGTCTGGTAGTAGAAACTGGCGCAGCACTTGAAATCCACCATTTTGCAACGCTAGCCGGCTACGGTGCAGAGGCGATCAATCCTTACCTGGCATTCGATACCATCCAGGCGATGCTGCCCAGATTGCCTGAAGAGCTCAGCTTTGATGCGGCCCAGAAACGCTATATCAAGGCCCTGGGCAAGGGCCTGAAGAAGGTGATGTCGAAGATGGGAATCTCCACTTATCACTCTTACTGTGGCGCGCAGATTTTCGACATTGTCGGGCTGACTTCAGCCTTTGTGGAGAAATACTTCACGGGCACCGCCACCACGGTAGAAGGGGCCGGACTTGACGGTATTGCGGAGGAAGCGGTGCTCTGGCATGCCAATGCCTATGGCAATAACCCGATCTATAACAAGCACCTTGATGTGGGTGGCGATTACGCATACCGGCTGCGGGGCGAAGATCATGTCTGGACTCCGGATACCATTGCCAAGCTGCAACATGCGACACGTGCCAATGACTCGAGCACCTATGAACAGTTTTCCCGGGAGATCAACGAGCAGGAGGAGAGGCTGCTGACTTTCCGTGGCCTGTTCGATTTCAAGATGGCCGATCAGCCGGTGCCACTGGATGAGGTGGAGCCTGCCAAGGAGATTGTGAAGCGGTTTGCAACAGGTGCCATGTCTTTCGGCTCGATCTCATATGAAGCTCACTCGACGATGGCGATTGCCATGAATCGGCTGGGCGGCAAGTCGAATACCGGTGAAGGGGGTGAAGAGCCGGAGCGATTTAAACCGCTTGCAGACGGCAGCCGCAATCCGGAACGGTCGGCTATCAAACAAGTGGCGTCCGGACGCTTCGGCGTGACCACGGAATACCTAGTAAACTCGGACGATATTCAGATTAAAATGGCCCAGGGTGCCAAGCCAGGTGAAGGCGGTCAGTTGCCAGGTCACAAAGTGAACGCCCAGATTGCACGGGTGCGCCACTCTACGCCGGGTGTGAGTCTGATTTCACCACCGCCTCATCATGATATCTACTCGATCGAGGATCTGGCCCAACTGATTCACGACCTGAAAAACGTGCAGCCTAAATCACGCATTTCGGTCAAGTTGGTATCGGAAGTGGGCGTGGGCACAGTGGCGGCAGGTGTCTCCAAGGCGCATGCCGATCATGTGACTATCTCGGGGTACGATGGTGGTACCGGCGCCAGCCCGCTTACATCACTGAAGCACGCCGGTTCCTCATGGGAGATAGGGCTGGCAGAAACTCATCAGACACTGGTGCTGAATAAGCTGCGCGGCCGAATTGCGGTTCAGGTGGATGGTGGTTTGCGCACTGGGCGCGACGTGATTGTGGGCGCTCTGCTGGGTGCTGACGAATTTGGCTTTGCCACAGCGCCATTGATTGTCGAAGGTTGCATCATGATGCGCAAATGCCATCTTAATACCTGCCCGGTTGGTGTGGCCACCCAGGACCCGGAGTTACGCAAACGCTTTACCGGTAAGCCGGAGCATGTGATCAACTACTTCTTCTTTGTTGCGGAGGAGGTTCGCCAATTGATGGCGAAACTGGGTTTCCGTAATTTTGATGAAATGATTGGCCAGATGGATCGCCTGGATATGCGTAAGGCGGTCAATCATTGGAAGGCCCAGGGGCTTGATTTCTCTCGCATACTGACCAAACCGGTAGCCGAAGAAGGCGTCTCCATCTATAACGCCGGGGCTCAAGACCATGGCCTGGACAAAGCCATCGACCACCAGTTGATCGAACAAGCCAAACCGGCGATCGATAATGGGGAAGCGGTGAATATCGATATCGATATTCACAACTATAACCGTACCTTCGGTACCATGCTTTCCGGGCGTCTGGTTGAGAAATACGGCCATGCCGGACTGCCGGATGACACCATTCACATCAAAGTGAAAGGCACTGCTGGACAATCTTTTGGTGCCTGGACGGCCAACGGGATCACCCTCGAACTGGCGGGTGAAGGTAACGACTACGCCGGCAAAGGGCTCTCGGGCGGCCGACTGGTAATATACCCACCGGAAGAGACGGGCATCGCCAAGGCCGAGGATAACATCATTGTCGGTAACACCGTGCTCTATGGTGCCATCAGTGGTGAATGCTATTTCCGTGGCGTTGCCGGTGAGCGTTTCTGTGTGCGCAACTCAGGTGCTAGTGCAGTGGTCGAGGGTGTTGGTGATCACGGCTGTGAATATATGACCGGTGGCATCATGGTCTGTCTCGGCACCACCGGGCGCAATTTTGCCGCTGGTATGTCCGGCGGTATCGCCTATGTATTGGATGAGGAAGGCGGTTTTGCCCAACGCTGTAATCTCTCGATGGTGAGTTTGGAGCCTATTCAGGAAGAGGACGATGTGCTGGAAGCGCTGGACCATCAGGGCGGTGATCTGGAGACCAAGGGCCGGGTGGATGTCAGCCATGATATGACCCGGTTTGACGCCATTCGTCTGAAACAGCTGATTGAAAACCATCTGCACTACACCAACAGTGAGGTGGCTTGGAAGATACTCGACAACTGGAGCAAATATCTGCCAAAATTTGTCAAGGTTATGCCTGTCGACTACCACCGTGCTTTGAAAGAGCTTCAGGCGGAACAGAAGCCTGCGGGCAGTGAAGCAGCAGTCAAGGGGATAATTGATTATGGGTAAGCCAACAGGTTTCATGGAGTATCCGCGTCAGGACCGCAGTTATGCTCCAGTGGCTGATCGCATAACTCACTTTCATGAGTTTGCCATCGATCTGGCAGATGAGGAGTTGGGTCTGCAGGGTGCCCGTTGTATGGATTGCGGCATCCCTTTTTGCCATAGTGGCTGCCCGGTGGACAATCTGATACCGGATTGGAATGACATGGTTTACCGTGGTGAGTGGCGGGAAGCGGTAGATATGCTGCACTCCACTAATAATTTCCCAGAGTTCACCGGCCGTATCTGCCCGGCTCCCTGTCAGGAGGCATGTACGCTTAATCTGCTCAATGAACCTGTGACCATCAAGACGATTGAACTCTCCATCGTTGAAAAGGCATGGGATGAGGGGTGGGTACAGCCTCAGGTGGCCAAACATAAAAGCGGGAAGCGTGTCGCAGTTGTCGGCTCTGGTCCTGCAGGCTTAGCTTGCGCGCAACAACTGGCCCGTGCCGGTCATGGGGTTGCAGTTTTTGAGCGTCAAAATCGTGTTGGCGGCCTGCTTAGATATGGCATTCCCGATTTTAAACTGGACAAAAAAGTGATCGATCGGCGTATGGCCCAGATGCAGGCAGAAGGCGTTCGATTCCGGGTCAATGCCCATGTTGGCGTGGATATCCCAGCAAAAACACTGATTGATGAGTATGACGCAGTGGTATTGGCAGGAGGATCTGAGAAGTCCCGCGATCTGCCGATACCTGGCCGTGAACTCAACAGTGTCCATTTTGCCATGGAGTTTTTGCGTGCCAATAGCCACCGGGTACAGGGCGACCATGTTCCTTCGGATCAGTTTATCTCCGCAACCGATAAGCATGTGGTGGTGATCGGTGGTGGTGATACAGGATCTGATTGCATAGGTACCTCCAGCCGTCATGGCGCGGCATCAATTACCCAGTTGGAGATCATGCCCCAGCCGCCGGAAAAAGAGGAGAAAGGGACAGTCTGGCCTTATTGGCCAAACAAAATGCGCACCTCCACCTCCCAGGAAGAGGGGTGTGAGCGGATGTGGTGTGTGGCAACTAAAGAGTTCATTGATGATGGTAATGGTAGTATCAAAGCTATTAGCTGCATCAAAGTCGAATGGAACAAGGACCAGGGCGGCAATTGGCAGATGTCCGAGATTGAGGGCTCTGGGTTTGAACTCAAGGCTGATCTGGTGACGCTGGCAATGGGTTTCGTCCATCCTGTTCACGAGGGCATGCTGGAAGAGCTGGGTGTGGAATTTGACGATCGTGGTAATGTCAAAAGCGCCACCGAAGGAAAAAATGCCTACAAAACCTCTAACTATGGGATCTTCACAGCCGGCGATATGCGGCGTGGTCAGTCCCTAGTGGTCTGGGCCATTCGTGAGGGTCGCCAATGCGCCAGGGCAGTAGATGAGTATCTGATGGTAAACTCTGAACTCCCTCGCTAACACTATTGCTAAACCGAAAAGGAAAAGATTTGTGTCCAGCCTGAAGAATGATCGTCTATTGCGCGCCCTGCTCCGCGAGCCGGTGGATATGACCCCGGTCTGGATGATGCGCCAGGCTGGACGCTATCTGCCGGAATACCGGGCAACTCGGGCCAAAGCGGGTAGTTTCATGGATCTCTGCAAAAATCCGGAGCTGGCCTGTGAGGTGACGATTCAGCCCCTGGAGCGCTTCCCACTGGATGGTGCTATTCTGTTCTCAGATATTTTGACCATTCCGGATGCCATGGGTTTGGGGCTCTACTTTACTGAAGGTGAAGGTCCAAAATTTGAGCGTCCGATCAGAGATGCGGCAGCAGTCAAGGCCATTGGTATTCCCGATCCTGAACAGGAGCTTGGCTATGTCATGGATGCCGTCCGGACTATTCGCCGGGAGCTGGATGGCCGCGTACCTCTGATTGGATTCTCAGGCAGTCCCTGGACATTGGCGACCTACATGGTCGAGGACGGCAGCACCAAGAACTTTGCTCGGGTCAAGGGGATGATCTTCGAGCAGCCGGAGGTGATGCATGAATTGCTGGGTAAGGTGGCGGAATCCGTTATCTCCTATCTCAATGCTCAGATCGCTGCCGGCGCCCAGGCGGCGATGATCTTCGACACCTGGGGCGGTGTGCTCAGTCCCAGAGAGTACAAGCTTTTCTCACTGGCCTATATGCAGCGCATTATCAACGGTTTGGTACGGGAGAATGAAGGGCGGAAAGTTCCCGTGATCCTGTTTACCAAAGGTGGCGGTCAGTGGCTTGACCGGATGGCTGAAACCGGCTGTGATGCTTTGGGCGTCGATTGGACTACCGATTTGGCGGATGCTCGGATCAGAGTTCAGGGCAAGGTGGCACTGCAAGGTAATCTGGATCCCTGTGTTCTCTATTCATCACCTGAACGTATACGCGACGAGGTGGGCAGAGTGCTTGCCAGTTATGGTGACGGCCCGGGGCATGTATTCAATCTGGGGCATGGTATTCACCTCGATGTTGATCCTGATCGCGCCGCTGTGCTGGTGGATGCCGTGCATGAGCAGAGTGTGACATATCACAAGTCGGCCTAAAGAGCGATTACTGAAATCGTTAATATTGATTGTATGAGCATCGTAAGTTCTCAAAGGCCTGTGCGGCATCGCCTACCTGCTTTGTAAGTCTGCACGGTACATTGAGAATTTACTGACTACCACAGGCTAAAAGTCAGTAGTGCGGTGGTGCCTCGTCTGTAGTTTCCGGCGCATCTGGAGGTGTCAGTGCCTGGATCTGCTGACGCAACTCCAAGAAACCTCGCTGCAGCACATCGATGATATTTTGTTGATGGACCATGGTGAGGTTCAGTTGCTGAATAGCATCTTCCTGAAAGGCCACACGGGTTTGTAGATCAATAAGTTCTTTTTCCAAAATTCGATCCTGTCTGTATTGTTCGGTATATTTTATAGCTGCTTAATGATTCCGTGCAGATGTTTGCATAAAGGGCATAGAGAGTTCACTCCGCCCATTTATCCCGATTTCCGGTCAAGACTTGTGCTCTCCAGACAGGTAAGCCTTGGACTGCATCTCCCTTAATCTACTCGATGCTCGCTGGAAATCAAATGCCAATCGCTCCCCCTGGTAAAGGGATTCCGGTGGCTCGGCTGCGCTGATGATCAGTTTTACCCCCCGATCATAGAATTCGTCAACCAGATAGAGAAAACGGCGAGTTGCATCATCCATCGAGGGACCCAATACCGGGATATCGGATATCAGCACAGTGTGGAAACAACGCGACAATTCAAGGTAGTCAGCCTGGCTGCGGGGTGGGCCGCAGAGGGCAATGAAGTCGAACCAGATAACATCATCAGCTAGGTGTTTCACAGGGATATCGCGGCCAAATACGTGGATGGATTCCACCGTATGCTCCTGTTTTTGTGCAAGCTGACTGAACTCTTCCAGTAGCTTCAAATCCACTTCAGGACTCAAGGGTGTGTGATAAACCGTCGCTTGTTCCAGATAGCGCAGCCGGTAGTCGGTGCCGGCATCGAGTTTCAGAATCCGGGTATGCTGTTTCAACAGTTCGATAGCCGGTAGAAAGCTGGCCCGCTGCAGCCCATCTTTATACAGCTCCTGGGGCTGAGTATTGGAGCTGGTTACCAGGATGATACCATGGCTGAAAATAGCTTTTAGCAGCCGGGTAATGATCATTGCATCGCCGATATCCGTGACAATGAACTCATCCAGGCAGAGGACCCTGGTTCTTTCTGCCAGATTTTCTGCCACCTTATCCAGAGGCTCCTTCTCTCCACTGAGGGAGGTAAGCTCCTGATGAATCTCTCTCATGAATTGGTGGAAGTGGATGCGGAGTTTCTCTTCAAAAGGGAGCAGGTTGTAGAAGATGTCTGCCAGCCAGCTTTTGCCCCTGCCAACGCCACCCCAGATGTAGAGCCCTTTTTCAGGCGTGGCATACACCCTGTTTCTACGGAAAAGGTTGGGAAGGACCCCGTTTTTTCTGTTTGCAGGCGGCGGGCGCTGAAGCAGACTGTTGTAGAGTGTCTGAAGGGCTGCAATGGCAGCAGCCTGGGATGGATCTGCCGTTATCTCATTGAGTTGGAGTTGTTCCCGATAGTATTGCGCAGGTGTCATTCGTATACCGTCAATATAACCCCGGTTGGGCAAGCTGAATTAGGGCTGAAACGCCTCGCTTCCGGGTCAGTCGTTGTCTTGGGGTGGGAAGCGATCATTGAGATTGGCCGGGCAAAGCACAGTTCTCATGGTGCTGATGAGAGTCAGCAGTTGGCCGTTGCGAATCCGGTAATAAATTCGGTTGGCCTCTTTTCTGGAGACAACGATATTTTTGTTCCGTAGCTGTTCAAGGTGCTGTGAGATATTGCTCTGGGATGTGCCGGTGCGCTCAACGATCTCTCCCACAGAGAGCTCGGAATCTCCGAGCGAGCAAAGAATCTTCCATCGCAGTGGATGGGCCATCGCCTTGAGAGCATTGGCTGTCAGAACGGTGTTTTCGTTTTCGTCATTCTGTTGTGTGGTGTCGTTCACTGTTAACTCCTGCCTCTGCTCAGGATGCACCCTGCTACGGCAAAATCCAGTTGCTGGTTAAAAAAATGTGCGGTAGGACGTATTACCATACCTTCTTATAAATAGTTCCAGTAAAAGCAAAAAAATCTACTTTTGTCTGATATAGCCGGTCATATTTTTGGCAATACAGATTATATTGGTGATGCTTCCCATCTCATTTGTCACTGCGGTGCGTGAAAAGAGAATCGGTACCTTTTGACCGCTGCTGGCGATAAAGCGCGCCTCTATCTTGTTCAGGGCGCCGGTCCTGATCAGTGCTTCCAGCCAAGTTCCCATGAAGGCGCCTGCCTGATCGTCCTCTTCCTCTTCGAATATATCACCAATAGCCATGCCAATGAGCTCTTTCTCGGCATAATTCAGCATTTGGCAACAGGCCGGGTTCACCTCTGTAATTATCCCATCCGGGTTGAGTAACAACAGTGCTTCACCCATATAGTGGATGATATTTTCCAGATGCTGCCTGGCCCGGGCCAGTTCGGCGGTGCGCTCGGCCACCTTCTGTTCCAGTACCAAATTCATTTTCCGCTCTTTCTCGATCAGGCGGAAATAGGTGCTGATTTTGTTGATTAGCTGGTTGTCATCGATCGGCTTGAGCAGATAATCCACCGCCCCGACTTCATAGCCCTTCTGCTGAAATTCTTCTGTTTTGAAGGCGGCAGTGAGGAAGATGGTTGGGATATCACGTGTTCGCTTTCTGATTTTCAGCATAGATGCCGTTTGGAAGCCATCCATCTCCGGCATCTGGACATCCAGGATGATCAGGTCAATCCCCGGTTCGCCCAAGGCGATGTCCAGTGCCTGCTGCCCGGAAATCGCCTCCAGGATGGCGATATCCATATGCTGTTGCAGCAGGGTTCTCAGGGTGAAGAGATTGTGCTCGTGGTCATCCACGATTAGAAGCTTGAAGCCGGTGTAGCGATTCATACGGTTCTGCTTTTATCCATCTTCTGTCAGGTGCCTGGTTAGCAACGTGTGCAGTGCATCCGGATTGACCGGTTTAATGATGAAATCGTCGGTTCCTGCTTTCAGACAGGCAGCGTGTGCTTTTGCATCCGCTTCGGCAATCAGGGCGACAACGGGCAATTGCTGATGTTGTTCCTGCGCTTTGATCCGCTTGATCGTATCACAGCCATTGGTACTGGGCGCCATGATGTCAATCAAGACCAGAGCGAATAAGCCATCCTCATCAAGTACTTCCAGTGTTTCGTTACCATCTTCAGCTGCCGTTACACTCAGTCCCCAGCCTTCCAGCAGTGGGGTAATGGCCAGCAAATTCTGGACATTATCGTCCACCACCAGAATTTGGTGTTCTCCCAGATTCGCCTTGGGTGACTCCGCCTGTTTGCGGGATGAGTCGGGTTTCCCCGGAATTTCCTGAATATCTTCTTGTTCCAGCTGATCACGGTTGAACTCCAAGGGAAGCAATAACGAGAAGGTACTGCCCTCACTTTCATGGCTCTGGAGTTCAATTTCGCCTCCCAGCATCTGGGCCAGTTGACGGCTGATGCTGAGCCCGAGACCGGTTCCCCCGTAGCACCGGTTGGTGGATCCGTCGGCCTGCTTGAAGGCCTCGAAAACTTGCTCATGCTTATCTGCCGGTATGCCGATGCCGCTATCCTCCACGCTGATACACAGTTCGCAGCCACAGGAAGGTGTTTTTTCGATGGCTTCCAGGCGGATAATGACCTTTCCGGTGCGGGTGAATTTAACCGAATTGGAGAGGAAGTTTTTCAGGATTTGGCGAACTTTGTCCGAATCGGATATCACCCGTTTTGGTGCATCGGCCTCTATATCAAGGATGAGGTCGATGCCTTTGGTGTCAAATTGTGGCTGCACCAGTTCCACCAGGCTTTTCAGCAGGGTGGTGAGTTCTATACTTTCCAGATTGAAGACGGTGCGGCGTGCCTCGATTCGGGAAAGATCCAGGATATTGTCAATGAGCGCCTGCAGGTCAGATCCTGCCTCATGGATGACGCTTGCCTGTTTCTGCTGGTCCAGGGGGAGTCCGCTGTTTTTATCGCTCAGTAGTTTCGATAACAGCAGGATCGAGTTCAGGGGTGTGCGCAGCTCATGGCTCACATTGGCCAGAAATTGCGACTTATAGCGATTGGATTCTTCCAGCTCTTTTGCGTGGGCGCGCAAGTTGCGAGTATTGCGGCCGTGTTCTGCCGCCAGCCGGGAGAGACTATCCCCTAGGTTTTTTACCTCTTTCGGGCCTTTCCAGTGAAGCTCGAACCCCTCTTCATTCTTCAGCACATGCTGAATACCTTCAGTGAGTTCCTGGCTCATTCTTGCTGCACGCTTAGCCAGCCAGTGTGAAGCAAACCAAGTGACGACGGTGAGAATAAAAATAATACTGAGCACGCGTAGAGTAAGGGCGTTTCGAAACTCGACAATGGGTGAAGGGTCTACGGGGCGTCCCACCCAGAGTGCGCCAGAGTGCTCTGTGAGAAACATGGGTACCCACATGATCTGCTGCCCATCACGCTCCCAAAGTGCCGGCTTGCCGGTGGCAAAGATCGGCTCAAGTTCGGGGTATCGCTCAAAGGCGCTGCCGGAGGGGGCTGCCGGGTCAGGGTGTTTCAGAAAATTGCCACTATTGTGAACCCAAAGTGTGTTGTGGTAATAGCGTGCCATGCCACCCACATCAATGCTTATCATAACGGCACCGATGGCGGGTGTATTGTTGCTGTGGCTGATCGGGCTGATTAGCCGCAGGGTCATGAAGCGCCGTGGGTCTTCGGCGCCAGCTTCGGGGTCCAGGCTGATGGAGCTGATAACGACTTGGCCATAATCAACTTTCATGGCGGCTTTGAAAAACTCATCTGAAGGCACCGCTGGGCGCCGGGTCGTGGGTTGCCACTCTTGGGTTGATTTGTCCCGGTCCAGCCAGAAACGCTCATGGCCGACGTTGTCGAAAAAAACAATCTGCACTATATCCAGTTGGTCTTTGAGAATTTGGTTCATCCATTGGATGTACCTAGCTCTTGCCAAATCAAGTTTTTCATCAATACCTTGTTGGGCTGCGTCGAGAGCCATGCCTGGTTCCGGCAGCTTGGCCAGCAGGCGGACCATTTCGTTACGGCTGGCCAGATGCTGGTCGAGGTCACGAAAGTCTGCCTGCAGGTTCTGCAAATGGGCTTCGTGGTAGAAGCGTTCCATCCGCTCCAGTACCAACGGCAGGTTGATCACTACTGCCAAAAGCAAGGGTGTGAGTGCGAACAGAAAAAAGAACAGTAATATTTGAGTGCGGAGCTTCACTATAGGTAGGTAGATGAGTTTTTATTATCAACACCTTATATCAACATGGGGTCGCTTCTCAATAAGACTGTGCACTGGAGGGTGTGGCGATTGCCTAAAGAGCTTTAACCAGTTCAAGCACCTCTGCGGCATGTCCCTTGGGCTTTATGTCATAGAGTGCATGGCGGATAATGCCTTGTCTGTCGATGATGAACGTGGATCTGAGCATTCCTATGCGCCTTTCACCATGGGCCTCTTTTCCCGCCATACATCATAGATTCACTGAGCACGCCATCGATATCGGCCAGCAGGAGAATAGTGAGGCCATGTTTGTCGCGGAAATCTCCATGGCAGAGACAATTGTCTCTGCTGATGCCGAAGATTCCAGTATTGAGCGCCTGAAACTCATCCAGGAGATCTGAGAAGTCAATCGCTTCCATGGTGCAGCCGGGGTATCTTTTGGATAAAAGTAGAGAACCATATTGTTTTTGCCGACGAAATTCGCAGACAGGGTCATCTCCAGGTCAGCGCTTGGCAGCTCGAAATCCGGGGCTCGATCACCGGGTTTAAGCATGTGTAACTCTTTTGGATGGATTCTGGTTGCCGGGTTGTTATATTCGGTTCAAATTCATTCGAACCACCCGTTCCGATTTTATTTTAGACGGCAAATTTATTATTCACTTGAGAGTACGTCAACCTGGATGTTATCGGGATTATTTATATCCCAGGTTCGAGCACAGCCACTGTTCCGCCCCATCTACGGTCATACCTTTACGTTCGGCGTAGGACTCCAGCTGATCCCTGTCGATCTTGCCTACGGCAAAATAGCGTGCTTGAGGGTGGCTGAAGTAGAGGCCGCTGACGGCGGCGGTGGGAATCATCGCTTTTGACTCGGTAAGCTGGATGCCAGTATTTTTTTCCACCGCCAGCAAATTCCATAGAATATCCTTCTCCGTATGGTCCGGGCTGGCTGGATAACCTATGGCTGGGCGAATGCCTTTGTACTCCTCTTTGATCAAGGCTTCATTGCTGAGTGTTTCATCGGCGGCGTAGCCCCACAGCACTTTCCGCACATGCTGGTGCAGCCATTCCGTCAGGGCTTCGGCCAGCCGGTCTGCAATTGCTTTCAGCATAATGGCACTGTAGTCATCATGGTCCGCCTCGAATCGGGCGATATGCTCGTCGATGCCAATACCGGCGGTACAGGCAAAACCACCGATATAATCCTTCACGCCGCTCTTTGTCGGCGCCACATAATCAGCCAGAGACTCGTTGAATTTTCCAGTCGGCTGCTTACCCTGCTTACGCAGAAAATGGAAGTGAGTGAGCACTTCCTTACGGCTCTCATCCTTATAAACCTCAATATCATCGCCTTTGGCATTTGTAGGAAAAATACCTACCACGGCATTGGCGCTCAGCCATTTATTACTGATGATCTGCTTCAGCATGGCTTCGGCGTCGTCGAACAGTTTACCGGCCTCTTCGCCTTTATCCGGATCATCCAGGATTCTCGGGTAGCGCCCTTTCATCTCCCATGCGTGGAAGAAGAAGGTCCAATCGATAAAGGGGGTGATTAATTCCAGAGGAATATCATTCAACAGATGAATGCCGGGCTGGTTGGGTAAGGCAGGGGTATAGTTTTGCCAATCAATGGGCAGAGGATTGGCTTGCGCCTGGGCCAGAGAGATCAGAGAGCGTGACTGCTGCTGATTGGCCCGGCGTTCCCGGGCGGCCTGATACTCTTTTTTTGTCTCCGCTACGTACTGGGTTCTATGGCTCTCCGAAAGCAGTTTACTGGCTACTCCCACGGCGCGCGATGCGTCGGGTACATAGATCGCCGGACCACTGTACTTGGGTTCAATTTTCACCGCTGTGTGGATCAGTGATGTGGTTGCACCACCGATCAACAGCGGGATCTTCATATTCAGCCGCTCCATCTCCCCTGCCATGTGCACCATTTCGTCCAGGGAGGGGGTGATGAGGCCGGAGAGGCCGATGATATCGACCTGTTCTTCCCTGGCTCGCTGTAAAATGGTCTCAGCCGGTACCATGACGCCGAGGTCGATTACTTCGTAGCTATTGCATTGAAGCACCACACCGACAATATTTTTGCCAATATCATGGACGTCGCCTTTCACTGTGGCGAGCAGAATTTTTCCCTGGAATTTGGCGGAAGCTTCAGACTTCTCCGCTTCTATGTAAGGCTCAAGCCAGGCTACAGCCTTCTTCATTACGCGGGCGGATTTAACCACTTGGGGTAGGAACATTTTGCCTTCCCCAAACAGGTCGCCGACCACATTCATGCCATCCATCAGCGGACCTTCGATGACATCCAGCGAGCGCTCTGCCTGTTGCTGCGCTTCCCGGGTATCCTCTTCGATATATTCAGTGATGCCTTTGATCATGGCGTGTTCTATGCGTTTGGCGACAGGCCATCGACGCCACTCCAGATCTATTTTCTGTTCACTGGCAGTGCCATCTCCCCGGTATTTTTCGGCGACTTCAAGCAGTCTCTCCGTTGCATCGGCCCGGCGATTGAGTACCACGTCTTCAACCCGATTGAGGAGTTCTTCCGGCAGGTCGTCATAGATCGCCAGTTGCCCGGCGTTGACAATACCCATATCTAGTCCGGCGCCAATGACGTGGTAGAGGAATACAGCGTGAATCGCCTCACGAACAGGGTTGTTGCCGCGGAACGAGAAGGAGACGTTGGATACGCCGCCGGAGATCATGGCGTGTGGCAGTGTTCGCTTGATCTCACGGGTGGCTTCAATGAAATCCACCCCATAGTTGTTGTGCTGCTCGATGCCGGTGGCTACGGCAAAAATATTCGGATCGAAGATAATATCCTCGGCGGGAAAGCCAACCTCTTCAGTGAGGATGCGGTAGGCTCGCTGGCAGATTTCGATCTTTCGCCCCAGCGTATCCGCCTGTCCCTCTTCGTCGAAGGCCATCACGATCGCGGCCGCACCATAACAGCGGATCAGTTTTGCATGGCGAATAAAGGGTACCTCTCCCTCTTTCAGGGAGATGGAGTTGACCACGGATTTGCCTTGAACGCACTTCAGGCCCGCCTCCAGAATTTCCCATTTGGAGGAATCAATCATTACCGGGACTCTAGAAATATCAGGCTCTGAGGCGATCAGGTTGAGAAAATGCACCATGGCATCACGGGATTCGAGCATCCCCTCATCCATATTGATGTCGATAATCTGGGCGCCGTTCTCTACCTGAAGGCGGCAGATATCTAGGGCCTTTTCATACTCTTCGCCCAGGATCAGCCGCTTGAAAACGGCGGAACCGGTGATGTTGGCACGCTCGCCCACGTTGACAAACAGGGCGTCCTGGCCAATGTTAAAGGGCTCCAGGCCGGCGAGCCGGCACTCTTTCGCTATCTCCGGCAGTGCTCTTGGGGTGTGGTTGGTCACTGTCTCTGCAATAGCACGAATATGATCCGGAGTGGTGCCGCAGCAGCCGCCGACGATATTAAGAAAGCCGCTGCCCGCCCACTCGTCAATCTGCCGGGCCATCTCATCCGGACCAAGGTCGTACTGGCCAAACTCATTGGGCAGGCCTGCATTGGGGTGTACCGAGACATGGATCTCTGCGATGCGGGAGAGCTCCTCGACATACTGTCGCAGCTGATCCGGTCCTAGGGCACAGTTAAGGCCAATGGAGATGGGCTGGGCGTGGCGCAGAGAGTTATAAAATGCCTCCGTGGTTTGGCCTGACAGTGTACGTCCGGAGGCATCGGTGATGGTGCCGGAGATCATGATGGGCAGTCTCAGTGCCTCCTCCTCAAACACCTGCTCCACGGCAAAGATTGCAGCTTTTGCATTCAGCGTATCGAAAATGGTCTCGATCAGCAGAATATCCGAACCACCCTCGATCAGACCTCGTGTTGCCTCCGCGTAGGCGGCCACCAGATCATCGAATGCGATATTCCGGAAGCCGGGATCATTCACTTCCGGTGACAGTGAACAGGTACGGCCGGTTGGCCCGATTACACCAGCCACAAATCGGGGCTTGTCAGGCGTTGAGACTGCGTCTGCCAGCTGCCTGGCCAATTTTGCCGAGGCGACATTGATTTCGTAGCTCAGCTCCTCCATGGCGTAATCGGCCATGGAAATACGGTTAGCGTTGAAAGTATTGGTCTCGAGAACATCGGCGCCCGCCTTCAGGTAGGCCAAGTGGATATCTTTGATCACCTCAGGCTGGGTCAGTGAAAGCAGATCGTTGTTGCCCTTCAGGTCCGAGGCCCAGTCAGCGAATCGCTCGCCGCGATAATCCGCTTCTTCCAGCTTGTGGCGCTGGATCATGGTTCCCATGGCACCGTCCAGAATCAGAATGCGCTGCTGAAGCAGGGTCTTGAGTTGTTCAGTGCGGTCTTGGGTGTTAGCGGCCATCGAAACGTTCCGGTCTGAAAAAGTGTGTAATTATAGAGCTTTGTGGGGTGCTGGGGAAATTTTGTCTTTAGTGATAGGATGTAAGTTCCGAATGCCTTCATGGAAACAGTGTGAATGGGCTCCCCATACTGACCTCCTCCCTAAAAACCGTACTGATCTAAATTAGAGAATTCTGGCGGATCCGTTAAGCTGAAAGCAAGCGGAACGCGGATTTCAGAGGTCTGCCGCAAGATGGGAATATCGGACGCGACGTTTTACAATCGGAAAAAGAAGTTTGGAGGTTTAGGCGTTTCAGAGCGACGGAGTTTACGTCAACTAGAGGACAAGAATCGTCGCCTATAGATGTCGTGCGAAAAAAGCGCTGCAGACCAAGCGTCGACGTTTGATTACCTTTCTCCAGGACAGTTACCGGGTTAGCAACCGCCGGGCCTGTACAGTCATTCAGATGAGCCGCAGCAATTATAGCCACAAAAGCAGGAAGCATGATGATCCGGCTTTACGATCCCGGGTATGTGAAATTGCCAAAGACCGTGTTCGTTATGGCTATCAACGCATTCACATTCTATTGTAGCGTGAAGGCTGGCGGATGAATCATAAGCGTGTGTTGCGCATCTATCGTGAGGAGGACCTGAATCTAAGGCGCAAACGACCAAGGCGTCGAGTTGCCGCCGCACACCGGATGGACAGACCGGAGCTCTCTCATATTGATCAGTGCTGGAGTATGTTTTGTCGCCGATCAACTATTCAATGGGCGACGAATCAGAGCGTTAACTGTAGTCGATAATTTGAGCCGAGAATGTGTTGCTATTGCGGTTGATCGTGCTACAAAAGGAGAATAGGTTGCGGATGCTATAGAGCAATTACGACTCTGTAATAAGCATAAGCCCTTGAGGATTCAAGTCGATAATGGCCGTGAATTTATTGAGTTATAGTCAAATCTGGTGTTTAGCCAGTTGAATCAAGCGGCGACCTGATCGACTCTTGCTGCCTCAACACCCTCTTTAAATTTGATTCCGGCTTATCACCTTCGCCAGGTAATCGAAACCCCGTAATCGTCTCCACTTCTTCTCGGCGCACAGGCCGAGTTTGAACATCATGTGTAGCATGCCGTCACGCGATAGGCAGCCCTTGGAACGCCTGGTTCGATGGCGGATTGTCCCGAAGGTGGATTCAATCGGATTGCTGGTCCGAATGCTCTGCCAATGCTGCGCAGGAAATTGATAGAAAGCCATCAGTTCCTCTCGGTCTTTGTGCAGACAGATGGCAGCCTTCGGATACTTTGGCTCATACGTTTTGATAAACAGATCAAAGGCCTTTTCCGCATCGGCCTGGGTCTCCGACTGCCAGATGTTGTGCAGTGCCTGCTTCGCTTTCGGCTGAGCTGACCTTGGCAGGCAGTTCAGCACGTTCATGGTCTTGTGCATCCAGCAGCGCTGCTGGCGCGTCTCCGGATACACTTCCTCCAGCGCAGCCCGGAACCCCATAGCACCGTCACCGATCGCCAATTTTGGCGGGGTCAGTCCGCGTGACTTCAGTTTCAACAGTACCTCCCACCAGCTCTGTGTGGACTCCCGTACACCATCCTCAATTGCCAGAAAATGCTTCTCACCACGCTCATTCACGCCGATCACCACCAGGGCACACAGCTTCGTCTGCTCTCTGTCCGCTGTAGACACCGTCTGCCCACACATACACCCAATGGCCCTTATCCAGACGCTCTTCGCACCAGCCCCGATATTCTTCTGCCCAGACCTGCTTCAGACGCGACACCGTGCCGGCCGACAAGCCTGTTGCATCCGGACCCACCAGCACTTTAAGGGCTTCACCTATCTCTCCACTGGAAATCCCCTTCAGATAGAGCCACGCCAGCGCCGCTTCCAGTGACTTCGTCTTGCGTACATACGGCGGCACCAGAGCTGATCGGAACGTCACCGGCTCGCCGGTCTTCGCGCGAACTTTGGGGATCTTGACCATGACTGGCCCCAATCCTGTCTGCAGTTTACGAGCTGGCAGGTGACCATTACGCACCACACCCGCCTTGCCATCCTCTGTCCGTCGCTCGACGTGCTCCGCCAACAGCTCCAGCAGCTCGGCCTCCACCGCCTGGCAGATCAACTGCTCTGCACCGCTTCTCAGCAACTTTGTCAGCGGATCGATAATCGTATCTCGACCTGCCAGCTTAACAACGTTATTCTTACTCGTGGTGGCGTATCTCCAATGGTTGTTTTGATGTCTCGCAACAACAAATCAACCAGATACCCCGCTTTTTTTCAATTCCCTTCAAACAACACTTTCAGTTATAACTCAGCCACGAATGCGAAAGTGCTGATCAAATTCCTAAGGGCACTGATTGAATCTACACCGGGAAAGGTATTTCTGATACTGAGGATGTCCTGAATTCTGTGTAACTGTCTATCATTAAACCCAAGCGTGGTTGAGGATAGGCACTATGAACAAGAAAGAACTACAGGCGATCGCTCATGCGGCCGCTAAAAATATCAAGACGGAAGACGACCTCAAAGACTTCCATCAGATGCTAACCAAGATTACGACCGAATCGGCATTGTCTACTTTTTCTTGCCTGCCTATTCACCGGAACTGAACTCTGACGAGTAAACGAGTGAAAAGTTACTTCAATGTGACACGCATGAAGTACGCCGCCTAGTAAGCATATTTGACCGCCTGGCTAATATTGGGATTTATTGCTTTTTAGACATCTATTCTTACGGTTTCTTATACCTAAACAGAGCAAATACCTTCACTAAGTCCGGTAAATCGACCAGAAGACGGGGGCTTCCTATTCTATTTTTTTACCGCCGGGCCTGTCGAAATAATTTTTTACTGTTCCTTCCTACGCGCGGGGGAATGCACACACTCTATCGAATGTGGGCTAGAATAGCCTCTCTCTATTAACATCAGCGACCTTTAGAAATTTTATGGAACAACTCATCGAATTCACCGGCAACCACCTAGGGCTTGTTGCAGCCTTGGCTGTTATTGTCGTTTTACTGGCGCAGAACCTACTCGCCGCCAGTGAAAAAAACTCTGTTCGGCCATTGCGGGCGACAGAGCTAATAAACCGGGTAGAGGCTGTAGTGGTCGATATACGGCCAATGAATGATTTTACCAAGGGCCACATTATTAACGCTCTCAACATCCCCGCCAGCGGACTGAAGAACCAGCTGCAACAATTGGAAAAGCATAAAAACAACCCCATCATTGTCGCCTGTCGATCCGGAGCGCAATCCAGTGCCACCTGCAAACAATTACGCAATGCGGGCTTTGCAAAGGTTTATAATCTGCAAGGCGGTATGCTGGCGTGGGAAAATGCCACCCTGCCGGTAAGCCACAAAAAATAGTATCTGAAAATGAGATTGAAACTATGACTGAAAATAACCAAGCAACAGAACAAAGCCGCGAGTTTGCCCTGCAACGTATCTACGTGAAGGACATCTCCTTCGAGACGCCTAATTCACCCGCCATCTTTACTGACAAATGGGAGCCGGAGTCCAATCTGAATCTCAACAGTAACGTCAATAAGCTTGAAAAAAATCTGTTTGAAGTCGTGCTGACCATCACTGTGACGACCAAAGTTGGCGGAAAAACAGCCTTCCTAGTTGAAATGCAGCAGGCAGGTATTTTCATCCTCAAGGGGTTCCCGGATGCAGAGATGGGCCAAATGATGAGCGCTTACTGCCCCAACATCCTCTTCCCCTACGCACGAGAAGTGGTTTCCGATCTGGTGAACAAAGGCAGCTTCCCCCAACTTCTGCTCACCCCTGTCAACTTTGACGCCCTTTATGCACAACATCTTCAAAACAAGCAACAGCAGAAACCAGCCGATGAGCAGAGCACCGTGCATTAAAACCAAATGACCGCTCAACATCCTGTTATTGCTGTTCTTGGTTCCGGCTCCTGGGGAACTGCCTTAGCGATCCTGCTAAGCCGCAATGGTGCAATTGTGAGGCTCTGGGGACATCTCGCTACTGAGTCGGAGAGACTGCACAGGGATGGTGAAAACCGTGAATTCCTCCCTGGCTACCCTTTTCCGGGTGGACTGTCAGTCACTGCTGATCTGGGTGCAGCATTGCAGGGCGCCGAGGAGGTGATCATTGTGGTTCCCAGCCACGCCTTCAAGGCCGTCCTGGAAAAGGCAGTACCAATGATGGAGCTGCAGACTTCGTTGAGCTGGGCCACCAAGGGAGTTGAACCCCAGACACTCAGTCTGCTCCACGAAGTCGCCGCTGATTTGCTTGGTGACAAGCCAACCGCTGTGATATCCGGCCCCAGCTTTGCCAGTGAAGTGGCAAAAAGACTGCCTACAGCAGTTACCGTTGCCTCCTCTTCACCTGAGCACGCTGAGAAAATTGCCGGTTATCTCCATTCCGACTGTTTCCGCGCCTACACCAGTGATGACATCATCGGACTAGAGGTAGGAGGCGCCGCCAAGAATGTGATGGCCATTGGAGCAGGAATCGCCGATGGCCTTGGATTTGGCGCCAATACCCGCGCCGCTCTTATAACCCGAGGACTGGCCGAAATCATGCGTTTGGGGATGGCACTGGGCGGAAAGCGTGAAACGCTCATGGGTCTTGGCGGCATGGGCGATCTGGTGCTGACCTGCACCGATGACCAATCAAGAAATCGCCGCATGGGCCTAGCTCTCGCCCAGGGACTCTCCATCGACGAGGCAAAACAAGAGATCGGTCAGGAGGTGGAAGGAGTGATGACCGCCCAGGCGATTTATAACAAAGCCCGCAAGTTGGGCGTCGAAATGCCGATCACTGAACAGGTCTACCGGGTGCTCCATCAGAACCTGGACCCAAAAGAGGCGGTGCAAAATCTGCTAGGACGAAGAAAGCGGCAAGAGGCAGGGTGAAAAGCTACCGATTTATTTCAGGCTTACCTGGACCCTGCAAAGTCAAGCTGCCGCCAAGCTTCATAAAGTATCACCGTTACCGCATTTGCCAGATTGAGGCTTCGGTTACCAAGTTTCATCGGGATACAAATCAATCTATCCTGTGGCAGTTGATCCAGCATCGCCTGAGACAATCCACGGGTTTCCGGACCGAACAGCAGGGTATCACCCGGTTGATAATCCACATCGGCGTGGCTACGCTTTCCCCGGGTGGAACAAGCATATATACGCTTTGGCTGCACCTCTGTGAAAAATTGCTCCATGGAATGATGTTCCCGCACACAGGCAAGGTCATGATAATCGAGTCCGGCCCGGCGCAGCTGTTTATCCTCAAGCTGAAAGCCCAGAGGATGAATCAGGTGGAGGGTGCTGCCAGTATTGGCACACAAGCGTATGATGTTGCCTGTATTGGGTGGAATCTCCGGTTGATACAGAACAATGTTAAACATAACGATGGAAACATTCGATGACATCAACCACAGATTCACCTCTCGCTGTAGAATTTTGCGGTCTTGATTTTACCACACCTCTGGTACTGCTCTCCGGCTGTGTTGGGTTCGGCGAAGAGTATACGCGGGTAAAAGGATTTTCCAACCGGGATGCCGGTGCGATCTGCCTCAAGGGCACCACACTGAAACCCCGCCTGGGCAACCAGCCCCATAGAATTTACGAAACACCTGATGGCATGCTCAACGCCATCGGCTTGCAAAACCCGGGGATTGATAAAGTGGTGAGGGAGATACTGCCCACCCTCGATTTCTCCGAGACCCTGTTTATCGCCAATGTTTCCGGCTCCAGCATCGAAGAGTATGAAGAGGTCACCCGCCGTTTTGACAACTCTCCCATTAGTGCCATTGAGATCAATATCTCCTGCCCGAACGTTAAGGAGGGTGGGATCGCGTTTGGTAATGATCCAGCCATGTCAGCAAAGGTGGTAGAGGCCTGCCGCCGTGCTACCAACAAGCCATTGATCACCAAGCTCTCTCCCAACCAGACCGATATCGCCGGCAACGCCAAAGGGTGTATCGAAGCAGGTACCGACGCCTTTGCCGTCATCAACACACTGATGGGTATGGCAATCAATATCGAGAACCGCTCGCCGATTATAGGCAACAATCAAGGCGGACTTTCCGGCCCGGCGATCAAACCGGTCGCCCTACTGAAAGTACATCAAGTTTATCGGGTCTGTAGAGACCATGGTATTCCCATCATTGGACAGGGCGGTATCACCTGTGCAGAAGATGTCCTGGAGTTTCTGATAGCGGGAGCGACAGCCGTTGGTATTGGCACTGCACTGTTTTATGATCCACTGATATGCGGCAAAATCAATCAGGGGATAAAGAGTTATCTTGAACGTCATGAGTTACAATCAGTCATGCAGCTGACAGGCACTCTACGATTGAACAGCCCTAAGCTACCCCGTTGCGGCTGCTGATATCTGCAAACCGCTACACTGGTCAATTTGCCGGTTACATCTTGAACCTGACATCGAACAACGGCTCACCTTCATTCCTCCGCAGGCACTGAGCCAGGGCAGCTCGAAACGCTGGGTGAGGCCGTTGAAATCTTCACTATATCCCAGGCAAACATTGATCGAGCGTGACGGCAACGACAATGCCAGTTACTATCTACTGGAAGGTGAACTCAGGCTGAGGGTCGGGTACGGGTTCCTCCCATTCATCCTTGGCTCAGTTACGCCCCCCGATAACCAGCTTATTGATAAAATCTCGAGACTATCCTGAATTCTGTGTAACTGTCTATCATTAAACCCAAACAAGGGAGAGGATAGGCAGATAATCGACAAGAAAGAGCTCCAGGCGATAGCCCAAGCGGCCGCTAAAAACATCAAAACTGAAGAAGATCACAGCGAGAGTTTCGGCCAATGCAGCCCAGAATCACGGTCGATGCAGCCCTCAACGTTGAACCGGATGATCACCTTGGCTTTGCCAAACATGAACAGTCCGAAGCGAGTAATAGCCGCAACGGCACGACCAGTAAGACCTTGCAAACGGAAGATGGCCAGTTTGAACTGGATACCCCGCGAGATAGAGCGGGCAGCTTTGAACCTCAGCTAGTTAAGAAGCACCAGCGTCGATTTACCTCAATGGATGACAAGATCCTCTTCCTGTATGCTCAGGGTATGAGACGATCCGCGAAATCGTCACGACATTCAAGGAAATGTACGGAGCCGATGTCTCTGCCACACTCATATCCAAAGTTACTGATGCGGTTATCGAGCAGGTTGTTGAATGGCAATCTCACCCCCCCTGGATGCGATTCAGCCTATTGTTTATCTGGACAGGATTGTCGTTAAAATCCGGCAAGACAAGAAAGTGATCAACAAAGCAATTTACCTCGCTCTGGGCGTTAAACCTGGAAGGCCACAAGGAATTATTAGGGATGTGGTTATCGGAGAATGAGGGGGGCTAAATTCTGGCTGAACGTGTTGACAGAGCTTCAAAACCGCGGTGTGAAGGATATTTTGATTGCCTGTGTCGATGGCTTAAAAGGCTTTCCTGATGCCATCAACACGGCCTTTCCGGATACCCAGATCTAGCTCTGTATCGTGCATATGGTACGGAACTCGATGGGTAATCCCCCCATTTTCAGCTGCGCACAAAAGTAGAGCTTATGCGGCTTGCGCCAACTTCTGATACGGTGTTATTCCTCCAATGGCCATGTTTGGCCGCTCTGTATTGTAGCGCCACAACCATTGAGTGGCGGTGTGCTGGGCATACTCGATCGACTCAAAGAGATGCTGGTTCAGCCATTCATGTCGAACTGTTCTGTTAAAAAGCTCCACGTACGCGTTCTGTTGCGGATTGCCGGGCTGGATATAGTGTAACTTAATCCATTGTTTCTCTGCCCACTCCATCAGTTGACCACTGATTAGTTCGGGGCCATTGTCGCAGCGAATGGAATTTGGCTTGCCTCGCCACTCGATGATCTGTTCCAGTGCACGAATGACACGCACTGCCGGTAACGAGAAGTCCACCTCAATACCCAGCCCCTCACGATTGTAGTCGTCGATGACATTGAACGTCCTGAAGCTACGGCCATCGGCCAGGCTGTCATGCATAAAATCCATCGACCACATTGATGTTAATTTGACGAGGTACAGCTAGCGCATCCGGCACGTCGCGCTTCAATCGACGTTTGGGCTTGATCCGCAAGTTCAGCTCAAACTCCCTGTATATGCGGTATACACGTTTATGATTGTAGGGGTAACCCTACACATTGCGCAGGTACAAGTAGCACAACCCGAAACCCCAGGTTCGATTGGTCATCGTCAATCGGAGTAACCAATCTTCAATCAGTGCGTTGTCGCTCGAATGCTTGGCCTGATAGCGATAGCAGGTCTCGCTGATACAGAATGCACGACAAGCCAGGCGTACCGACACGCCATCCTGCGTAGCTGCGATCCTGGCCATCTCCTTGCGACGAGATGGCCTTACCACTTTTTTGCCAGGGCCTCCTGACCATCTCCGCCTCTAATTTGGTCTCCGCGTACATCTTCTTGAGTCGCCGGTTCTCATCCTCGAGTTCCTTCATACGCTTCATGAGAGAGGCCTCCATGCCGCCGTATTTGGCGCGCCACTTGTAGAAGGTGGCACTGCTCATGCCATGCTCCCGGCACAGATCGGAAACTGGTGTGACAGTCTCAGCCTGCTCGAGAATAGCAAAGATCTGGCTGTCCTTGAATCTTGATGTCTTCATGCAGAATCTCCTGCGTTCATATTACGAGAAAATTCTACTTTTGGCGTCAGCTACTTCCCGGGGGGATTACTCTCTGACCGATGGGACAACAAGTATCCCCAGATCAAGCCGCTCCTGGCGTGCCCATTGGGAGAACCTGAACACGCTGTTAACTACCCGGAGGACATACGAAAGGTGATCTATCTGGCAATCCAGGCCGCATCGAAAAAGTGGACAATGCCGATCCGTCATTGGAAACCAGCACTGAATAGATTTATGATTGAGTTCGTAGAACGCTTAGCGGAATATATTTAGCCCAGGTAGTTACACAGAAAACTTTACAGGCTCCGATTTATTTATCAGTGCAATTACACATCAAGATTCTCAACCGTCAACGCATTCGTCTCAATAAATTCTCGACGAGGCTCTACCTGATCACCCATCAAGGTAGTAAAAACCTCATCAGCACTTACGCCATCTTCTATTGTTACCTGGAGCAGCCTGCGGTATTCAGGATCCATGGTTGTCTCCCAGAGTTGTTCCGGATTCATCTCACCAAGTCCTTTATAGCGCTGGATATGCTGACCTCTCTTAGCTTCGTCCATCAACCAGGAGAGCACTTGGCCAAAGCTGGTCACGTCGCGGCGTCTCTCTCCGCGTTTTACATAGGCGCCCTCTCCAAACAGGCCATCCAGTTTCTCTCCCAACGCAACCAATTTTTGGTACTCACCGCCGGAGAAGAATTCTATGGGCAAAAATGAATCTTTACTCAACCCATGAATGAAATGAGATATTTTGATAACAGCACTTTTGTCATCTGTTTCATCGATAAAAGAGATCTCATATCGATTTGATACACTCTGCTCTGTACTCACTCTGCCTGAAAGTTCTTTAATCCATGCCTCCATTCCCTCTGAGTCGGAAAGCATCTGGATATCAAATTTCGGCATGTAGACCAGTTTTTCCATAAGAATCTGTTTGTAACGCTTCGAAAGTCTCTTGATGGTTTCCCCAACCGCTGAATACTGCTTGGCAAGGGATTCCAGCGATTTCCCTGCAAGCGGCGGAGCCTCTTCATTAACATGAAGCTCTGCATTATCCAGTGCTACCTGCAACAGATATCGGTTCAGGTCGGCATCATCTTTCAGATACTGCTCCTGCTTCCCTTTCTTAGCTTTATAGAGTGGTGGTTGAGCAATATAGATATGCCCTCTCTCCACCAGTTCATGCATCTGACGATAGAAAAAAGTAAGTAACAGTGTACGAATGTGAGCACCATCCACATCCGCATCTGTCATGATAATGATGCGGTGGTAACGCAATTTTTCCGGATCAAACTCTTCTCTGCCAATACCGCACCCAAGGGCGGTTATCAGTGTCCCCACCTCTGCAGAGGCGATCATCTTGTCGAATCTGGCCTTTTCAACATTGAGAATCTTTCCTTTGAGCGGGAGAATTGCCTGAGTTCTTCGGTCTCTACCCTGCTTTGCAGAACCACCCGCAGAGTCACCTTCCACCAAGTATATTTCGCACTGTGAGGGGTCTTTCTCCTGACAATCAGCCAGCTTCCCAGGAAGTCCAGCGATATCGAGCACACCTTTACGCCGCGTCATTTCCCGGGCCTTGCGGGCTGCTTCTCTTGCCCGCGCCGCCTCGACCATTTTTCCTGCAATAATTTTAGCGTCTGCAGGGTGCTCCAGTAGGAACTCATTTAGCTTTTCAGATAAAACCGCCTCAACAATACCCTTCACTTCTGAAGAGACCAGTTTATCCTTGGTCTGTGATGAAAACTTAGGGTCCGGAACCTTTACCGAAAGAACGGCTGTCAGACCTTCCCTTGCATCATCACCCGTCGTATTCACCTTCTGTTTCTTAGCCAAGCCGGCCTGTTCAATATATTGATTCAAGGTTCGGGTCAAACCGCCCCGGAATCCTGCCAGATGACTGCCACCATCCCGCTGTGGAATATTATTTGTGTAGCAGAATATATTTTCCTGATAGGACTCATTCCATTGCATGGCAAGTTCAACAATCACATCATTTTTTTCAGCGATGAAATGGAATACTTCCTGATGCAGCGGTGTTTTATTGCGATTAAGGTGTGCGACAAAAGCCCCTATTCCACCTTCATATTCAAAAATATCTTCCCTATCATTACGATCATCCCTCAAAAGAATTCGCACGCCTGAATTCAGAAATGAGAGTTCACGCAGGCGTTTAGCCAGGATCTCGTAATGAAATTCGATATTTGAAAAAGTTTCGCTACTCACCTTAAATGTAATTTCTGTACCTGTCTTCTCTGTATCACCAACTACCGTGAGAGGTTCCAGGGGATCACCGTGCGCATACTCCTGCTTATGGATCTTGCCGTCCCGATAGATGACTAATTCAAGCTGTTCTGACAAGGCATTAACAACCGAGACACCCACGCCATGCAGCCCCCCCGATACCTTGTAGGAGTTATCATCAAACTTACCACCAGCATGGAGTATCGTTAAAATAACTTCGGCAGCGGAACGTCCCTCTTCCTTATGTATATCTACAGGAATACCCCGTCCATTATCAATAACGGTGACCGATTCACCTTCTCTGATAATCACATGTATTTCAGTGCAATGACCAGCCAGCGTCTCATCAATTGAGTTATCGACAACTTCAAAAACCATATGATGAAGGCCGGTACCATCATCGGTATCGCCAATATACATACCTGGACGCTTGCGAACCGCATCCAATCCTTTTAAAACTTTTATATTTGAAGAGTCGTAACTCATAGAGTACTCCTGAATATGATTCGGTCATTATACACCGAATCAACGGCTTACGGACCAGATGATTATGTCAATGATCCATGATTTTCTAGAGCACTGGTAAGATAGGCTGCAATGGCCGGTAGTAAATTCACAACTCGCCATGTTTCACGTGAAACATTTTCATCGTGCTGTGCTGTAATGGATCTGTACCTGTTATAAATATTTGATATTTTAACTGCACCAATCTGGTGAGTAGTTTTTCTCTATTATTTTTGTCCAATTCAGACGTTAGCTCATCAATCAGGAAAATAGGCGGCTTTGATGTCGCTCTCTTTGTAATTACAGACAGTGCTATTTGCATGGCAACAGTAATAATTTTTTGCTGGCCCCTGGATGCTGTTTGAGACACATTGCCACTATTGTACTTAATAACAACATCTGCACGGTGTGGGCCTTCTCTAGTAAACCCTCTCTCCATATCCATAGAAATATTATCGCGAATAGAATCTTCCAAAGTCTTGTGATCTGGCCAGCCTTGTTTCCAGGTAAAATTAATCTTCTCGTTTTCCATAAAAAAAGAAAGTTCCTTCTCAACTACGCTAAGGAATATCTGAAAGTATCTATATCTTGCTTCCGTTAATTTATTACCCATTTGTATAATTTTATTATTCCACGCAGAAGCGCTGCTACTTTTCTGCTTAAGAGCAGAATTACGTTGCGCAAGCGCTTTGTAGAATCGACTGTATATACGTTGAAATTATTGTTCCACGTGAAACACTCCCCACTCTAGGAAACGCCTTCTATACTCTGGGCCTCTTTCTAGAATCTCATGGGATTTTGGGGTAATGATTTGTAGCGGATTTTTTTTGCCAGATCAGAAAGTTTTCTTATCATTGTTTGATCAATTTTGACTTCTGTTTTACCGGATGTTTTTTTATTCCAATAGAAGATTTTATCTCCGCACTTTGTATGACGGCAAAAACCTGGAGATACTCCTCACCATTTCTGATAATAGGCCCTGCCCTTAAACCCCGAAATGATCTTCCTCTACATAGAATGTAGATTGATTCGAGTATTGAAGTTTTTCCTGATCCATTGTCACCCCATATCATATTCAGCATCGGCGATGGATTAATCTCGATCTGCCGAATATTACGTAGATTTATTATATGGAGATTTTTGATGGCCATTGACTTTGGCCTTTAGTTAAAAGCCCTGAAGCTCAACTTATATGATCATATTTGATGTTTCAGAAAATCAGTTACAGACGCATAGGCATGATGACATATTTATTCTCTTCACTATCCATGTTTTGAATTAGACAGCTGCTGTTTGCATCACTCAAGTGCAATCTTACTTTATCGGTCTCAATGACATTCAGCACTTCGATTAGATACCCAACATTAAAACCAACCACCAACTCTTCATCTTCATACTCAATTTCAATCTCTTCTTCTGCTTCCTCTTGCTCAGGGTTATGGGCAAGCAGTTGAAGCATTCCATTTGTGAATTGGAAACGAATGCCTCTGTATTTCTCATTGGAAAGAATGGAGGTACGTTGTAGTGCATGCCCCAGTTCATCCGTTGAGGCAAGCACCAGCTTGGATGTATTACTGGGAATAACTCTCTGGTAATCCGGAAATTTTCCATCAATTAATTTTGAGGTAAAACTGGTCGAGCTAACTTTAATCCTAATATGATTACTACTTACATCGATTTCCAATTCATCATCGATATCAGACAATAGGCGAGAAAGTTCAAGTACAGCCTTTCTTGGCAGTATGACCTGAACGTCAACAGCATCTTCCAGGTTACACTGAGCTTCACTGAGTGCCAGTCTGTGTCCATCAGTAGCAATAGCCCTGATCATGTTTTCTCTCACTTCCAATAACATGCCATTGAGATAATACCGAACATCTTGTTGTGCCATGGCAAATTGCGTTTTTTCGATCAATCGTTTTAAAATTTTTTGAGGGACTGAAAAACGATGACTACTGGCAACAGGATCGATTGACGGATAATCCTGGGCAAGCAACACGCCAAGTGTAAATCGGCTTTTTCCCGATTTAAGAACTGCTCTATCCCCTTCGATGGTTAATTGAATAGTTGAGTTGTTAGGAAGGGCTCTGCATATATCCAGCAGTTTTCGTGCAGGAAGAGTAAAATCCAACTCCCCATCACATTCAACTTCTGTGGAAGTTTTCATTTCAACTTCAAGATCCGTTGCCGTAATGTCAAGTCGGCCATTTACTGCATTGATTAGAACATTGGCAAGTATAGGTAGCGTCTGCCTGCGTTCAACAACACCTGCTACTTGTTGAAGTGGTTTTAGCAAATTATCCCTCGGTGTAACGATCTTCATGTTGAAGTTCTCTTTATTAATATAAAAAGTATATTTACTAAATTACTATTATTATTACCCACAGCCAAAAGGGGGGATAACATTAAATTATCTATATATTTCAGATTATTACAATAATCTCTCATATGTATAACCATATGTATATCTAATCTGTTTCCTGTTACTTATCTGTGGGTAACCACAGCTTGCTGTTTTATCTGAAAAACATCAAGATATTATCCACATCAGTTTGTAAGGGTTCTTAACAGGTTTCCATAGTCTTCAGCAATCCGGTGGTCACTTTCTTTCAACTCCGCTATTTTTCTCGTGGCATAGAGAACAGTTGTATGGTCCCGGCCACCAAAAGCCTCGCCTATTTCAGGAAGACTATGGTTCGTTAGCTCTTTTGCCAATGTCATAGCGATTTGCCTGGGCCTAGCAACACTACGGCTACGTTTTGCCGAAAGAAGACCGGAAGTTCTTATTTTGAAATATTCTGCCACCGTTTTTTGAATATTTTCGATGGTAACTAGTTTATCTTGAGCGGCAAGCATATCCCTTAAAGCATCTTTTGCGAGCTCTTGATTTATTGGCCGACCGGTAAATTCAGAGTTCGCAACAATACGCCGCAGTGCACCTTCCAGCTCCCTAATATTCGATCTGACCCGCTTTCCAATGAAGAATGCGACTTCATTTGGGAGGTCAATACCAAATAGTTGATCTGCTTTTCCTTTTAAAATTGCTACACGGGTTTCGAGATCCGGCGGTTCAACAGCAACGGTGAGGCCCCAGCCAAAGCGTGATCTCAGGCGCTCTTCCAGACCAGTGACCTCTTTTGGGAAACGGTCACTGGAGAGGATGATCTGCTGTTGTGATTCAAACAGTGCATTGAAGGTATGAAAAAACTCCTCTTGTGAGCGCTCTTTACCGGCAAAAAACTGCACATCATCAATGAGCAGGGCATTGACTGAGCGAAACCGCCGTTTGAATAGATCGATCGTATTGTGCTGCAGGGCTTTAACCATTTGGGCAACAAATCCTTCAGAATGCACATAGAGAACCTGTGCCTTGGGATTTTTCTGTAGTATCATGTTTCCCACAGCATGCATCAGATGGGTTTTACCCAATCCAACACCACCGTAGATAAACAGTGGATTGTAGGCGGCACCCGGGTTTTTACCTATCTGCACAGACGCGGCACGGGCAAGCTGGTTTGATTTCCCTTCGACAAAGGTATCAAAGGTAAAATTTGGATTCAGATTACTGGTTATCTGTTCAGTCGTTGTTGCTGGAATAGTTGTTACCACGGCTGACTGTGATGATGCTTGATGCGGTCTGTTGGTTTTCTTTGCAGACTGCGAGCGACTGCCTATCTCCAGTACAATTTTTGGTGCCTTTTCTCCAACAGTTTCCCGGAGAAAATCGGTAATGTCCGAAAGATAGTTGTCACGAACCCAGTTGAGCACAAATTGATTAGGTGCATAGAGTCGAATGAATTGATTTTCCTCTACCGTTTGTAGAGGACGTATCCAAGTATTGAACTGCTGTGGTGAGAGTTCACCCTCAAGCCGGTTGATGCATTTATTCCAAAGATTCAC